>QZJT01000059.1 GCA_003597935.1 Phycisphaerales bacterium | reverse complement strand
CCCCGTGGAGCGCTCGATGGTCGTCATCAAGGCGAAATACGACGGTCGGCAAGTCATTCTGCCGGACGGATTGCCGAACATCGCCCCGGGCGAGGTCATTCTGGTTTTTGAGGATGCCGGCCGCGCTGATGAAGCGCACGCATGGCAAAGCGCCCAGGAGTCGGCATTCGCCAAGGCATGGGACAACGACGAAGATGCCGTCTACGACTCCATGTAATGCCGGCGACGTCGTGCTCGTGCGATTCCCCTTCACGGACCTGTCGTCCGACAAGCGGCGCCCGGCGGTCATCGTCAGTCCGGCGAGCTTCAGTTCGACGTACGCGGACGTGGTCGTCGTGGCGCTCACGAGCCGCGATCCGGGCGATCCGAGCCTCGCATTGCTGGACTGGCACGCCGCCGGCTTGCCGAAGCCGACTTGGTTCAAACCGCTGATCGCCACGTTTCGTCGAGCATCGTCGTTCGGCGCCTGGGCGAGTTGGCCAAGCCCGATCGGCAACGGTTGACCCAAGTCATCGAGAGCCTGATCGATCCGTCGATACGACGGTAAGGCAGCCAGAGCGGACAAGGTCCGCAACCCACCAACCTCGCGTTCATCGCCATGAAGCAGTTCAAGCTCGGCTGGGTCGAAGACGCGAAAGCCTCGCTCACCCGGTTGCGCGAATTGCTGGGCGATACCCGCAACGCAGCGAGCGACGAGTATCAGGCCTTCCTCGCCGAAGCCGAGGCCCTGATCGAGGGCGCCGCTGGCGCCACTGGCCCGACCTCCGACCCGGCGAACCCGCCGGGCGGGCGACCGTAGTCGGACCGACCGCTCGGAATCGCCCTGGCGTAACCAGAGCGGCTGGGGTAGTCGAAGTGGCTCGGGTAGTCGGAATGGTTCGGGCAGTCAAAGTAGCTCGGTAGTCGGGGTGACTCGGGTAGTCAGAATGGCTCGGGTCGCGGCGGAGGCCATGCGGCGGATCCTGCTCAACCACGCTCCCTTGGGATGGCGCCGACGGCGAGCAGCCCTGAACGCTCAGTTCCACGTTTGGCTGGGTTGCGTGTCTGGTTCAGCGGATGGTTCGGACCGTGGGTCGGCCGACACGGAAAGGCAGTTTGTCCGGTTTCTCCGCGGTGACGAACTCCTTGCAGCGTGAACGCCGTGCCGCCGCCACGTGGAGGGCGTCCACATCTTCGCCAAGCCTGCGCCTCTCGTTCGCCGCGGCGGTCGGCAATCTCGGCATCGAGGCCGGTCGCGTCAAGCAGCGGTTCGCCGCCTTTGACGATACGGGCACGGATGGCTCGCAGTCGTCTGCCGAGTTCGGTTCGTCCTTTGGAGCCGTTTCGATTCCGTCGCGCACCCGTGTTGCACGAACATCGCAACCAAGGTGGCACGCAGGATCGCTGCGGCCTTGGTCGGTTGGTTGAGCGTGACCGTTGCCGCCGTGGACGATCGCAGCACACGGCGATCCGCCAGCCGCCGGCTTCGACCAGCTTTCGCCACCCGGCAAGCAGCCCCGCATCGGGCTGGATCGCGGCCTGACCCAGCGTCGGTGGAGCCTGCCGCCGTGCCGTTTTTTGCCCATCCCCCCGCGCCGCGGTAGAGTCCGAATCGCGCCGGTTGAAGGGCGTTTTTCTGACTTCGCGAGCAAGCACGAGCAAGCAATGGAAGAGCCGGATCGTTTCAAACTGGAGCGGATGAAGAAGCGCGACGCGCTGCGGGAGATGGGGGTCGATCCCTACGGCGGCCGCGTGGATGGGGTGATGCCCTGTGCCGAGGTGCGGGCTGCCGCCGAGCCGCTGAACATCGCCGATGGCGAGAGGTCCGACCTGCGGGCGCGGGTGGCAGGGCGGATCGCGCTGCTGAGGGTGATGGGCAAGCTCGCGTTTCTGACCATCGACGACCGCACGGGACGCATCCAGCTTGGCCTGTCGAAGCAGGAGATCGGCGACCAGTGGCCGATGGTCAGGCAACTCGACCTGGGCGACATCATCAGCGTCGAGGGCGTCGTCGGCAAGACCAAGACGGGCGAGCTGACGGTGTGGGCGTCGAGCGTAACCGTGTTGACCAAGGCGCTGCGCCCGCCGCCGGAGAAGTGGCACGGCCTGACCGACGTCGAACTGCGCTACCGCCAGCGCTACGTGGACCTGTTCGCCAACCCGGAAGTCCGCGACGTCTTCCGCCAGCGCAGCGAGATCATCCAGGCGGTGCGGCAGTACCTGCTCGACTGCGGCTACCTGGAGGTCGAAACGCCCGCGCTCCAGCCCATCTACGGCGGCGCGGCCGCGAGGCCCTTCACGACGCACCACAACACGCTGAACATGGACCTGTTCCTGCGGATCAGCCCGGAGCTTTACCTCAAGCGGCTTCTGGTCGGCGGGATGGAGCGCGTCTTCGAGGTCTGCCGCAACTTCCGCAACGAGGGGATCAGCACGAAGCACAATCCCGAGTTCACCATGATCGAGCTGTACGAGGCGTACGCCGATTACCGGGTGATGATGGAGCGGGTGGAGGGGATGTTTGCGGCGGCGATCGAGCGGGCGGGGATCCTGGCGGCCATCGAACGCCGACGTGGCGAGCTTGAGGAGACGTACCAAACCAAGGGGACGGCCGAGTCTGCTGCCGCGGCCGGGGGGGGCGACCGGCCCGCCCACTCGGCCAAGGCCTGGGCCGCCGAGGTCAGGCTCAAGGAACACCGAGCCTGCGTCGAACTGATACGCCAGGGGCGGATGGCGGTGGTATTCGGCCACGACGTTCTGGACTTCACCCCGCCGTGGCGCCGGGCGCGATATGCGGATCTGTTGCGGGAGTACAACGACATCGAGATGTCGGACCACGCGGCCGTGCTCGCCAAGGCGGAATCGCTGGAGATCCCGACGAAGCTCAAAGACGGCTCACCCGTCGATCACGACGTCCTCGTCAATGCCATCTTCGAGGCGACCGTGGAGTATCATTTGGTGCAGCCGACGTTCGTGTACGACTACCCGGCCGCGATCTGCCCGCTGACCCGCCGGCACCCGGAAAATCCGTCGATCGCGCTGCGGTTCGAGGCGTTCGTGGCGGGCATGGAGATCGGCAACGCCTACACCGAACTCAACGATCCGCAGGTGCAGGAAGAGAACCTGCGTCGGCAGGTGGCCGGCGAGGGCGATGAGACGATGGCGGTGATGGACGAGGATTTCATCACCGCTCTGGAATACGGCATGCCCCCGGCCGGCGGCCTGGGCGTCGGGATCGACCGGATGGCCATGCTGCTGACCAACTCGAAGAGCATCCGCGACGTGATTCTGTTTCCGCTGCAGCGGCGGGGGGGGTAGAATAGGGCGGGCGGATGCTGAAGCAGACGCCGGGAGCGGAGCGCGATGACGTATCACGGCAAAGTTCAGAAAGGCATGATCGTCCTGACGGGTGACGTTTCGCTCCCGGAAGGGACGGAGGTCCGCGTTGAGCCAATCGAGGCGCTCGATGAAGATGACGCGGAAGCCCGCAGGCTATCGGATGCGTTGGCACGGCTCGCCGGTAAGGTGAAGGACCTGCCGCCGGCTTTCGCCCGCAATCACGACGCTTACATTCGCCGGGGATCGCTCGCTGATCGGCTCCTGAAGCTCGCGGGCACGGCTGGCCCGGGGCTGCCGCGGGATCTGGCGCGAAATCACGATCGCTACCTGCACCGTAGCGGCGGCTCGCAGAGCTGGAGGTTGAGAAAAGGTGTCCGGCCGGAGTCGAAACGATGGTCTATCACGGCAGAGTTCAGAAGGGCGTTGTGGTGCTTATCAACGGGGGTGATCTGCCCGAAGGTACGGAGGTCCGGGTCGAGCCCGTCGAGCCGTCCACGCCGCCGCAGTCGGCAGGCCCATCATTTGCTGACGAGTTGATCGAATTGACGGGAACGATCGACGATCTTCCGCCGGACTTCTCGTTCAACCACGACCATTACATTCACGGCCAGCCGAAGCGATGACGACGTGGTTCGCAGACTCAGCCTATTTCCTCGCGATTCTCAATCGTCGTGATCACAGCCTATCGGCCGGTTGCGAAACACGGCGTCAACGAAGTGCGGCCGATTGCCCGACGTCGGTTTTGGGACCAGCGTCCTGATCCGGCGTATCGCGGGTCGCGATGAGCCTCACGGAGGCGAAGGCGCGCCCCGTTCCGTCCGTTCCCCGTGCCCCGCCGGCGGGCTGGTGCTACAATGGGAGGCGTGAACGAGGAGTCCCTGCGATGGTCTATCACGGCAAAGTGACGAACGGCATAATCGTTCTTGACGGCCAACCCGAGTTGCCTGAAGGCGCGTCGGTCTCCGTCGAGGTGACGACGGATGAGCCCACGCTTGAGGATGACGCGGGCAAACTGGCCAAGGAGCTTCTCGATCTCGCTGGAACGTGCGAAACACCACCCAGCGATGAGGATGGAGGAGAGTCGCTCGCTGAGGGGTTGCTCAGACTGGCAGGCAGCGCGGGCGCGGGATTGCCCGCCGACTATTCCGCTCAGCTTGACCACTATCTGTACGGTGTCCCAAAGCGATGAAGGTGCGGTTTGCCGATGCCCAGTATTACGTGGCGCTCCTGAATCCTGCGGATCAGCACCACGACCGGGCGAAGGCTCTCACGAGCGCGTTCGACGGCGCGATCGTGACCACGGAGTGGGTTCTTGCGGAGGTCGGCAACGCGATGAGCGAACCGCGCCGCCGGGGCAGCTTGGTCGAACTCGTTTCCTTTCTTCGCTCGAAGCGGGATGTCACCGCAACGTCTATCCAGTTCCAGCAAGGACTGCAACTCTACTCCGATCGCGCCGACAAGGCGTGGTCGCTCGTCGACTGCATCTCCTTCGTGGAAATGAACCAGCGCGGGTTGACCGAAGCCCTGACGGCGGACCATCACTTCGAGCAGGCCGGATTCGTCGCGCTTCTGAAGTGAGATGGGCGGTTCGCCGCGGCCGGCGGCGTTTCGGAGTGCCCCGGGCCTCGTCTCGCAGGTTGCTTCGGCTCCTGCGCCTTTCAACAGGTGATGACCGAAGATCCTCTTCATGACGACGAACGACTCGCGGCCCTGGCGGGACTCTTCCCCTCTGGACCGTTCAGCCGCGACGTCCTCGATGAGCTGGCCCCTCAGGGGTGGGATACGTGCAGCCTCAAAGCCGTTTTCCACCCTTCGATCGACCAGGTCTACGAGGAGGCCGTGCGCATGCACAGAAACATCGAGTCCTTCCGCGGAGACGATTCCACCGCCGAGCCGAGTCCACCGCCTACGCGCGACGAAATCGCGGCGGACCATCGCGACGAACCGGTCGAGCCGTTGCGCGAGGCCGGCGAACTGCTGGCCAGGTGCCTATGGGACGTCGTCTCGGACAACCACGAGGTGATCTCGCCGGATGGGAGCGAGCTGGATTTCGGCTCCTTTCGCGCGTCCGGCGCCGTCATTGCCGAATGGTGCAACCAGCACACCCCCAAGTTGCGGCTGGCGCAGGAGACGGTGCGGTATTACGACTATATGGACTTCTACATGGGGACGATCTGGGTTGCTTCGCGAGCGGACCTGACGCCCGTTTATGAGTTCATCTTCCGTCGCTTGCACCAGTCAGCGTTCGACTGGCGATATCATTTTCCGCGCCTGATGCTCGTCGACATGCGCCCGCTGATCGAGTCCCTCAAGGAAGACAAGAAGCCGGAGTGGGAAGATTATTCTCCGGAGGCCGCGCTGGAGAAGGAACGGGAGCAGGAGCAGCACGACCGCGAAGTCGCCGAGGCATGCGAGCGGCTCGACGCCGCCCATGAGGATGCCGTCGAGGAAGCGCGCAGGCGGCCGCCGCCCGACACCGTCAGAGCCTACAGGAGCGTCTACTCGAGGCTGCCTGAGGGATGGCCGCCCTAGTGCGGACACCGTGTGGTCTCTGCTGCAACGACAGGTGTGGAGCGAGGCCGCGGCATGGCGCAACAGCGTCAATCGACAATCGAGGATCTGATCCTGACCAGGGGATTGGACGCCGTGATCCGCAACGCCAACCCCTGGTGGGCGGGCGTCGACCGGCTGGACGTGCCGCCGTTTCGGCGCTGGCCCTTCGACGCCGTCCTGCACGGCTTGAAGAAGGGCCTGGCCCCGTCGGTGGTGCTGCGCGGTCCGCGACAGGTCGGCAAGACGACGCTTCTGAACCAGGTGATCGACCATCTCCTGTCCGAGGGAGTGGATCCGGCACTGATCTTCCGCCTCCAGTTCGACGACCTGCCCGATCTTCGCCGGCTGACCATGCCCATCATCGAGCTGTGCGACTGGTATGCCGCGAGCGTGCTCGGGAAGTCGTTCCATGAGGCGGCAAGGTCGGGGCGGCAACCGTTCATCTTCCTCGACGAAGTGGAGAACCTGGCGGATTGGGCGCCGCAGCTCAAGAGCGTCGTCGATCTGAATCCCGTCCGCGTCATGGTCACCGGAAGTTCCGCCTTGAGGATAGAGGCCGGACGGGACAGCCTGGCCGGGCGCATGTCGACGATCGAAATGGGCCCACTGCTGCTGCGCGAGATCGCGAAAGTTCGCGGTTTCGGCCTCGTCGAGCCGCTTCTGCCACCCAACGGCCTGTCACCGCTCAAGGACAGGTCCTTCTGGGCCGAGTTGCGGTCCACAGGTGAGCGGGATGCCCGCCTTCGCCAGCGCGAGTTCGAGGCTTTCTCCGCCCGCGGCGCCTACCCCATCGCGCAGCTACGGACCGACGAGCCTTGGGAGCGTGTCGCGGACTTTCTCAACGAGACCGTGATTGCGCGGGCCATCCAGCATGATCTTCGGATGGGGCCGCACGGACAGAAACGCGACGAGCACCTCCTTGCCGAGGTGTTCAGGCTCGCCTGTCGCTACGTAGGGCAAGCTCCGGACCAGAAGCTCTACCTGGAAGAGCTGCGTCAGACGATGCACGCCGGGCCGGGCTGGCAACGGATTCTGTCCTATTTGAAGTTCCTGGACGGAACGCTGCTCCTACGGCTGATCGAGCCGCCGGAACTGCGCCTTAAGAAGAAGCGCGGCCCCGCTAAGCTGTGCCTGTGCGATCACGCCCTGCGGGCGGCATGGCTTCAGGAAGTCATTCCCATCGCGCCGGCCGACCTCGCGAGATCGCCACACCTCGCGGATATGGCGGGCCGGATCGCCGACGGTGCGGCCGGGTATTTCTTCCGCTCGATCATCGGGCTGGACGTATCGCATTACCCCCAACGCGGCGCCGAGCCGGAGGTGGACTACGTCCTGACCGTCGGCGAGCAACGGATCCCGGTGGAAGTGAAATACCGCAGGGAGATCGACCCCGCGGACACGCGCGGCCTGCGCTCCTTCATCGAGAAGGCGCACCACCACGCGCCGTTCGGCGTGCTGGTCACACTACGGGACGAGCCGGGCAGCGACGATCCGCGAATCGTGTCGCTGCCGCTGTCCACGCTGCTCCTGATGCGCTGAAGGCACTGACCGGCCGTGCCGGCGTGCGGACCGCCGGTCTCTGTGGACCGCCTGGGGATCGCCTTGGTACGCGCGATGCTTCTCAGCGAGCCGCGTGGCTTCAGCCCGCGCGGACGCTCCAGATCGCTGACGCCCCACGCCCTGAACGGTCCCCTCGGCCGCAGCATCCGCGTGGGCCTCAAGCCCGCGGGTCTCCAGACGGCGTGCGCCCATTGGGTCACGCGCCCCATTCCGCCCGCCAGGCCGTTTCCGACGCGGGAGAGAGGGGCTAGAATCGGGGCGCCGACGGAAGTGCGGCAACGAGGACTCCGTGCGATGGTTTATCACGGTAAGGTTTCCAACGGCATGATCGTGCTCGACGGCGATCCAGGACTGCCGGAGGGGGCGTTCGTGTCGGTGGAAGTGTCGGCGCCCCGGCCTGTCTGCGATGAGGCTGACGGGACGCTCGCGGAAGGGCTGCTGAAGCTGGCGGGAAGTGCGGGGGACGGATTGCCCGGCGATTACTCAGTCCAGCTTGACCACTACCTGTACGGCGTTGCTAAACGATGACGACGCGATTCACCGATGCCCAGTATTTCGCGGCACTGCTGAAACAGACTTAGTTCGGCCACCGGACAGGAGCGGTCATTCCCATGTACAAGTGGTTCCTCGCCCAACGCTACCTCTACACCAAGATCATTGTGGTCATTCCCATCATCGCGGTGACGCTGTGCGTCGCCATGATGATCGTGGTGGTCAGCGTGATGGACGGGTTTCTCGACATGGTCAAGGAGCGCTCCCGCGGTCTGCTCAGCGACGTCATCGTGGACGTGCCGACCCTGCAGGGGTTTCCCTATTACGAAGAGTTCCAGGCCGAGCTGGCCCGCCAACTGCCGGACGTGGTGGACCGCACGACGCCCGTCATCTATAACTACGGCATCCTGCGCGACCCGCGCGTCCTGTACACCAAGCCGGTGCGCGTGCTCGGCATCCGGCTGGACGAGTACCGCCGCATCAACACCTTCGGCGAGGGGCTTCATTACGAACGTTTCTTTCCCGGGACCACGACGCTCTCGCCGCAGCCCAGGCCCGTGTTCGGGTTCAATGAGGAGGGCGAAGCGCTCCTTCCCGCCGAGTACCGCGAGGCGAACCGGGTCTGGCGCGAGTCGGCGGACCCGGCGGAGGTTGCGGAGTTCGATCAGCGCCCGTTCGACCAGACCCGAGCCGACCGGCTGTTCTTCGCGGCCCTGGACGACCAGCCCGGGTATGAAGGCCCTGAGCGGCACGGCGTGATCATCGGCGCGGACGTCATCCATGACCGCCTTCCCGACGGCCGCTACCAGCGCGTGTTCCAGAAAGGCCGCGACATGACGTTGGGCATCCTGCCCATGACCTCCACCGGCGCCCTGGTCGGCGGCCAGTCGGCGTCGCTGGTGACGCTGCCGGTGCGCTACGTGGACGACTCGCGCACGAAGGTCTATGAGATCGACAGCGTCAGCGTCTACGTGGATTTCGAGTGGCTGCAATACAGCCTGATGATGGACCGGCAGCAGCGCGAGGACGGAAGCGAGATTCCCGCCCGCTGCTCCCAACTGCTGGTCTCCCTGAAGCCCGGCGTGGATTACAACGCGGCCCGCGACCGGATCGCGACGGTCTGGGCGTCGTTTCGCGACGATCTGAGGCTCAACCCGCTGTCCACCGAGGCGCAGCTCCTCGACCTCGTGGACATCCAGACGTGGGAGGAGCGCCAGCGCCCGTTCATTTCGGCTATCGAGAAGGAGAAAGTGCTGATGATGGTGCTGCTGGGGCTGATCAGCTTCGTCAGCATCGCCGTGGTGGGCTGCGTCTTCTACATGATCGTCGACAAGAAGACCCGCGACATCGGCATCCTCAAGGCGCTGGGGGCGTCCGCCGGCGGCGTCGCGATGACGTTCATCCTGTTCGCGGTGGTCGTCGGCGCGGTCGGGTCGCTGCTGGGCGCGGCGGGAGGCAGCGCCTTCGTGTACTACATCAACGACATCCAGGACTGGCTGGCCTCGCTGAATCCGGCGCTGCGGGTGTGGAGCCCGGATGTCTATTCGTTCGACACCATCCCCAACGTGGTCAAGCCGCTGGTGGCCTCCAGCGTCATTGTGATCGCCGTGCTGGCGTCCGTGATCGGGGCGGCGTTTCCGGCCGGCAAGGCCGGACTGGTGTGGCCGGCGGAAACGCTGCGCTATGAGTGAGACACCCGCCCGACGCGTCGTGCTCTTCCGGATCGCCTACGACGGCACGGACTTCCGCGGCTGGCAGCACCAGCCGGGCCAGCGGACCGTGCAGGGCGTGCTCGAGGACGTGCTGCGGCGCGTGGTACGCCATCCGGTCGAGCTGATCGGCAGCGGCCGCACCGACGCCGGCGTCCACGCCGCCGGGCAGGCGGCGTCGCTGGCCACCACGGAAGACCTCCCCGCCGACAAGCTCCGCTGGGCGATCGTCTCGCGTCTGCCGCCGGACATCTCGATCGACGACGCCCGCGACGTACACCCGGACTTTCACGCCACCCGCGACGCCGTCTCCAAGATGTACCGCTATCGGCTGTACGCCGCCCGCCGCCGGGCGGTGGCCGCGGCCGCGCAGCGATACACGTTTCACGTCTGGCGGCGGCTCGACGTGGAGAGCATGAAGGAGGGGGCGCGGCACTTCATCGGCACCCGCGATTTCAGCGCCCTGGCCGGCCGCGGCTGCGTACGCGAGACGATGGTGCGCACCGTGCTGGACTGCCAGGTGAATCGCCGCGGGGACGAAGTCCACGTGGACGTCCACGGCGGCGGCTTCCTGTACAAGCAGGTCCGCAACATGGTCGGCACGCTCCTGAACGTCGGCCTGGGCCTGTGGCCGCCGCACCGCGTGGGGGAGATCATCGAAAGCCGGGACCGCCGCACCGGCGGCCCCACGGCCCCCCCCCATGGCCTGTGCCTGATGTGGGTCGTCTATCCCCCGCATCGCCTCGCGCCCCCGACGGCCTCCGCCGAACCGAGCGCGCCGACTTGAAAACCGGCGTCGCCCGGGCCACCATGCCGGCGGCGACGCGGTACGCCCCCGGTCGTGTCCCGGGGTGCCGCGCCGGTGTCAGGACGGAGGCTTGCGACCCATGAACGCTACTTCGCGACGGACGTTTCTCGCCGGCGCTGCCGCGGCCTGGCCGGCGGCGACCGGGTGGGGGCAGGAGCGGGCTGCCGCGGCTCCGGACGGCGGCAGGCGCGTCGTGCCCGGCAGCCCGTATCCGACGTTCTCTCGTGCGACCATCTTCAACGGCACGGTCTACGTCTCCGGCGTGCTGGGCCAGACGCCCGGCACGCGCGACCTGGTCTCGGAGGACTTCGAGCCGCAGTGCCGGCAGGCGATGGAGAACCTCAAGGCTTCGGTGGAAGCGGCCGGGTCCAGCATGTCCCACGTGCTCAAGTGCCAGTGTTTCCTGACCGACTCGGGTGACTTCGCTACCTTCAACAAGGTCTACGTGACGTACTTTCCTTCCGACCCGCCCGCCCGCAGCACGGTCATCGTCAAAGAACTGGTCGCCAGGGGCGCCAGGATCGAGATTGACTGCTTCGCGGCGCTGCCGTAGCGACGCACGGAGGCCCAGCGAGATGGCAGCGCTATGAATGTGCTCATTGTCGGCGGCGGCGGACGTGAACACGCCATCGCTCACGCGGTGGCCCGCTCCCCGCGATGCGACAAGCTCTTCTGTGCCCCCGGCAACGCCGGTACGGATGCGCTCGGCCACAACCTGCCCATCGACGCGATGGACTTCGACGCCCTGGTCGACGCCGCCCGGGCCTGCGAGGTCGGCCTGACCGTCGTCGGGCCGGAGGCGCCGCTGTGCGCGGGGATCGTGGACCGGTTTCGTCAGGCGGGCCTGCGGGTCTTCGGCCCCACACAGGCGGCCGCCCGCATCGAGGGGGACAAGGCCTACGCCAAGCGGCTGATGCGCTCGGCCGACATCCCCACCGCCGGCGGCCGGGTCTTCACCCAGTTCGCCGACGCGCGGGCGTTCGTCGCCACCCGCGAGACGGGCGTCGTCGTCAAGGCCGCGGGGCTGGCGGCCGGCAAGGGCGTCATCGTCTGCGACGACCCGGCCGACGCCATCCTGGCCCTGGAGCGGATCATGGTCGATCGCCAGTTCGGCGACGCCGGCCGCTGCGTCGTCGTCGAGGAGATCCTGCAAGGCACGGAGTTGTCCGTCTTCGCGCTGGTCGCGGGCAGGACGCTGTACGTCCTGGACACCGCCCAGGATTACAAGAAGGCCGGCGAGAAAGACACCGGTCCGAATACCGGCGGCATGGGCGCCTACAGCCCGGCGGTCGGCGTCACCGCGGAGCTGTTCACCACCGTCGAGCGCGGCATTCTCACGCCGATCGTCGATGTCATGGAGCGGGAAGGCTCCGCCTTCTGCGGCCTGCTCTACGCCGGGCTGATGCTGACGCCGGGCGGGCCGAAGGTGCTGGAGTTCAACTGCCGGTTCGGCGACCCGGAGACCCAGGCGGTGCTGCCGCGAATCAAATCGGGGTTTCTCGAAGCTCTGGACGCGGCCGTCGACGATCGCCTCGAGGACGTCGAGATCGACTGGGATCCCCGTCCGGCCGTCACCGTGGTGATGGCTTCTGCGGGCTATCCCGGCCCTTTCGAGAAGGGCAAAGTGATCCACGGCCTGGGGGAGGCCGCCGCGGTCCCCGACGTGGCCGTCTTCCACGCCGGCACGCGCCGCCTGGAGCACCTGATCGTCACCAACGGGGGCCGGGTTCTGGCGGTCACCGGAGTGGGCGCCGACGTCGCGGCCGCGCGGCACTGTGCCTATGAAGCGGTCGAGCGGATCCGGTTCGAGAATGCCTACTATCGCCGTGACATCGCCGCCGGCATCCCGCCCGCCTCGTCTTGAACCGGTGGATCGCCCGTAGCTCGCCTTCGGCGCGGACCGGGAACGGGGCTCGGGCGGCTTGCCTGCTACGTGGATGGGTTGTAGAATCCCTCGCGATTGGGCTGTAGTTCAATTGGTAGAACGCCTGACTCTGGATCAGGAAGTTCAAGGTTCGAGTCCTTGCAGCCCAGTGCCTTTACGGGCGATCACGAAGACCCTCGCCGGTCCGGACGCCGGTCGATGCCGGCAGGATCCGCCCGTGCCGGCGCCGGTGATTCGGGCCAGGAATCCGGTTCGTGATTCGCAAACCGGGGGCGACCTGGCCCGGGCACGACATCTCCGAGATACGGCCCATGTGCTCACGGACACGGGTGACGAGCCGAAAGCCCCACCGGCGTACCCTCGGCGTCTACGCGGCCTGCTCGCAGGCCGAAAGGCCCCGAACGCCGGCAGGCGCGGGCTGCAAGCCCAAATCGCCCTGCTGGGCGGCCGCGGCGACCCTGCTGGCCTGCACGGTCCTGTTCCACGCCTCCGGCTGCTCCAGATCGGGGCGCCAGGCTCAGCGGGCCGAGGTGACGGCTCGCTTCGCCGACCTGCGGGCCGAAACTGACCGGATGGGCGCCCGTTTCGAGTTCGACCGGGCGGAGGCGGCCCTGGCGGCGTTCCGGGAGGAGGTCCGCGCAGCCGGGCTGGAGTCGTCCGAGCTTGCCGCCGCCGTGTCCGAGGCGATTGCAGCGGTGGCGGAGGCGAGAGCATCCCATCAGGCGCTATTGGCCGCCGGGTACGTGGTCTTCGAGGGTCGGGTGATCGAAGGAGCAAGGCGCGACGAGATCGTGGCGGAACGGGAGGCGGCCGCCCGGCAGGAGGCGGCCGCGGCGGCGGCGCGAGAGGCGGCGCTTGATCGAATTGCGGAAGCGGCGGCTCGCGGCTCGGACGTCAACTGGCGGGTGCGGCCGCAGCTTCAGGTGCAGGAGTACGTCGAACAGGCACAGCGCCGCCACGCGGCAGCTATCGAGCGGCTCAAGCGGCTGATCCCGAACAGCGGCCGCGGGGGCATCGAACGCGACGGTTGGCAGCGGGAACTGGATGCTCTGCGCGGCCACGGCCCACATCCGCTCTACTTCGGCGAGGCCGGCAACGGTGACGGCTCGCGCTGGAACTTCGAGTATGGGCGGCTGGGCTACCTGCGCGACCCGATCGTCGTCGACATTCTGGATACCTGGAAGTCAGTCGTCACCGCCGGCACGGAGCGCGTCATCGTCGCCCGCTTCGCGACCATTCATCTTCGCGTGGGCAAACCCGTCCCCCCTCCGGCCACGATGTTCGAAGTGGTCGGCGTCGAGACGTGGGCGTCGCCCGCCGGTCCGCGCCTGATCGTCGTCGAACCCTTCAGCATCGGCCCCCATCGCAGCGACCTGCCGCCTTCGACGATCGTGGAATGAGCACCGTGCGCCCGACTCGGCGGCGCTGCCGGCCGCAGACGTTGCGCGGGGTGGGATGGGCGAATTCCCGGCCTTGCATTCCCTCGTGCAACCCGGTAGAGTGGACGTATCGGAACACGCGACGGGCCGGGGCCACCACGGTGGTCGTGACTGTCGCGCGCGTTTTGCCAGAGTACGATCCGAACGGGCGCCTCGCGGCAGGCGAAGCATCGCTTGATGCGCGAGGCCGTGAGCCGTTTGGATTGTGCATCGGGCCGGAGCCAGAACAGCGTTCACCGTGGAGTCGGCGTGCCGACGCCACGGTGAGGGATGCACGTGCCCCGCCGGGGTGCGTGTCTCGTGGACGTGCGTTTGGAGCCGAGCCGATGCGAACCGCGAAACTCTGTGTCCTTTGCTGCTGCGTGGTGGTGGTCCAGTTCGCTCGGGGACGAGCGCCGGTTGGACCCCCCACAGCCGCCTCCACCACGCTCGAGGACTTCTACCGCGCGGGCACCCAGTGGGGCGACCCCTACGAGCAGTTCCTCTCCAGCGCCAACTGCGGCATGTGTCACGGGGGGGATGACGAGCGCATACACATTAACAAGCCCTGGTCGGGCAGCATGCACGCCCAGTCGGGGCGGGACCCGATGTGGTACGCCTGCCTGGCGATCTCCGAGCAAGACACGCCGTTCATCGGAGACATGTGCATCCGCTGTCACGTGCCACGGGCCTGGCTTTCAGGGCGCGGATTCCCCACGGACGGGTCGAGGATCAACCGGTCAGACCGGGACAGCATTAACTGCCACTTCTGCCACCGCATGGTGGATCCCTTCTACCAGGAAGGCGTCAGCCCGCTGGAAGACAAGCAGATTCTCGACCAGCTCGGCGACAGGCCCGTCGACTTCGACAGCGCCAACTACGTCACCGATCCCTACGACCGCCGCCGCGGCCCCCGCGGCGAGCCCAACCCCCATTCCATGCTTCTTTCTCCTTTCCATGAAGACCCCGCCCTCTGCGAAACGTGCCACGACGTCAGCAGCCCGCTCTATGACCGCCAGCCGGATGACACGTACATCCTGAATGAAATGGGCAAACCCCATCCAACCGGGAACAAGTACGACATGTTTCCGCTGGAGCGGGCGTCGAGCGAATGGAAAGAAAGTGAATTCGCCCGGCACGGCGTGGACATGGGCGGGCGGTTCGGCGGCAACAAGCGGGTGGTCAGCACCTGCCAGGACTGCCACATGCCGGACACCACCTCGCGGTCCGCCTCCTTCGGACCGATGCGCGACGACATGGCCGCCCATGGCGCCGTGGGCGGCAACACGTTCACCGGCAAGATGATCGCCAACCTCTACCCCGACGAGGTTGACGTCGACCAACTGAACAAGGCCATGGCGCGGGCGGAGGACCTGCTCAAACGCACGGTCACGCTCCAGGTGGAGCAGTCGGGCGATACCGCCAGGGTCCGCGTCATCAACGAGGGAGGCCACAAGCTGCCCACCGGCATGCCCGACGGCCGCCGGGCGTGGATCAACGTGGTGTTCACGAACGACGACGGCGAGGTGATCGCCGAGTGCGGGGCGTACGATTTCGAGACGGCGGAACTTACGCAGGATGATACCGTGGTGTATGAGATCGTTCTGGGCGTGGATGGGCTGGTGGCGGGCAAGGTGGGGCTGCCGCCCGGGCCCACGTACCACGTCGTGCTCGCCAACGCCATTCACAAGGACAATCGCATCCCCCCCCGCGGCTTCACCAACGAAGGGTTCAGGCGGGTCCAGTCGCCGGTCGTCGGGGCGGGCTACAGCGACGGCCAGTACTGGGACGACGCTTTGTTCGTGCTGCCGATCGACGCGGCCAGGATGACCGTTCGCGTCTACTATCAAACCGCCAGCAAGGAGTACATCGAGTTCCTGCGCGACGAGAACCGCACCAACGACGCGGGACGCATCCTCTATGAACAATGGTCCAGGACCGGAAAATCGCGTCCGGTCGAAATGGCCGCCGAAACCATCCCCCTGGCGCCGTTCTCTCACGGGGATTTCAATGGCGATCACCGGGTCGACCTGGAGGACTACGGCCGATGGGCCGCGTGTCTGAAGGGGCCGGGCGCCGGGCCGGTGGAGCCGCAGTGCCGGCCCGCCGATCTGGACGCCGACGACGACGTGGATCTGGCCGACTTCGGCCGTTTCATGGTGCGCTTCACCGATCCGCAATAGAGTCCGGCGGCTCAGGCCGCTTTTCTTTGATGCTCAGAGGCCGGAGCGGGCGTCCGGCCGAGGCCGCATGGAGCGGGCGACCCGCGTGTTTTCTTTGATGAAGGGATAGACAATGAATCGAAGTGCGACATTCCTCCTGATTGCGGCTGTGCTGGCGGCGCCGGCGGCCGCCCGCGGAGAGCGGCCGACGCCGATCGGCACGGCCCGAACGACCCTGACTTATATGACCCATTCCGGGCCACGCGTTCTGACCGGCGAAGTGGACTTCAACGGCCGGGGGCCGCGGGACGCCGTGCAGCTTTCCCCGGACGATGAGAATATCCATTATATGAACTCGTACAACGCCTTCGGCCGGCGGCTGCTGGCCATCGGCGCGCTCTACGACAATGAATCTCTGATCTCGCATTCGTTCTTCAAGGAGACTCTGGAAACCCGGCGCTTGAAGGACTACTTCGCGGACATCAAGGCAGGCTCCGCGATCACCGTCGAGGTGCGTGACATCAAGTTCGACCGACGGGTCGAGTTCCAGATGGACACCTTCATGATGCACAAGCTCTGGGACATCGACCAGATGGACCAGTTGCCGGACCCGTACATCCAGTTCTACAACCACGACACCGCCTCCCGGGCGTTTCGAGACCTCGACGCCTTCTTCCCGAACGTTTTTTCAGACTCGCCTCCCAACTACCGGCTGGGGACGCTGCTGGAATCGGGCAAGATCGAGGTGGCGGGCGGCGGGACGACGTCCCTGTCGGTGCGGATCACCATTCCCTACGCGATCTTCAAACATTTCGAGGAGCGGGGCCAGAAGGCGCCGCCCGGGCTGCCGGCGCCCTACGGCTTCCTGGAGCCGTGGCACTTTCACATCGAGTACGCCGTCCGCGGCGCGTCCTGCCAATACGCGGTGGGCAGGTCCAGGGCGCGGCACGGCTGCCGCGCGTGTCCTCAGCCCGGCGAACTCGTGTCCAGCGGGGAAGGGTGCGACGCGGCGGACGATTGCCGCCGTCGCTACAAAGGGACGTTCGATTGTCCCGAGGGCGGCAAGGGAAGCTGCAAAGTCAAAGGCGAGCGAGATTCGTGCGCCGAGTAATCAGCTTGCGCCCGCCGCTTGTGTGAAGCGCTACGGACCGCTCTCAGGGAGGACTCCCACAACCAGGTGCGTCGGGTGCTCCGGCGAGTGGTAGACGCGCTGCACCGCTGGAATGAAGTCCGATTCATCCGCCAGGAACACGTTGTCCACGTAGCGATGCGGGTTGCGGTCCACCAGCGGAAACCACGTACACTGAATCTGGACCATCACGCGGTGGCCTTTCTGGAACGTGTGCAAAACGTCCAGCAACTCCAGCGGCACCAGCGTGGGCTGGTCAGGCATGAACGGTTCCGGCCGTTCATAGCTGTTGCGAAAACGCCCGCGGATGACCTCGCTGCGGACCATCATCTGGTAGCCGCCCATCTTCACGCCTTCGGCCGCGTCCTCCGGCGTGGGAGCGTCCGGCGGGAACACGTCGATGACTTTGACCACCCAGTCTGAGGCCGTCGCGGACGTGGAGACCCATAGGTTGGCCTGGATCGGTCCGGCGAACGTGACATCGGTGTCAAGCGCGTTCGTCTGATAGGTCAGCACGTCCGGACGACGGGAGGCGAAACGTTGGTCCTCCGTCATGTAGGACCGCGTCATGCCGGTGGTGATCTGCTGGGTGTAGGGCACCGGGTGAGCGGGATCGCTGATGAATTCGTCGTAGAGGCGGCCGTCAGCGGGAGGCGGCTCGAACGACAGCGCCGCTGCGGGCGCGACGTATATCGACTGCGCCCGCGTCTGCCGCGGCGGCCAGGCGTCAAACGTGCGCCAGCGGTTGACGCCGGTCTGGAAGACGCAGGCTTCGGGCAGATCAGGACGCGCAGCATCCAACAGATAGTATTCGAAGAACGGCGCGATGACGATCTCGTGGTAGAACCTGCCGGTCTTGGCGCCGAAGTCGATGTTTCCCAGCCGCTCTCCCTCGCCGCGCCACCCGCCGTGCGGCCATGGACCCATCACCAGGACGTTGAACACGTCAGGGTTTCCGCGTTCTACGGCGCGATAGATCTTGAGCGGCCCGTACAGATCTTCGGCGTCGAACCAGCCGCCCACGGTCATCACCGCCGGTGCAACGCGGTGCAGATGAGGGAGGATGTTCCGCCGCTGCCAGTACTCATCATAGTTGGGATGGGCGACGATCTCGTTCCACGCCTCGATTTCGCCGTGCAGATAGCGCTCGTTGGCGTTCTTGAGCGGTCCCAGATCCAGAAAGAACTGGTATCCGTCGGGCGTGCCGTGGCGGAAGCGGCCTCCGGAGCGCGACTGGGTCGGGTCCGGCCGCGGCCGGCCGAACGACGCCATGAAGTTGAAGCAGTGGGGCAGGAAGAACGCCCCGTGGTGATGGAAGTCGTCGAAAAACCAGTCGGCGATGGGCGCCTGCGGAGACACGGCCACCAGCGCCGGATGAGCGTCGATCATCCCTGCCGCGGCGTAGAACCCGGGGTAGGATATCCCCCACATGCCCACGCGGCCGTTGTGGTTCTCCAGGTTGCGGATCAGCCACTCGATGGTGTCATACGTATCCGAGCTTTCATCGACGTCGGTGTGGCTCTGTTTGTCGTCGACGTGCGGCGTCATGTTGGTGAATTGCCCCTCCGACATGTAGCAGCCGCGCACGTCCTGGTTGACGAAGATGTAGCCGGCCTGCGGCGCCAGCGGATACGGTCCCAGCCCGGAGGGATACTGGTCATCGCCGTACGGCCGCACGCTGTAAGGCGTGCGGAAAAGCATGATCGGGTGGGGGCGGGTGCGGTCGCGCGGCTCGTAAATGGCCGTAAAGAGGTGCATGCCGTCGCGCATGGGGATGCGGACCTCGCGCTTGGTGTAGTGCGCGGCGATATACGCTTCCGAGTCCGGCGCGGGGGTAGACTGCGCCGTGGACTCGGCCGTCTCGCTTCGGACGGCGTCCCCGGCCGAGGCAAGCGCCGGGGAGCGGTCGACGCTACGATCCAAGCGGGCCGTGGTGCAACCGACGACGATCAGCGCCGCGAGCACAGCGGCCGCGTCAAAAATGCCGGTTGGCCGCCTCCTCCGGCGCCGCACCGCTGACGATCGCTGCGGGATCTTGGGCGCTTCGAGGCCTGCCGCACCGCCCGCGCGCGTTGAAGAGCAACGAACCATCAGAATCTCCCTTTAAGGAAGCGTCAGCGTGGAGGGGATCTGCCGGGTGGCCGGATGGGCCTTGTACTGGTCCTTCAGCCGCCACAGCTTCAACTCGTCCCGGTCGGTGAGGGTGCGGAACTGGTGGTACATCGGTTCGGGGATGTTGTCCCACTGGAGCAGGCGCGGGTCGCCGGGCAGGTCCTCGATCATCTCGTAGCGCTCTTCGCGCACGCGCGGGTGCAGCCCGCCAGGGTAGCCCTGGTGCTGCCGCACGATCCAGTCCGGCAGGTCCCACAACCGCGTGTACGTCTCCCAGGGACGGAAGACCGGCAGCGTCGTATAGAACTTCAACGGAAAATGCTCATAGACCGTGACGACGGTGTCACCAGGCTGGGCGTGCTCATTGAGATACGCGACCACCGCCTCAATGGGGCCGTCGTAGTCGTGCGTCAACTCGTAGATGTACTCATACAACGGGAACTCGATCTCGGGGAAACCCTCGATGCGCCCTCCGCGGGCGTCCTTGTAGAGAATCGTCCACACGTTGCCGTTGGTCTGGAGGTGTCCGAACTCGTTGAGTCGATAGTAGGCCAGATCGTGGTTCGGCCGGGCCTCGGTGCCGAGCTTCACCGCCAGGGCCAGGCGCTGCGGCTCCAGCACCGCCTGACGGGCGGCGAACACAGGTGCGTATTGTACGAACTCGGTGGCCGCCAGCACGACCACAGCCGGCGCCAGCAGCCAGCGCTTGTCGGCGGCCAGGTGCAGCAGGCACAGGGCCGTGATGGCCGCAAACCACGGCGCCAGTCCCACCAGATAGCGGAAGAAAGGATAGTTCGCCAGCGAGGCGATGGTCAGGACGGCGAATGCCGCCATCATGCCGACGGCATAGAGCCAGTTGGGCCGTTCGCCGCTTTCCCCGCTCGGTGCGAATCGCCCGGGCGTGGCCGCCATGCGGACCAGCGCCGCCAGCCCCACTACACCTACCAGCCCCAGGAAAACGCTGAAGCTGACGGGGCCGGCCCCGCGCACCATCGACCACAGCAACGCCGCCACCCCGGCCGTGCCCGCGGCGGCGGCGCCGCGGCGGCGCAGGCCGCCCCCCACCGCCCACTTCCACAGGATCAGCGGCACGAGCAGGGCGAAGGGCCAGGCGTACAGTTGGATCTGAAGCACGTAGGCCCGCAGCGAAGCGGCGAAGCGCCAGACGTTCTCGGCCGGAAAACCGCTGCCGTCGTAGTCGCGGTCCCAGGACCGGGTGTAGACGAAGAACGGGAGCGTAAACAGGGCGATCAGCACGCATCCTGCCACGAAACGCGCGATCAATCGCCAGCGCGGGTGGCGCAGGAGCAGGTGCAACCCCATCCCTGCGGTCGCGCCCACCATCTGCACGAAGAACGCGTAGTAGGACCCGACCCCCCCGACCACGAACATCATAAGGCCCCGCTGCCGCCCGCGCAGGAGGCGGATGTAGCCCCACGTCTGCAGAAACGTGAACAGGGCGAGCAAGGTATAATTCCGGCACTGACGGGTGAACAGCAGATACGGCACCGACACGGACAGCAGGACCACCGCCAGGCGGGCGAGGCGCCGGTCGCCGGTCACGTCCCGCAGGCCGGCGTACATCACCGCGAACACCGCCCAGCCGACCAGGGCGAACGGCAGGCGGGCCGCCAGCGTGCTCTGCGGCAACCCCAGGCGGTCGAACACCAGAAAGGAGGCGGCCGCCACGTAGTTGCCCAGCCACGACGTCCAGATCCAGATCCCGTCCTCGTTGAGGTCGACGAAGTCCTTCTGATCGGTGACGGCGTAGACGGAACGCCCCATCGGGTCGGTCGGGGGACGACCGTCGTCCGCCAGCGGATAGCCGTACTGGGCGATGCGACGTGCGAGCAGCGCCGTCTCCGCCTCATCCTGCCACAGGATCGACGCACCCATGTTGGGAAAGATCAGCAGCGGCGGAACCAGCAGAATGTACAGCCAGAAACGATCGAAGCGACGGCCGGGGACCAATCCCGCCATCGCATCGCCGTCCCGAGATGGTGACAGGGTCGTGGCGCTCATTCTTTCCCTCGAACCATCTTGTCCGAACCGGCGGGCGATTTCAAGTTTGGAGCCTTCGCGCCGGCGGTGCGGGTTTACCGGACGGCGGCGTTCACCGCCGCTCGAAGATCAGAATGCCCACCTCCGGCAGCCCATATAGATCGGCATGGCGACGCGCTTCCTCTCCGAACAGCGTCACAAACCTCCGCTGTTGCACCTTGGCCACCACCAGGCCGGACAGCCGATAGCCCTGCCCGGGCAGTAGCATGGCGCTGACGCTCTCCAGCAGCAGGGTCGGCGCGTCCTTGTCCGGCGTCAGCGAGTTTTCCAGGCGGACGTCCAGGATCCAGCGCGGCCGGTCGCGAGCGATCTCCTCCAGGACCTCCTCCTGCCGACCCTCCGCGTCCGCATACGGTCCGAACAGCGGGTACATGATCGTATACCGCGAGGCGCTGCGCCGGTTGGCATAAAAAAGGATCTGCGGCTCGGAGCCGAGGATGAAGACCGAGTCGGACGGCTCGCCGGCGCTGCGGATGAACCGGCCGATCTCGACGGACTCCCAGAAGGCGTTCTGGCGATACAGGAGCGAGGAAACCGCCCGCGGACCTGCCGCCAGCCAGATCGCGCGGTTGGCCACCAGCGTCGGCAGGGCGATCAACGCGGTCACACCGACCGCGACGGCGGTGGGCATAGCCCGACGCACGAGAGCCTTTCCCCGTACGGCCGCGGGGCCGGTTCGCCCGACGGCCTGCAGCAGACGCCCGGCGCCGATCCCGGCCAGCCCGCACAGCGGCGGCAGGAGCCAGACGAAGTAGTGATGGTAGAAGTTCATCGGCGCCGCCACCGCGATGAACGACAGGATGAGCCAGAGGCCCAACTCTCGAGGGCGGATCGCCGCGGACGACGGTCGCGCGTCTCCCGCCGCGTCCGCGAGCGCCGTCTCAACCGCGCCCCTCGGCCATGCCAGGACGATCGCCGCCAGCAGCCATACTCCGAACATGGATGGCCACTGCTCCGCGAGCCGTGCCACCAGCGCCGTCCAGCCGTCTGACGGCGAGACCCGCTGCGCGTATGCCCAGTTGTGCGCGAAGGCACAGTCGACGAACGCCGCCCAGGCGTCGGAAAGCGCGATGTACGCCACCGCGATCGTCGAGACGACGGTTCCACCCGCCAACCAGGCTGCCAATCGCGCCGGCGTTGCGTCGCGGGGCCGATCGTGGCCGTCGGGGAATGGCCTGTGCCCCCGCCCGCCCAGCAGGATCAGCGGCGCGACCATCGCCGGCGCCAGCGCCACCTGTTTGAACCAGAATGCCGCCAGACAGCACGCGCCGGACGCGGCGCTCCACCTCCACGAGTGCCGTTGTCGCGCCAGCAGGGCCGCCGCGATCCCGGCGGTCAGTGGGAGCAGGGCGAATTGCTCGGTATTGGCCGCGGAAGCGAGCAGGCGGGGTTCGATCGAGGTGAGGCTGAAGGCCAGCACCGCCACCGCCCCCGCGACGCGTCCTGCGGCGGCGGCGATGAGCCGATAGAGCAGCAGCGCCGTGGCGGCCGTGAAGGCATAGAGCATCAGGTGGACCGACTCGATGCCCTCGTCTGCGATGGCGAACGCGGCGGCGTAGACGAACGCCGCCGCGGGGGTCTTTTGCAGGAAGGCGTCTCGGTAAGGCGCGTCCCCGTGGGCAAGCCGCTGGGCGACGTAGGCGTACTCGCCTTCATCGCGCTCGAAGGGAACCGATATCATCCGCGCCCGCAGCGCGATAAAGAGAACCGCGGCCACCAGCAGGATCACCAGCGCCGTCCTCGCGTCGCTGTCGCGCCGCTCGGGCGTCTGCGCCGACGGGCGCTCGTCAGCCAGGGCGTCGGGGTTCATCGCGGTCTCCCTTCACACTCGGGTATGGACCCAGCGATGTCCGCGGTAGCGGATCAGCGCCGCCAGCGCCCGCCAGATGATATCGGCGCACATGCCCATCCACGCCCCCAGCAGGCCGCCGGACAGCAGCGTGCCGCACACGTAACCGATCGGAAGGCGCACCACGATGATGCCGATCAGCGTGATCAGCATGGGAAACCGCGTGTCCCCCGCCCCGCGCATGCCGTGGATGTAGACGATCGACATGCCCAGCACCGGCTGCAACAGCGCCAGGATACGGAACGGCGTCACCCCCGCCGCGCGGACCAGGGCGTCAGTGTGCATGATGGCGTAGATCTGTTCCGCCCCGGCGTAGAAGAGCACCGCCACGACGCAGTTCAGCAGGCCGCATTGCAGGACGGCCTCGTGCCCGGCACGAATGGCGCGTTTCGCGTCGCCGGCGCCCAGCGCCTGGCCGATCATGGTCGCGGCGGCCGTGCCCCAGGCGATGGCCGGCAGGTACGTGAACGCCTCCGTGCGCACCGCCACGATGTGGGCGGCATAGTAGGCGTCGCCGATGGCCCCGGTGGCCAGGTAAGCGATGATGATCAGGAAAACGAAGTGCCCGCTCCACATGATGACGCCGTCCGCCCCGGCCGGGATGCCGATCCGCATGATGCGGCCGATGCGGGCGGCCTCCGGGCGGAAGCGCGACGGGCGCAGCCGCAGCCCGGCGCGGCCGCGGACCAGCAGCACGATCATGATCGCGGCGCCCAGCGTCTCAGCGGTCACGGTTCCCAGGGCGATCCCGTCCACGCCCAGCGCCGGCAGCGGTCCCAGGCCGTACAGCAGGCAGGGCGAGACGATCATGTTGACCACGTTGATGGCCGCCTGGATCGCCATCGGCGTGCGCATGTCGCCGGCGCCGCGGAGCGCGGCGCTGCCGGCCAGGGTCACGCTCAGCATCGGGGCGCTGATGGCGTTCAGCCGCAGATACGTGACCGCGATCCGGCCGCTCTCGCCGCTCATGCCCTGCATCCGGGCGAAGACCGGGGCCAGGGCCATCAGCGCCGCCGAGGTGGCCACCCCGATCGCGGCCGCCAGCAGGATCGCCTGGTGGGCGATGTCGTTGGCCTCCTCCGGCTGCCGCGCTCCCCAGAACCGCGAGACCAGGGCCGTGGTGCCGGTGCCGACCATCGCGAAGAGCATCGAGGCCAGCCAGGCGACGTACGCAGCCAGTCCGATGGCGTTGGTCGCGACTGCGCTGACCCGCCCCGCCCAGAACGTATCGCCGATCCCGACCAGGGCATTCAGAAGCTGCTCGGTCAGCACCGGCACCGCCAGCACGAAGAGCATCCGCCTGACGCTCCCGGTCGTCACCACCGGCTGAAAGGTCTGGGCCACGAGCATGGGCGGAGATTGTAGCGGCCGGCTCGCCGTTATCCCGCCCGGCTCGCCGTTATCCCGCCCGGCTCGCCGTTATCCCGCCCGGCTCGCCGTTATCCCGCCCGGCTCCGCGCCCCGCCATTCACCGCGCCCAACTCCTCGCGAGCGTGCGCGCTGTCCCCCCGAGCCCCGCCTTTCAAGGCGGGCGGATCGTCGCGAGCGTGTGCGCTGTCCCCCAGAGCCCCGCCTTTCAAGGCGGGAGTTGCTCGGAGAATCGCGTCCCGAGCGGAAACGTGTGATCACACGCCGCCGGAACTCCCGGCATGAATGCCGGGGCTCTGAGGACGGGTGTACACCCCCCCCCTCCGATCCCCGCCCTTCAAGCCGGGAATTCCGTGGACACCCGTTACAAACCGGCGCCACCCAACCACCGGTTGGCAATCCGATCCCCGCGCTCAATCCAGCAGCGAGTCGTGCTGGCGCAGTTTCTTCAGCCCCTCGAACAAACGCGACTTGACGATCGACTCTTTCAGGTCGAGCACCTCGGCGATCTCCGCCCGCGACAGGCCGACCGCATAGCGCAGGCGGAGGATCTCCTGCTGCGATTCCGGGAGCGTGGCGAGGATCTGCTTGATGCGGGAGCGGGTCTCCACCCGCACCAGGCGCGTCAGGCTCCCCGTCCACGAGCCGCCGAGTTGCGATTCGGCCGGCAACTCGGCCTCCCCACCACGCCGGGCACGCCGCCGCCCCATGTCATAGCACAGGTTGCGCGCGATCCGCAGCATCCAGGCGCGGAAGTTGTCCGGCACGAAGTCCGCCCGCAGCACGCGGCAGAAGACCTCCTGCACCGCGTCCTCGGCATCCTCGCGGTTGTTCAGGTAGCTCCAGCAGAACTGGAAGACCGTGTCGCGATAGAGGTCGTCCAGCAGCCGGCCGGCCTCATCGTCGCCGGCGCGCAGCCTTCCGATCAGCGATTGCGTGAGGTCCGCGGGTTCGGGAATCGACGTATCCAGCGTGCTGCTCAACCGATACCTGTCGAACGAGTCCAGGGCTTCCTGCCGGAGCCGGCCGCACCGCCCAGGACGCTGTCGTCACTGCACCGGCGGGCGGCGGCGTACACCCTCCACTCGATCATAGCAGCGCAGACCGGTGCAGTGCGACAAAAAAATACAATCTGGGCGATCGGTCGCCAGCCTCCGCAGGCGCGGAAGCCCCGGCTCCGTCAGCGTGACCGCGGCCGCAAGCTCCTGGTGCGTCAGCCCGGCTTCAGCACGTCCCCTGATGATCTTGCGGGCGAGGGAAGCGCGGGCGTACTCGATCGCGGATAGTTGCCGTCCGCACCCACACCCGGCAGATCCGGCATGGCGGGAAGCGTCTGTATCTTGGCGAGCGTCCGCAGCCGATCGTATTCCGCGCGTTCGATGACCACGTAATCCCTGTCGTCAAGTCGGATGCTCTGAGGCGTCATGGTCAATCCTCGTCGCAAAACCCATCACTCAAACCTGCCCGCCGACGGGCAGTGCGGGCTGAGCGTGCAGGCCTTGCAGTCGGGCTTGCGGGCCGAGCAGACGCGCCGGCCGTGCCAGATCAGCGCGTGCCCGACGAACGTCCACTCGGGGCGCGGCAGGACTTCCATCAGATCGTTTTCGATCTTGACCGCGTCCTTGTCGTTCTTGCTCGTCCAGGTCAATGCCAGACGGTGGGCCAGCCGGCCGACGTGTGTATCTACGACGACGCCTTCGTTCTTGCGGAAGTGCGTCCCCAGGACAACGTTGGCCGTCTTGCGGGCCACGCCTGGCAGCGTGACCAGGTCCTCCATCCGGTCGGGGATCCGGCCGTCGAACGACTCGACAACCTTCTTCGCCATGCCGATGATGCTCTTCGTCTTCTGCCGGAAGAAGCCGGTCGAATGGACGATCTTCTCCACGTCCGCGGGCTGTGCCTCCGCCATCGCGGCCGGGGTGGGGTAACGCTCGAAGAGGATGGGCGTCACCTTGTTGACCGTATCGTCGGTGGACTGAGCGGAGAGGATCGTCGCCACCAGCAGCTCGAACGCGCTGACGTGATCGAGAGCGCAGTCGGCGTCGGGATAGAGGCGGTGCAGTCCGGCGATGATCCTGCCCGCCCTGGCCTTGCGGGCCTGGGGCGACTCCGAGGCGGCGAGCGTTGAATCGGTGGCCAGCGCCACGCCGCCCGCAGCCGGGGCGCGACCGCCCGGCTTCGCTCGGACCGGCTTCAGACCCCCCCCGAGGGGCTTGGTGGCAGTGGCGGTCGAACGGCCGCTTGGCGCGGCGCCGGCGGATCGGACCGCGGACTTCTTCGCGTGGGTCGACCTTTTGGACCTGGCGGTTTTACCGCCGGCGCGGCCGGTGCCGGCACGACGGTTCGCCTTCTTGTCAGACGACGCGGAACGGACGCGGCTTTGCTTTTTCGCCTTACGGACGGGTTTGCGGGCCGATCTCTTCTTGCTCATGTTCGGTTCACGTCATTCGGCACGGCGGCCGGTTGGTTCACGTCATCCGGCACGGCGGCCGGTTCGACCCATCGCTGGAAGCCGTCCTCGAAGACGTCCCGCTTCCAGATGGGAACGTCGCTCTTCAGCGCGTCGATCAGCCAGCGGCACGCTTCGAACGCGTCCGCCCGGTGGGCCGCGGCCACCGCGATGCTCACGGACACGTCGGCGAGCACGACTTCGCCCAGCCGGTGGACGATCGCCACCCTGCCCGCCTGGAAGTCCACCGCCGCCCGGCGGGCCAGCTCGCGCATCTGCCGCAGCGCCATGCCCTCGTAAGCCGAGTACTCCAGATGGAGGAGTCGACCGTGCTCGGCGTCGCTTTCCGCCCGAGTCACGCCGTCGAACGTCACGATCCCTCCGAACCGGGCGTCGCCGCCGACCCAGGCGCGGACCTCGTGAACCGGGATGGCGGAGTGAGCGAGTTCGACCCAGATAGGCTCGCGGCGCGGGGCCGGATCATCCTGTCCGCCGGAGACCGGCGGGATGACCGCCACCTCGTCGCCGTCGTTGAGCACGGCGTCCGGCGGGGCGAACCGCTCGTTGACGGCGAACCGCACGCCCGCGCGGACGAGGTCGGCCGCGGAGTGCCGCCGCCGCAACGCGTCGATCAGCGCCGCCAGCGTCGCACCGGCCGGCAGGTCGATCGACTCGGATTCCGCGCCGATCCAGCCGGCCGACGGACCGAAATAGAGCACGGTGACGGTCATCGCGGGCGACAGTCTACCCCAACGGCGTAGACGGTGGGAATGGCGAATGGCGAATGCGAAGGTCGAGGGTCGAAGGTCGAAGGTCGAGGGTCGAGGGTCGAAGGTCGAAGGTCGAATGGCGTATGACGACTGAAGATGCCAGCAGCGAGCCGCCGCGCCAGCGAGCCGCGGGCTTCAGCCCCGCGCGGACGCTCCGCCTGAGACGGGCGTACGGTTCGCAGCAGCAGCGAGCGGCGGGCTTGAAGCCCGCGCGGCGTCTCCCGGTGAACGTCGCTTTAGGCACAGCGCGGGCACTGCCCGCGCTGCGCCCTCTGCGGTTGCGCTGTCAGACAACCGGGCGGGATTGGAGTCCGGCGGATGCGCCGTTATCATGTCGCCGCGACCGCGGGTCGCCCCTGAATCGTCTCGCGGTAGCGCCGCGCCGGAGTGGCGGAATTGGCAGACGCGCGGGATTCAAAATCCCGTTGGGGCAACTCAGTGAGGGTTCGAGTCCCTCCTCCGGCAGTTCGAGCCAGGCGACAGACCCACGATCCCCGGGCAGTCAGCGGGGGGCACAAGGCTTGTTCCGGTTGGGCCGCCGCAGGGGCTTGTCGCTGATCACGTCGCGAATCCCGTCGAACGGGGCGGAGGCCGTTCCAACGGTCGGTACGGCTCCCGACGCCTTCGGACCGCCAAGCGTGGCGGTCAGCGTCCTGTCTGGTGCTGTCTTCGTCTTCATGGGAGTCATTCAGACACCTGTTTGACGAGAATCCGTCTTTCCAACAAGGGCGTACCACCTGCAGACAACTGCAGCCGATACTCTCCGGGCGCGGGGAAAACAACGCCTCGAATCTCGACTACCCCCTCCACTACCGCGTGAGGGTCAGGAAACTCGATTTCCGCACTCATCTGGGCAAGCGTCAGATCCTCATCGACCGTAACCAGGCTCAGCTCACAGTTTCACTTCTCACGTCCGTCCGTGAGCACGAAATAAACGAAAATCGGACCATGCGCCGCCGGGAAGCCTTTCGCCCAGATGACCGAAAAGGTCCCCAAGATGGACATCTTACCTGTCCCGGAGTCACGATGGACATGATCGGCAACGACCAATGCCAAAGCGTAGGGATCCTGGATCACCGTCATTCTGCACCCGCGTCCCGGGCAATAATCTTGCGACGGCATTCCGCTACGGAGCGGTTCGGCGGAACCTTCAGCCTGGAATCTTTCGGTGGGTCCCGCAACCTGGTATCTGATGACCTGTACTTCGCTGGCACCGTCCGTGCCGGCAGTCATACACGAGGTATCAACACTCAACTCCGCCGCCGCCAGTCGACACAGCCGGTGACGCGCCCAACCCGAGAGCGTTCGCCCGTCTCGCTCCGCCGCGCGCTTGAAGAGTGCGTATTGGGCCTCGGAAACCCGCACCTGAAGCGGCCGACTGATCTGCGTCCTCGCCACCGTAGTCATGCTGCAATTGTACTGCATTTTGCAAGAGAAGTTAACGCGACCAAAGGCGAGCGCCCGTGAATGCCCGCAAGGCCCCATGCGTCCAAACCCTCGATGATCTCGCATCATTGGACAATTAGCCCCATTGCGCGTCTTCGGACGGCAGCGCGCCGGATTCGTGGAATCCGCAGGCACCCGGGATTGAAGACCTCGGAGAATTCGTCGCCTCGGCGGAGTCGGAGCCCGGCTTGGACCGAACAGGCCCCCTGCCCGCCGACGGGCCCGCCGGAACGCGGGAGGCCGCCATCCCGCGGTCACGCAGTATCTCGCCGCGTGACTTCGTGACGTATTGACCCCGCTGGAGCGCGTCCGGAGGTCGTCAGCCGGCGTCCACGTCATCCACCCGCAGGTCGCCGTAGACCACGCGGGTGCGGCCGTCTTCCAGGGTCCAGCGCAGCAGCAGCGCTGCGGTGTCGCCGGGGGTGACGCTTGTGCCGAAATACTCCGGCCGGCGGCCGGCGGCTTCGAGCACGGTGTAATACGCCAGCCCCTGCACCGCCTGGCCGACGGCGCGGTGGTCGGGCAGATTGTCGGTCGGTTCGCCCTTGCTGGTGGCCGCCAGTCGCCGGGCCTGCATCGAGCCGATCAGGTAGCTGACCTCGTACATTACGTCCATCGTCTCCAGGCTTTTGGGGTATCGCCCTGCCTGCTCGCCGAACGCGCGCAGGGCTTCCAGAAAGGCCACTTCATTGAGGCTGCCTGCTATCTTCACCACCTGATCCTGCTTCTGCGAGTAACCGACGGGGATCACCGGGTCGAACCAGTCGGCGGCCAGCGGCGGGTCGATCTGGAAATGGCTGTACTCGGTGGTGACGGTGTAGGTCGCGTTGATCGGCATGCCGGCCACGGCGTTCACGCGCGACACGAAGTGCAGCACGATCAGCACGGGCAGGTCCTGACGCAAATCGATCCAGACCTCCGCCCGGTTGTCGTCCGACTCGCTGTAGAGCGGCGGGCCGAAGCCGACGCGAGCACCGTCGATTTCGTAGCCCGTGGCGGATACGCCGTCGATCCGGCGCTCGCCCAGCGGGCGATCGGCGTCGCCCGCCAGGGTGCGCAGCCCCTCGATCAACTGCGCCGTGTCATCCAGCGCGCCACCGAAGTGCAGTTCGACCATCGGGCGGTCGGCGACCAGATCTCGCATGGCGTCCTTCAGTTCCTCCGGCATCGCCGCCGTCGCCTCATCGCCGAACTCCTGCCACGTCGAGTCGACATGATTGATGATCCACGTACGTACGGCGTTCGGCGCGACGTACACGGTGGTGGCGGGTTTGTCGTTCTCGAACGCGTCGCGGCGGACCCCGCCGGCGGCACTGAGGTAGAGTTGTTCGTCGCGAACGAGCGTCTGCTCGTGTTTCTCCGTGATCTGCGCCGCGCCGGGCTGGTTCACATCGGCCCCCGCCGCCGGCTCCAGCAGCGCGTGCATCGTCATCCGCACGTGGCAGGCGACGGTGTCGGCCTCACGCAGCCGGGCGATGGCGTCGGCGAACGCGCGGCCGTCGCCCATCCCGCTGTACACCGCGATCGCTGCGATAATGCACGCGGCCGGGGCGAGAATCACCGCGATCCGGCCGGGACGTCTTACAGAAAGGTTCATGAGGAAATCTCCAATCTTGAGGTTGTTGAAAAAGGGAATTCGGCGAACCGGCGGCGCGGACGTGCCTGACGACTGCGATGCAGTGTCCATCACGACTGCGTCCGCCAACTTTGCCATCAACCGCTCGCGGCCGGCGTCGTGGCGGCGCTCGAACAGACGATGCGCGGCTTCGAGGTCGGCGTGCTCACGGCGGGCGAGTTCAAGCTCGCGCCGGCACGCAGGGCAGCCCTGCGCATGGGCTTCCAGCTCCGCGGTCCGACGGTCGTTGAACGCGCCCATCGTCAGCAGGATCCACTGTTGAGTGTCCGGACACTTCATGGAACCACCTCGTCGATTCCGCTCGTCACTTCCAAGTCACTGACCGCCATCCGGCGCCGCCAGCGAGCCGCGGGCTTCAGCCCGCGCGGATTCTCTGGTTTCGACGCGGCTGCACGTGGAGCACGGTGATCCAGCGTGTTCAGACGCCGTTGTCGCGCAACGCCTGTCGCAACCGTTGTCTCGCCGCCGCCAGCACGCGGTACAGGGCGGAGCGGCTCAGCCCCGTCACTCGTCCGGCGTCTGTCGCGTTCATGCCCATCAGGTAAAAGGCGTGCGTCGCCAGGCGCTCGTTCTCGGGAAGCTCCGCCACGCGGCGGAGCAACTGTTCCCGGGTTTCATTCGCTTCGGCAGGCGCCGACGGTGGGTCGCCGTCATCGTGCATGCCGGCACCGGAATCGCCGCGGCGCCTCTGCGCGCCGCCGTCATCCCGCGCCGCGCTGTCCGCGCCGTCTCCCCACGGACGCTCGTAATTCGCACCATCGGACATCCCATGATGCCGCGCGTCTTCGCCTGCCTTTCGGCGGATAAGGCCGGCGATCCTGCGAGCATCCCGCACCCGGCCGCGCCGCCATTCGCTGCACGCCCGCCGGGCGATGCCGGTCAGCCACAGGCCGAACTGCTCGCCATCGTCCAGCCGGGCGAGGTTCCGGTAGGCACGCAGGAAGACCTCCTGGGTCAGGTCCGCGGCGGCGTGGAAATCCCGCGTGGCGCCGAAACAGATCGCCCGAACCAGCCGGGCGTATCGGTCGTACAGAACGGCGAAGGCGTTCTGCTCGCCCGTTAGGACGCGGTGGACCAGCGCGGCATCCGACGGCGCCGACGCCTCGCCCTCATGCACCCGCCGAATGTTCGCGAGATCGGGCGGGGCGGATTCGTGGGCGGCGAACACTCGGCGCCCCGGCACCGCAGCGGCCGCTGCATCCGGCGCTGCACCGGGCGATGCGTCCAGCGCTGCAACCTGCGCGGGCGAACCGTCGCGCCCCTGTTGGGCCGCCACGCCGTCCGGCCCCGACACCGGCTGTCCTGCCTCGGTCATGATGGCCATCATTGTACCTATGGCCGCTGGAAGGCGTCCGTCCCAGATTCGGCAGTGCCCCCCGAGTGCCAGTAAAGTGCCACTGCTCGTGAGCATTGCGGCCGCTGCGATTGTCCCGGCCGGGCGTGAAGCGAATAATCCTGTGGGATGAGTCGTCAGCGCTGACCCCGCGGGCAGGCGGCAACGTACGGCGGTGAACATCCGATGGCACGCGCGATCAACATTCTCGGGCTCTGCTTGTTCGCCGAAATCATCGCGGTGCTTGCGGCATTGCCCTCCCTGCATCCCGGCCGCGTCGACCGGACCGCGACCTTCCTGGCCTTCGGCTTCGTCATTGCCGGAGCCTGGTTCGCCGGCGCCCGCTGCAACTGCCGCCCCCTCTTCTTCATCTATGGCTGCCTCTGCGGCTTTTTCTTCCTGCGCTTGACCCTCCCGCGCGGATATTGCGCGAACACGCTGGAAGACTGCTGGCTGATCGGCTCGCGCGTCGGGGCATTGCTGCTGTCGGCCGTGTTCTGCCGGGAACTGGCGATGTACAGCTACGAGCGGCACGGCCCGCACGCCTCGGCGCCCGATCGGTGCCTCGGGTGCGGTTATCTGCTGTACGGCTTGACCGTGCCGCGGTGTCCGGAGTGCGGGAGGGCGTTCGATCGACAGACGGAGCCGGCCCCGCCGGAAGCCATCGGATCAACACGCCCAGCACGCCGCGGCGGCGGAACCTGATTCGTCAGACGAGTCCGACAATGAAGCGAGCGATCGCGTACCTGGCACTCCTGCTCGTCGCCGTCTGCATGGCTGTGTCTCTCGCCGTTCCGAACCTGTCGCGAGAGCCCGTCGGTCCGTTCCTGGCGGCGGCGGCTGTCGCGATCCTGCTCGGAGGCGCGTGGCGGGTCGGCGCCGCCTGTGACTGCCGCCCGTTGTTCTTCATCTACGGATGCATCGGCGGGCTGGTGTTCATACCGCTTCTCGTCCGAGAGCGAGGCGGCGCCTTTCTGCAGTATCCTCGCGACCGCGCGGACGACTGGTGGGTCACCGTGTCCTGCATCGTGATGGTCGTGTTCGCGGGGCTGGCGTGCCGTGTTTTGGCGGCGATCAGCTACGACTGGCAGCGACGGATCGAGGTGAAGGTCGGCCTGTGTCGCAAATGCGGCTATTCACTCCGCGGCTTGACCGTGCCGAGGTGCCCCGAGTGCGGGACGCCGTTCGACTGGCCGCCGCTGGATTCCCTGAACCGCAAACCGATGGACGCCGACAACGGCGCGGACGCGGATGGGTCGGACTCCGCGTGATTAGAGGGAAGCAAACTCAACGGAAAGCCCGCCTGACACCATCGGCGGCAACTCTCTGCGAGCCGCGTCGCCCCTCCCCGCGCTGTGTTCGCCGCGTGCGTTTCGTGAGATCTCCATCGCGGCGGTTTGCTCGCCGGCAGCCAGGCTGGAGCCTGACGGTCCCAGGGGCGCGCCGGAACACATACACCGCACGGTTACCGCGTCTCGGAAGCCCGCCGATGCGCAGCGACGATCCCGGCCGCCGATTGACGGATCGGGCGTCTGCGTAGGCGCTTGACGAAAGCAGGCCGCCGCGCTAAGACAAGGGTGTCGCTAGGTGTGCCCGCCGGGTTGACGGGCTGAGAGATGAGCCTTGGAACCTGATCAGGAGGGCGTCGCGGCGCGGCCGCGGCGCTGAAGCCTGCGTAGGGAAGCGACGCCTCGCCGCACCTGCCCGTGCCGGCGCGTCGCCGCCGCGCCGGCTCGAGTCTCCCGCTCAATCCGAGTGTCGAATCTGCGGGCCCCGAAGGGGCCGAGGAGTGTAGCCACGGGTGAAGCGAAGCGCAACCCGTGGATCGCCGGGTATTGCAATCAGCCGCCCCGGATGGGGCGGAGGAGGCGCTCGCCGCTTTTGTTCCCGCAGGTCATGATGGAGCGGTCCGCCGCGCATGGTTCAGCCATCAGCCACTCTGTGTTTCGGAAGCTATGCCTGACGGCGTCGACACCGATACTGCGCGGCCTCCTCCGCCCCCTCGGGGCGGGAGGGCGTGGGGGCGCCGTTTTCCACGGGTCCCGCTTCGCTCCACCCGTGGCAACGAGCCGCCGCCCCTTCAGGGCGAAGACACCGGCTGGAAGCCGGTGCCACACGAGGACGCCGGCTGGAAGCCGGTGCCACACGAGGACGCCGGCTGGAAGCCGGTGCCACACGAGGACGCCGGCTGGAAGCCGGTGCCACACGAAGACACCGGCTGGAAGCCGGTGCCACATGCAGTGCCCCCGCATTCGTGCGGGGGTCCACCGGCTGGAAGCCGGTGCCACACTGACAAACGAACTCGTGTAGGAATCGGAGTTTAGACATGTCTGGTCCGGGTATTGAATCGGTCGGTGCAGAGAAGGGCGTTCCACAGGTTGACGGTCCGAAGTCCGTGGACGCGACGCGCGTTGACGAGGACGTGGATGCAAGTGACGTCTTCGCTGCTGCCACGAAACCGTTCGCGGCATCGCGCAAGGTGTACGCGAGCGGTGTCATTCACTCCGACCTGCGCGTGCCGATGCGCGAAATCACGCTGACGCCGACGCGATCGCGGGGCGTGCATCGACCTCAGCCCGCCGCGGATCCCGCGCAGCCGGCGGCCGATGGCGGTGGCACCCCGTTGCCGCTCGCAGGCGACCTGACGCCCAACCCACCCATCTACGTGTATGACACGTCCGGACCCTACACCGATCCGGACGTGGCCGTGGACGTCCGCCGCGGGCTGCCGCCGTTGCGATTGCAGTGGATCCAGGCGCGCGGCGACGTGGAAGTCGTGACGGGTCGGGCCGTGAAGCCCGAAGACAACGGTTATCGCGACGGCGGCAGGCTCAGCGTCGAACGATTCCCGGATGCGTCGCGCCGCCCGATCCTGCGGGCGAAAACGGGCGCGAATGTGACCCAGATGCACTACGCCCGCCGCGGCATCATTACGCCGGAGATGGAGTTCATCGCGATCCGTGAGAACCAGCGGCTGGAGGCGTATCTGGATGAACGCGCGCGATCCGGCGGCACCAGCGAGCCGCGAGGTTCCGCCAGCGAGCCGCGGGCTTCAGCCCGCGCGGAGTTCCCGGCTTCGACGGGGCACCGAACCCCGCACAATCATCAGGGCCGCCCGTCGTACGGCAGCGAATACGCCGACTTCATCCGCCGCCAGCACAACGGTGAATCCTTCGGCGCGAGCATCCCCCGCCGCATAACGCCGGAGTTCGTGCGCAGCGAGGTCGCCCGCGGCCGCGCGATCATCCCGGCCAACGTCAACCACCCGGAGACCGAGCCGATGATCATCGGCCGCAACTTCCTGGTGAAGATCAACGCCAACATCGGCAACTCGGCCATCTCCAGTTCCGTCGAGGAGGAGGTCGAAAAGATGATCTGGGCGACGCGCTGGGGCACGGACACCGTCATGGACCTCTCGACCGGCCGGAACATCCACGAGACCCGCGAGTGGATCCTGCGCAACTCGCCGGTGCCGATCGGCACGGTGCCGATCTATCAGGCGCTGGAAAAAGTCGACGGCGCGGCCGAGGAACTGACCTGGGACATCTTCCGCGACACGCTCATCGAACAGGCCCAGCAGGGCGTCGATTACTTCACCATCCACGCCGGCGTGCTGCTGCGCTACGTGCCGCTGACGGCGAAGCGCGTCACCGGCATCGTCTCGCGCGGAGGGTCGATCCTGGCCAAATGGTGCCTGGCGCACCACAAGGAGAACTTCCTCTACACGCACTTCGAAGAGATCTGTGAGATCATGAAGGCGTACGACATCGCCTTCTCACTGGGCGACGGCCTGCGGCCGGGCTGCATCGCCGACGCCAACGACGACGCCCAGTTTGCGGAACTGGAAACGCTGGGCGAACTGACGCAGATCGCGTGGAAGCACGACGTGCAGGTGATGATCGAAGGCCCCGGCCACATCCCGATGCACATGATTAAGGAAAACGTGGACCGCCAACTCGCCCGCTGCGGCGAGGCACCATTTTACACGCTCGGCCCGCTCACGACGGACATCGCCCCCGGCTACGATCACATCACCAGCGCCATAGGGGCGGCCATGATCGGTTGGTTCGGCACGGCCATGCTCTGCTACGTGACGCCCAAGGAGCACCTGGGCCTGCCCGACCGCAACGACGTGCGCGAGGGCGTCATCGCATACAAGATCGCCGCCCACGCCGCGGACCTGGCCAAGGGGCATCCGGGCGCCCAACTGCGCGACGACGTGCTCAGCAAGGCCCGTTTCGAGTTCCGCTGGGAGGACCAGTTCAACCTCTCGCTCGACCCGGACCGCGCCCGCCGCTTCCACGACGAGACGCTGCCGCAAGAAGGCGCCAAGGTTGCCCACTTCTGCTCGATGTGCGGCCCCAGGTTCTGCTCGATGGAGATTACGCAGCAGGTCCGCGACTACGCCGCGAAGCTGGGCGTGGCTGAGTCGGAGGCCCTCCAGCGCGGGATGACCGCGAAATCGGCCGAGTTCAGAAACGAGGGCGGGGAAGTGTATAATCGGGTGTAGGTGTGGCACCGGTTTGTCACCGGTGCGCCGCCGCATGAATGCTGTGACTCTGAAGTTGCACGGTTCGGATGTGGCAGTGGTTCGTATCTGGTCAGTCCCGCCGGACAAATGCTGTCGCTGAATGGGAGAACGCTTGCCATGACGGTCTCGAATCTGGCACTGGATCGGCACATCGAGCAGAGCGCCGGCGTGCGTGGCGGTCGTCCGCGGATCGCTGGCACGCGCATCACGGTCGCCGACGTCGTCCTCATGCATCTGCGGCTGGGCCAGTCGCTTGAAGAAATCGCCGGCAAGTTTGACCTCACGCTGGCAAGCCTCCATGCAGCCCTGGCTTATTACTTCGATCATCGCGACGAGATCGACCGCGGGATCGCCAGCGATGAGGCCGTCGCCGAGGCGTTTTCCCGCAGCAACCCCTCGCTGCTGCGGGACAGATTGCGGACGCTGAATGGTGAGTGATCGAATCCGATTTCCGCTGGACGAAAACGTGGACCCTGATGTGGCTCACGGTTTGCGCCGATACGGGATTGACGTCTCGACGACCGTCGCGTCGGGATTGCGAACCGCGTCCGACGAAGTCCAGTTGGCGTTTGCCCGCAATGAGCAACGGGTTCTCGTAACCCACGACGTCGACTTCCTCGACCCGCACATTTCGGGCACTGACCATCCCGGCATCGCCTTCTGCAAGAAGACGGACCGCACGGTCGGTCAGATCATCCGGCAGTTGATTCTCGTTTACGAAGTACTCACTCCCGGCGAACTGGCGGGGCAGGTAGAGTACCTTTGATGGGCGAGCCGTAGCCGCGGTTTCCCCCGATCGTTCCTCATGCCGGACACGCAGCAGACGGAGAGCCGCTCATGCATCCCGCCCGGTCATTCAGCTACAAGGCAGCTTGGCTTGCAGTCCGCGCTGCCGAGCCGGAACCGCTGGCCTCCGCACTCCGGCTACGGAAGCGTCGCGCCGCCGCATGGTCGATCGACCCTCATGCGCCGGCCGGCAGACACGCGCAGCGCCAGTCCGGCATTTTCGGCCGCCCGGGCACGCGTGGCTTCCTGGGTGCGTGACACAATCGGCGGGGCATCTGAGCGAGCCGCGTGGCTTCAGCCCGCGCGGAGTCCCGACTTGGGTACCGCTTTCTGAGCGGACGCGACAGTCCCGCAGCCGCCAGGCTGGAACCTGGCGATCCCAGGGGGACCGCCGATTGTGTCACGCACCCTGGCTTCCTGGGCTGGCTTCGCAGCCGTTGAGTCAGGCCGCCGCCCGGGCTAAAGTCTGTTGCCGGGATTCGGCGCGCCCGATGGCCGGTCGATGCTGAAGCGTAAGCTCGGAGAACAAACCCGATGACCTTCAAGGGAACCATAAGAGGGGGCATGATCCAGCTATCGGGGCCCTTGCCCTTCGCCGAAGGGCAGCGGGTGAACGTCTCGATCGTCCCGGACGAATCCACCGACGACTCGGAACCGCCGTTCGGATCGCCGCAGGCGCTGCTGAAGGCTATGCACGAGCCGCCACATCTGGATCCCACGGACGTCGATCTGCTTGAGCGTCTCATCAAGGACGCGCGCTTGCCGTCGAGGCGAGAGGACATCTTCCAGGACGAGGAGGGGGGATGATTTACATGCTCGACACGACGGGACTCTCCGATGTGATGCGCGAGCATCCGAGCTTTGACGCGCGACTGAGGTCCCTTGGTCCGGAAGACGTCGTCGTTACCTGCACGGTGGCGTGGGGGGAAGTTCTGTTCGGCATTCAACGACTACCCGAAGGCGCCAGACGCAGCACGTTCGAGCAGAAAGCGTCTCGTGTGAAGTCGCGATTCCACTGTATGGAGATCGCTCCCGACGTCGGTGAATTCTACGCAGCGACCAAGACCGTCTGTCGACGCCGTGGCACCTCGCTTGGCGAGAACGACCTGTGGATCGCCGCCACGGCACGTTACCTTGGCGCTACGGTCGTCAGTCGCGACGCCGACTACCGCCGCGTCCCCGGACTTGCTGTCGAAGACTGGTCGAGGTGATCGCCCGTGCAAAGCAAGCCGCGTGGCCTGAAGCCCGCGTGGATCTCCCATTCGAATGCCGTTCTCTGAGTGGGTGCCGCGTTGGTGCGGCCGCCAGGCTGGAGCCTGGCGATCCCAGGTGGTCCGCCCATAGGCTCACGCACTCCCATCTGCCCCGGTAGACCCGCCCGGCTTGATTCGACCCTTCGCCGCGCAGATAATCTGACAGCCCCCGGCGGAGGCGAGTGCGATGAGCAAGCGACGCGGTCCACCCGGACGCGGTAACAACTGGCACCACGACGGGGGCCCGCCCGGCAACCTGGACAAGCTGCGCATTCAGTCCATCAACGCGGCCGCCGCGGGCCAGCACGCCCGTGCCATCGAGCTGGCCAGACGCTATCACATGCGCCGCCCGAACGACGTGGGCGTGCTCGACCACCTCGCATCGACGCACCAGAAGATCGACGACTGGGAAGGCGTGTTGAAGTGGGGACGCAAGTCGTACGAACTCGATCCCAGGTGGGATCACCTCCACATTCTCATCCAGGCGTACAACAAGCTCGACCGGCTCAAGCCCCTGGTGGCATTCTGCGAGGAGGAAATCCGGCGTCACGATGCGGGCGAGTCGGTCCGCTACCCGGAAGTGCGGAAGCTGCTGTCCACTTCCCGGTTCTGGGCCCGCTTCCGCCTGGGGATTCGCTCCATCCTGCGGTACTTCCATGACCGGGCCGAGCACCGCCGCCGCCGCGAGGAAGCGGCGCGCCGGGCAGAAGAAAAGCGGCTGGCGGCGCGGCGGGCGGCCGAGGCCGAGCAGGCCGCCCTTCACCGGCCCAGGCCGACGGTGATGGAGCCGCCCGAGTGGCCGACCGCGGCCGTGCCGCCGGCGCCGCTGCGCGTGGACGTCGACACCGCCGCGGTGGAGGAAGAGCTTTCCACGCTGTCCCGCGACACCCTCGCGGCGCGGGCCCCATGCGTGGTTCTGCCACCCGTCTACGTCAAGCAGGACGGCATCGAGGCCCTCTTTCACGCCGAGTTCCAGGCGATCAACACCAAGCTGGAATTCAAGGGCGTTCACGAGAGCGTGGGCGAGTATCTGGGCGTGGGGCTTTTTTACGAAATCCAGGCCGCCGGGCGCGAAGACGGCGTGCTGGAGCCCTGGATCAACGTCGATACCGGCGCCGTGCTGACGTTCCCACCCCACGGCCTCGACGATGCGTCGCCGGCCGGGCCGGCCGAGGCCGGCGCGTTCAAACCGCTGACCGGACCCCAGCTCGCCTCGCTCGTGCGCCGAGCGGCGCTCAAAGCCCGCACCCGCGTCGAAGAACAGACGCGCCCTCATCTGCGTACCGCCCTGTCGGACTGGGAGCGCGCGTTCACCGCGGCGCAGGCGGAACACCGCCGCAACTGGGAAGCATTTGCCCAGGCATCGACCAACAAGCGCAAGGAGGCCCCAACCGGATCGGAGGGCCCGACCGGCGCGGAGGGCGCAGTTCAGCGTCGGCTGGCGGAGCTTCGAGCCTCGCTGGCGCAGCGCGTGCAGGCGTTCGACCAGACCGTCGGGCAGATCGCCCTTGAACACACGACGGCGGTGTCGGTGAGCGTCCTGGACTTCCGCCGGCTGCGCCTGCCGATCATGCTCTGTACCGTCCAGCTCACGCGCCGCAAAGCGTCGCGGACGCTGCTGATCCCCTACAACCCGCTGACGCGCCAACTGGAGCCGCTGCCCTGCACGCACTGCGATCGCGACACCTTCGCCCTGGGCGCCACCGAGGCGGGGGACCTCCTGTGCGCTCAGTGTGTCAAAGTCTGACGTGGGTGTAGCGCGCCGCCGGCGCGGGATCGCGCCGCGGCCGGTCATTCCCCGATCAGCCGGGTTTGCGCCGGCGGGATGACGACCGCGTTGCCGATGGCCACGTCCCGGCCGTCCTGATTGCGGCAGGCGACCAGGATGCGGACGCGTTTCGGGTTGATGATCTGCATGACGGTCGCCTCGGCCGTGACCACGTCCCCGATGAACACCGGCCGCAGGAAGCGCACGTGGATGCTGACCAGGATGGTGCCGACGCCGGGCAGTTCGCCGCCCAGCACGGCCGAGATGAGCGCCGCGGTGAGGATCCCGTGGGCGACCCGCTGCCCGAAGGCGCTGCGGCGGGCGTACTCGTCGTCCACGTGCAGCGGGTTGAAATCGCCCGAGGCATCGGCGAAGGCCAGGACGTCGGCCTCCGTGATGGTCTTGGTGAACGTGCCGGAATCACCGACTTCGAGCGTTTCCCGCGTTTTCGGCACCAGGTGGTTCACGCCTGCACCCCGTCCATTCCGTACCCATCATTCGCCCGTCGACCTTCAACCCTCCAACCTCAAAACCTTCAACCTTACAACCTTAGAACATTACAACCTTCAACCTTACAACCTTCAACCTTGCAACCTTCAACCTTGCAACCTTCAACCTTCCAACCGTCAACCTCTTTTCACACATACGACGCCAGTGCTTTCATATAATTGGCCCGCTCGAACGCCCCCGGGTCGGGACAGGTCGCCAGGTTCATGCTGCCCTGCATCTGCTTGACGCTCTCGTACTCGTGCTCTTCCATCCACTCGCGCATGTTGTTGAGCACCCGCGTCGCGACTTGCGGTCCGCCGGTCAGCAGGGCGGCGCACATCATGGCCGCGTCCGCCCCCACCATCATCAGTTTGAGTACGTCCTGGTAGTCGTACACGCCGGTGGTGGCCGCCAGGCTCGCCTCCACGATCGGATCCAGCACGGCGATCCAGCGCAGCGGCAGGCGCAGCTCGTGGCGGGCGCTGAAGTCCAACTGCGGCGTCACCTCCAGGTTGTCCAGGTCGACGTCCGGCTGATAGAAGCGGTTGAACAGCACCAGCCCGTCCACGCCGTGCCGGTCGAGCTGGCGGGCGAAGTTCGCCAGCGCCGTGAACTGGGCCCCCAGTTTCATCGCCACCGGGACGCGGACGCACTCCTTCACCGCCGCCAGGATCTCCAGGTGGCGCTGCTCGATCTGCTGGGCGGTCGTCTCCGGGTCGGTCGCCAGCAGGTAGACGTTCAGCTCGATGGCGTCGGCCCCGGCCTGTTCCAGTTCGGCGGCGTAGCGCGTCCAGCCCCCGGGCGTGGCGCCGTTCAGGCTGGCGATGATCGGGATGTCGACCGACTCCTTCAGCCGCCGGACGTGCTCGACGTACTCGACCGGCCCGCGAGGAAAGTCCTCGATCGGCGGGGCGTACGTCAGCGACTCGGCGAAGCTCTCCGCGCCGAACTCGACGAAGTGATCGTGGGCGGAAGCCTCCTGGGCGATCTGCTCCTCGAACAGCGAGTACATCACCACCGCCGCGATGCCGGCGTCTTCCATCGCCCGCACCGCTCCTGCGTCGCGCGACATGGGTGACGCGGCGGCCACCAGCGGCGTCTTCAGGTGGAACCCCAGATAGTTCGTGCTCAAGTCCATAGCTTGGCTCCGCGCGAGCCCTCCAGTACTTCCGGTCCCCTCAATCCCTTTCCTCACTCCCCCCCCCCGCCGATTGCGCAACCGCCGGCTGCGCCGCCGCCGGCTGTACGGCCGCCAGCCTGGCGTACATGGCGTACCTGCGACGGACGTGCTCCTGGGCCCGGGCCAGCAACTGCTCGGCCCGTTCGGGGCGGGCCGTTATCAGCGCCCGGTAGCGGTTCTCCTTCTCGACGTACGACCGCAGCGGCAGGCTGGGACGCTTGGAATCCAGTTGCAGCGGGTTGAGACCCTGCTCCGCCCGCCGCGGGTCATAGCGGTAGAGCAGCCAGTGGCCGCTGTCGACCGCCGCCTTCTGCTGATCCAGCCCAAGCGTCATGTTGATGCCGTGGGCGATGCAGTGCGAATAGGCGATGATCAGCGACGGGCCGTTGTAACTCTCGGCCTCCACGAACGCCTTGACCGTGTGGTTGTCGTTCGCCCCCATCGCCACCTGCGTGACGTACACGTTGCCGTACGCCATCGCGTGCATCCCCAGGTCCTTCTTGTCCGCCTCGCGGCCGGCCTCGGCGAACTTGGCCACCGCCCCGCGCGGCGTCGCCTTGGACATCTGACCCCCCGTATTCGAATACACTTCCGTATCGAGCACGAGCACGTTGAGGTTTCGCCCCGACGCCAGGACGTGATCCAGGCCGCCGAAGCCGATGTCATACGCCCAGCCGTCGCCGCCGAAGCTCCAGACGCTGCGCCGCAGCAGCGTGTCCGCCACCGCCCGCAGGTTGAAGCTCTCCGGCGTCTCGAGGGCGTCCAGCCGGCGGTTCAGCTCCGCGATGCGCTCCCTCTGGGCGTGAATGCCGATCTCGTTGGTCTGGTCGGCGTGGATGATGGCGTCGACGAACTCGCCGCCCAGCCGGTCGCGCAGCCGGATGAGCAGTTCCACCGCGAATCGCCGCTGCTTGTCGATCGCCAGGCGAAACCCCAGCCCGAACTCGGCGGCGTCTTCGAACAGCGAGTTCGACCAGGTCGGGCCGCGGCCGTCGCGGTTCTTCGCCCACGGCGTCGTCGGCAGGTTCCCGCCATAGATGGACGAGCAGCCCGTCGCGTTGGCGATCACCGCACGGTCACCGAAGAGCTGACTGACCAGCTTCACGTAGGGCGTCTCGCCGCAGCCGGCGCAGGCGCCGGAATACTCGAACAGGGGCAGCATGATCTGCGACCCTTTGACCGTGTTCGCCTTCAGCCGGGTGCGATCGTAGACGGGCAGGTCGAGGAAGAACTCGTAGTTGACCCGCTCGCGCTCCCGCAGCGGAGGCTGCGGTGCCATGTTGATCGCCTTGCGGCTGGCGTCACTCTTGTTTTTGGCCGGACACGCCTCGACGCACAGCCCGCAGCCGGTGCAATCCTCCGGCGCCACCTGAATCGTGTAGCGCAGCCCCTTGAACTCGCCGCGCGCCACCTCCGACTTGAACGTCTCCGGCGCCGTGCTCAGGCACGACTCCTCATACACGTTCGCCCGGATGGCCGCGTGCGGGCAGACCAGGGCACACTTGTTGCACTGGATGCACAGACCAGCGTCCCACACCGGGATTTCCAGAGCGATGTTGCGCTTCTCCCAGCGGGCGGTGTCGGTCGGGAAGGTGCCGTCGCAGGGCATCTGGCTGACGGGCAGCGAATCTCCGTCGCCCGCGATCATCGGACCCAGGGTGCGGCGCACGAACTCCGGCGCGGCGTCGCTGACGGCCGGCGGCCGGTCGAATTGCGACGTCACGCTCCTGGGAATGGGCACCTCGAACAGGTTCGCCAGCGTCGTGTCCACGGCCGCGAAGTTCTGCCTGACGACGTCGTCGCCCTTGCTGGCATAGGTCTTCTTGATGCTGTCCTTGATCTTCGCGATGGCCTCCTCGCGCGGCAGCACGCCGGAGATGGCGAAGAAGCACGTCTGCATGATCGTGTTGATGCGGCGCCCCATGCCCGTCTCGCCGGCCACCTTGAAGGCGTCGATGACGTAGCACCTGATCTTCTTGTCGAGGATGTGCTTCTGCACCTGCCGCGGCAGCCGGTCCCACACCTCCTCCGGCGACGCCTGCACGTTCAGCAGGAACGTCGCGCCCGGTTGCGCCCAACGGAGGATGTCGAACCGCTCCAGGAAAACGTCGTTGTGGCAGGCGACGAAGCTGGCCTTGTCGATCAGGTAGCTGCTGCGGATCGGCTTGCGCCCGAAACGCAGGTGCGAGACGGTGATCGAGCCGGCCTTCTTCGAGTCGTAGACGAAATACCCCTGGGCGAAGTTGTCCGTCTCCTCGCCGATGATCTTCACCGAGTTCTTGTTCGCCCCCACGGTGCCGTCCGAGCCCAGTCCGAAGAACATCGCCCGCACCGCGGCCGGGTCTTCGGTCGAGAACCCCGGATCGAACGGCAGCGACGTGTGCGTCACGTCGTCGTCGATGCCGACGGTGAAGTGGTTCTTCGGATCCGGCTTATCGAGTTCGTCGAACACGGCATTGACCATCGCCGGGGTGAAGTCCTTGGACGACAGTCCGTAGCGGCCGCCGATGATGCGCGGCATCCCCCGCAGGCCGTTGCGTCCGGCGCCGAAGTGTTCCGTCAAAGCCGTTACCACGTCCTGGTAGAGCGGCTCGCCGGTGGCGCCGGGTTCCTTGGTGCGGTCCAGCGTCGCGACGCGCTTCACCGACCGCGGCAGGGCGTTAACGAACGCCTCGGCGTCGAACGGCCGGTAGAGCCGCACCTTGACGAGGCCGACCTTGCGCCCCAGCCCGGCCAGATACGTGGCCGTCTCATGCGCGACCTCCGCCCCGCTGCCCATCATGACCAGCACGAACTCGGCGTCCGGCGCGCCGACGTAGTCGAACAGCCGATACCTGCGGCCGGTGATGGCGGCCAGTTCATCCATCTTCCGCTGCACGATCGCCGCGGCGCTACTGTAGAACGGATTGCACGCCTCCCGCGCCTGAAAGAACACGTCCGGGTTCTGAGCCGAGCCGCGCAGAACCGGACGTTCCGGCGTCATCGCCCGCGCCCGGTGCGCGGCGATCAGCTTCGGGTCGATCAGCTTGCGCATGTCGTCCGCGCTGATCTGCTCGATCTTGGCCACCTCGTGCGACGTGCGGAAGCCGTCGAAGAAGTGGATGAAGGGCAGGCGACCCTCCAGCGTAGCCGCGTGGGCCACCAGTGCCAGGTCCATGACCTCCTGCACGCTGCCCGACCCGATCTGCGCGAACCCGGTCGGGCGGGCCATCATCACGTCGCTGTGATCGCCGAAAATGGAAAGGGCGTGCGTGGCGATCGACCGGGCCGACACGTGAAAGACCGTCGGCGTCAGCTCGCCCGCGATCTTGTACATGTTCGGGAGCATCAGCAGCAGGCCCTGAGACGCGGTGAAAGTCGTGCTCAAAGCGCCCGTCTGCAGCGCCCCGTGGACCGCTGCCGCTGCGCCGGCCTCGCTCTGCATCTCGGTCACGCTGGGGACAGTGCCCCACAGGTTGGGCATGCCGCGCGCCGCCCAGGCGTCGGCCAGTTCGCCCATCGGAGAGCTGGGGGTGATGGGGTAGATCGCGATGACCTCACTGTTGAGGTACGCGACGTAAGCGGCGGCCTCGTTGCCGTCGATGGTGACTTTTTTTCCGGGCATGACACACTTCCCAACGGTCTTCCGGGCGGTTGGCAAACCCGTCGGGTTTGCTGCAAGGCCACTCTGTGGTGCTGGTGACGCCGCCCCCCCGGCCGGAGCCGCGATCCTCGTGGGAACCGCCACTGGATGGTCCAGCAATCGGCGTTCCACCTGCCCTCGTGATCCGGACCCACCCCCCCGCAGCCCCGCCATTCATGGCGGGCGGAGAACCGGCGCGGAGCCATCCACCACGGATCGCTCACCCGCAGTACTCGCACGACTGCCCGCCCCCGGATTCCGGTTGACCGAAAACCACAGGTTCCTATACTGGCCGCGCCGTGTCGCCCTCCGTGAGGTGCGCCGGGGGCGCACGCGCTGCCGGGGGTTTGACAGGCGGATCGTGCGGGAGCGGGGAGGGCGTCGGCCGATACCCGCGGCCCGACGGCGGCCCGAATAGACCGTGGATCATCCCCTACATACCCCGAAGAGGGTCGCAGACTCGGCGCATTCATGCCGGCATGGCAAACCGAAGATGGAGAGACAAATGCACAGCGTTGGTCGTCTACCTGTTTCGTCCCGCGCGGCCGCCATACGGCTGGCGGGCGCGGCGTTGGCTCTGGCCCAGGTTCCGTCGATGGCCCTGGCTCAGCGCGGCATCGGCGGCACCGACGTGCCCCAGGATTCGTCGGTGGAGACCCTCTTCACCGAGTTCCTGCACTACGCCAAGCTCGGCCGCTTCACCGCCGCGGATGCTTTCGCCCGCGCCCTGCTGGACCACCCGGACGCCACTCCCGTGAAGGTGCTGGAGCTGTCCGACAAGGACCGTCTCAGCATCGACACGTTGCAGATCCTGGTGAAGAACTCGACCGTCGGCGACAACGCGGCCCGCGTGCTGGAGCTGATCGAAAAAGGCCAGTTCGAGAAGCGCAAGGACCCGGTCCGGATCCAGGCGAACATCGAGCGGCTCGGCGGCGACCCGCAGCAGGAGTACGACGCCACCCGCCACCTGCGCGATTCCGGCGAGTACGCTATCCCCGCGATGGTCTCGACGCTGCTCGACGATTCCCGCAAGCGCCTCTGGCCCCGCGTCAGCACCGCCCTTCCCAAGATCGGCAAAGGGGCGGTCAACCCGCTGGTTATCGCTCTGCGCGTGCGGGATGAGAGCGTGCGGCTGAATCTGATCTTCGCCCTGGGCGAGATCGGCTACCCGCAGGCCGTGCCCTATCTGCGGCGGCTCATGGGCGATTCAGCCATGCCCGACCGCACCAGGTCGGCCGCGGCCGCCGCCATCGGCAGGATCGAGTCCATCTGCGGCCGCACCTTCGGCGTCTCCGCGGCCGAGGAATTCCAGGCGCTGGCGGAGCGCTACTACGATGAAGACCCGACCGTCCGCGCCGATCCCCGGCTCGAGACGGCCAACGTCTGGTACTGGAACGACGACCAGCAGACGCTGCGGGCGGTGCCGGTCCCGACGCGGATATTCGGTACCGTCATGGCGATGCGCTGCACCTCCGAAGTGCTGCAACTGGCGCCGGACCGGTCCGAGGCCATCGCCCTGTGGCTGGCCGCCAACATCCGTCGCGAAGGGCGGCTGGGCCTGAACGTCGAAAGCGGAGCTCCGGCTGAGCAGGGCGTCACCGACGATACGCGGCCGGCGAACTTCCCCCGGGCGCTGCACTTCTCGCAGGCCGCGGGACCGCGCTACGCCCATCTGGTGCTCGACCGGGCGGTGGAGGACCAGGACACCACGGTGGCGCTGGGCGCCATCCGGGCGCTGCGTCTGACGGCCGGCCCCGCGTCGCTGGTCGGCACCGAGGAGTACAAGCAGCCGCTGGTCAAGGCCCTGCAGTTCTCCGACGTCGTCGTGCGGATCCGCGCCGCCCTGGCGCTGGGCAACGCGCTGCCCACCTCGCAGTTCGTCGGCTCACCGATGGTCGTGCCCGTCCTGTCAGAGGCGCTGTCCCAGACGGGCCGCCGGCGCATTGTGGTAGTCGACGCAGACGCCGCCAATCTGAACCGCGTGATGGACGCGCTCCGCGACGGTGAAACCGACGTGATCGGCGAGACCAACTTCTTTCAGGCGCTGACGCGGGCCCGCAAGGAGTTCGAGAACGTCAGCGCCATCTACGTTTCCACGGACATCGCTGACCCGTCGCTAGCCGAGGCGATGGTGCGCCTGCGGGCCGAGTTCACGTTCGCCAAGACGCCCGTCGTGGTGCTGCGCAAGGGGCAGCACCAGGACATCAGCGAGGAGGCGACCCGGGACGATCCATTCGCCCGTGTCGTGACCGCCGCCGCCGACGCCACCGCGCTTCTGGCCCGCCTCGATGAGATCAACGCCGACACCGGTCAGACGCCGCTGGATCCCGATCTGGCGCTCTCGATGGCGCTGGAGGCCGCGCGCACGCTTCGGACGATCGCCGCCAACGGACGCACGGTGTTCGATTTCGGCGGAGCGGAACCGGCGCTGATCGGCGGGCTGCGCAGCCCGAATGAGGAGTTGCAGACGGCCTGCGCCTCCGTGCTGGCGCTGGCCCCGACGGAGACGGCGCAGCGCTCGATCGCCCACGTCGCCCTGGACGCGAACAACACCGAATCGCTGCGGGTGTCGGCCTTCGGGTCGCTGGCCGAGTGCGCCCGGAATCACGGCAATCTGCTCGAGGAAAGTCAGGTTTCGGCCCTGGTGCGAATGGCCCAATCGGACCCGAACCTGACCATCCGCACGGCCGCCAGCCAGGCGCTGGGGGCGATAAACCTCGCGGACAACAAGGCCAGCGAGATCATCCGCGGTTATTACGGCGGATAGGGGAACTCGCCGCACGTCTTTTGAAGTGAAGGCACGCCCGGCCGCTTGCGCCGCCGTGCCTTCTTCATGCGCCTAAGAGGCGGCGCAGCTTGTGCCGATATCCAGGAGGTCCGATCGCGCGGAGATGCCGATGAGTGGTCAACCCGACCCGTTTGCACGATTCCTGGGTCACCCCAATCTGCCCAGTCCCACCGGCGTAGCGCTGGAAGTGCTGGCGCTGGCCGATCGGGAGGATGCCACCGTCGACCAGTTCGTCGAGATCATCCGCACGGACCCGGCGCTGGTGCAGCGAATGCTGCGCATCATCAACTCGCCGTTTTCGGGGACGTCGCGGCCGATCCTGGACGTGCGCACGGTCGCCATCCTGCTGGGCATCCGGACCGTGGCCGTCATCGCCCTGGGCATCTCCGTCATCGACCGCAAGCACGGCGCAACCTGCCGCTCCTTCAACTATAGGGCCTTCTGGCCGCGCTCGCTCGCCCGGGCGGTGGCGATGGAGCGGCTGTGCTGCATCGGCCGCGACCTGTCGCCGCCGGAGGGTTTTACCCTGGGGCTGCTCTCCGACATGGGGGCGCTGGTCCTGGCGAACGCGGCGCCCGACGAGTACGCACCCTTGATCGACGCCGCTACCGACGAGTCTGACCTTCTGCGCCGGGAGCGCAACCACTTCGGCATCACCCGACACGAGTTGACCGCCCGGCTCTTGGCGCACTGGGGGCTTCCGGCTCAGTTGAGCCGGATGCCGATCATGGCGCTCCAAGGCGACGCGCCGCAGAAGCCGCCTCAGCGCCGGTATCTGCAGATCACCCGCAAGCTCGCGTTCGCCAATCAGTTGGCGACGCTGATCGTCGCCCCCGTCATCGACTCGGACGACCTGCACGCCCTGATGGACGACGCGGTGGCCTGCGGCGTCGGCCGAGAGTCGTTCGAGCAAACGTTCGACGGAATCACCGCACAGTGGCGCGACGCCGGCAAGGTGTTCGAGGTGTCCACGCGACGTGTTCCGCCGGCGGCCGAGATCCTCTCCCGTGCGGCGCAGAAGAGCGAGGCGCTGCGGCAGGCGGGAGCGCTTCATCACTTCATCAGCCCCTCGTAGGCTTCGGCGAAACTCCGAGCAGGGCATAGAACTCGCCGTGCCGGGTGGCGCGGCACGCCGCCACGTACACGCCGGCGCCCAGGGTGATCATCATCGCCGTCCGCACGGTCGGGGCTTGCGCCAGCCATTCCACGCCGGTGCAGAGGCGATCAACGATCCAGACCGCGGCGGCCATCGCGGCCGCGCACGCGGCGGTCCGTTGCAGGCTTGACGCCAGCTTGCCGTCCGGCGGTAACGACAGGACGCGGTGCAGGCGCCGGCCCAGCAGCGCCGTCTGAGCCCAGGCGGAGATCGCCGTCGCCAGGGCCAGCCCGCGCTCCTGCAGCGGCGACAGGACCAGCGCCAGCCCGAGCACGACGTTGATCGCCACCATGCCTCCCACGATGCGCACGGGCGTGCGGCTGTCCCCGAGCGCGTAAAAAGCCCGCACCAGGACGTGGTTGGCAAAGTACGCCGGCAGCCCCAGGGCGTAGCACACCAGCGCCCCCGATACGCGCACCGAGTCGTGCGCCTGGAACTCGTTGCGCTCGAAGAGGGCCTGCACGAGCGGATGGGAGACCAGGACCAGCCCCGCCGCGGCCGGCACCGCCACGAACGACGCCAGCCGCAGCCCTTGCGACATCGTCGAGGACAGGGCGGCCCGATCCTGGGCCGCGCCCAGCGCCGCCATCTTCGGGAACACCGCGGTCGCCAGGGCGATGCCGAAGACCCCGAGCGGCAGTTGATACAGGTTCTGTGCGAACGCAAGCACGGCCGGCCCCACACGGCGGCCCTGCTCATCCACCACCAGGCTGATCGCCATCAGGTGATCGAGCAGCGTGCTCAACTGCACCGCCGACAGCCCCAGCACCATCGGGGCCATGAACGCGACCACGCGATCGACGCCGCGCTCCTTCCAGCCCAGGTTCCATCGAGGCAGCAATCCCGCCCGGCCCAGCCCCACCCATTGCGCGCCGAACTGAATCGCGCCCGAGACGAGCACGGCGACGCACACCACCCTCATCAGGCCCATGCCGGTCAACCCACCCAGCACGGCCCCGCCTGCGGTCGCGGCGATGATCGCGACGTTCAGGATGACCGGCGCCAGCGCGGGCAGCGCGAATCGTCCGCAGGCGTTGAGAATTCCGCCCGCGGCCGCAGCAGCGCAGATGAGCACCATGTAGGGCAGCAGCAGTCGCGTCAGCTCGAGAACGGGCGACGGCGCCCAGGCGTGAGCAATCGACAGTCCGATCTCCACGATCAGGGTGATCGCTGCGAGGATGATCGTCTGCCAGGCCAGCACGGCGCCTGCCAGCCGCCGGGCCTCGTCGTCTCCCGCGGACCGCCGGGTGCGCGTCACGATCGGCACCAGGGCCGCGGACAGGGCGCCTTCGCCGAACACGCGGCGTGACAGATTGGGCACCACGAACGCCACCCGGAACGCGGCCATGACGGAGCCGGCGCCGAAGTAGTTGGCGAAGACCACGTCGCGCACGAGTCCCATAATCCGTGAAACCAGGGTGAGCAGCGCGATGGTTCGAGTGTGGTGCAGGAAGGGGCGCTCGGGCACGCGCGGCACTGTAGGTCCGCTGCCACGGCGCATCAACATCCGCGGAACCAAGATTGACCCCGCGGCTCGCCGAAGATAAGATCAGCAATACCAACGGGGGATCCTTTGGTATCGGAGGCGCGCGTCGCGGTTCGGTTCGGCGTGCGGCTCCCGCCTGTCAAGTCCACCGGCCGATAACGGAACTCGCGCCCGCTCCGCCGACGGAACTCGCGCGGCTTCCGCTCTCGGCCTGAAGGGTTGAGGTCGTGACTCCCGACGAGGCCGTCGCGCGCACCGAGCAGATCACGGGGTATCGCTTTCGCGATCCGAACCTCGCCGTCACGGCGCTGACCCACGCGTCGGTGGCGGACCACCGCCTCAAGTCCAACGAGCGGCTCGAATTCCTGGGCGACGCCGTCCTGGGTCTGATCGTCTGCGCCGAACTCTATGACCGGTTCGGTGACGAACTGGAGGGCGGCCTGACCAAGGTGAAGTCCGTCATCGTCTCGCGGAAGACCTGCGCCGAAGTCGCCGACCAGCTCGGGCTGACGGAGTTGCTGTTCCTGGGCAAGGGGATGGGCGGCCGGCAGCGCATGCCCATGTCGCTGCGGGCCGCGGTCATCGAGTCGCTGATCGGCGCGCTGTACGTCGACGGCGGGCTGGACCCGGCGCGGCGCTTTGTCCTGGAGGCGATCGGTCCGCACATCGACCGGGCCGCGGAATCCGCCTATCGCGACAATCACAAGTCCACGCTGCAGCAATACGTCCAGCGCCACATGTCCGCCACGCCCTACTACGAGTCGCTGGACGAACAAGGCCCGGACCACGCGAAGTGCTTCGAAGTCTGCGTCGTCATCGATGGCCACCGCTTTCCCAGCGCATGGGGTCCCAGCAAGAAGGAGGCGGAGCAGGAAGCCGCCCGCAGGGCGCTGGAGGAACTGCGCGGCAGCGACGGCCGGGCCGCCCATGCGAAGGCGGCGCGACCGGGGGCCTGACGGAACCGCGGGCTCCACTAAGCGACCAGCGGGCTTGAAGCCCGCGCGGAGCTTCCCGGTTGATGCGTTTTCAAGCCGCCGACGCTTTTCCCCGCGCCGCCAGGCTGGAGCCTGGCAGTCCCAGGGGCGCCCGCCGCATCCCCAACACACCCCCACGCGCAGGGGTGGCGCTTCCTGCTTGAACCGAACCCCGCCCGAGGGTAGAATGCGGGCGTTCATCGGGAACCGGAACGGTCGAGTGGGAGTAATGGGGGTGGTTTGTGCGCCACCGGCGCAGGCGCAGGATCTGCACGCCGGTCCGGGGAGACTCCTCTCGGAGGGCGCACGGGTTTTTCCACGTCCCCCAGTTCCCCGACCGGGCCACACTTTTTGGGGAGGCAGAATGATGAGTCACAGGTTTTCTGCAGTGCTGTTCGTCTGGTGCATCGCCGCGCTGGCAGGCGCCGCGGTGGCAAACGTGGGGGGGGGGGTCATAATCGACCCGGATGGGGATGGTCTGCCGGGCGTTGCGGGCGGCGTGCCGTCCGATTTGACCATCGACCCGGCGCCGGGCGTGTCGGCGGAAGACATGGCCGGCGGCGCCTGGGCGGGAACGGCCTATGCATTCGACAGCAGCACCGGCGTCGGACGGGTGCTCGGCCCTTCCGGAACACAGACGCTCAACGCATCTGCGCCGACGGGCGATGGCGAGATCTACATGGCGGGCCGTGGCGGCACGTTGTGGATCATCGATCCGTCGACCGGTCTGGCCCGCGCTGCCGCAGGGATCACGCTGGCTGACGTCCGGGGGCTGGCCCTGTCACCCTCCGGCAAGGTCTTCGCGGTCAATGAGATCGCCTTCGGGCAGCCAGACGAGTTGCACGCCATCGATCCGCAGTCGGGCAACAGCGTCCGCATCGGGAGCATGGGCCTTCCGGGCGTGCAGGGTCTGGCTTTCTGCGGCGACACCCTCTACGCCTATGACATCGGCCCGGGTAACGGGATCGGACAGGGGCTGGTAACGGTCGACGTCAACAATGCCCAGACCACCGACGTCGACCCCAATCAGAACTCCTCTCCCCAGATCGGCATTCAGACGATCTCCTGCGGTCCGGATGGAAAGCTGTACGGCGGGCGGTCCGAGATGTATCGGATCGACACGGTCACCGCGGACGAAGAACTGGTCGGCTCCGGCGGTTACAGCGACGTGCGCGGCTGGGACTTCCTGGAGGCGGGTGGTCCGGTGTGTCGCTACACCATCAAGAAGAGCAGGGCGAAGCGCGGCTGCGAGACCTGCCCGCCCAAGGGCTCGTCGTATCGCACCGAGGGCCAGTGTGAAGACGTGAAGGACTGCAATAAGAAGCTCAAAACGACGATCGCTTGCCCGGACGGCAACGGCATCTGCAAGCTCAAGGGTAAGGCCGAAAGCTGCAGTTAGTTCCGGCACGCGATCACGCCGCTGGCAGTGGGCCGCGGGATTCAAGCCCCCGGCTCGCTGCCAGCCCGGCGGGTTCCATCCGGGTGGTTCCGGGGACGTGCACTCCATCGGTCACGCTCCCGGCGCGACCGGGGGCCTGACCGGCAATACGGTCCGCACGCCGGGACGTTACAACCCGGTCCCGGCGCTGCGTTCCGTCCCGCCGCTTCCGACCTCCAGGTTTCGTCCGTGCTCGCCCGGGGAGAACACGCTGACGCGATCCGGCGGAAGGTGAAGGTCCACGCTCGCCCCCGGCCCGGGAACCGCGTGATCGCGCGCCTCGGCCAGCAGCCGCGCGCCGGCGCCGGTCCGGATGACGACGTGCCTGCGCCCGGCAACCGTCTCGACGGCTTCGACGACCGTCCGATCGCCGCCCGCACGACCGGCGGCGCCATCGCGGGTCGCACACTCGGTTTCGGCCCGTTCGGCCGCTTGAAACGCCACGTCTTCGGGGCGGATGCCCAGGATCGCGGCCGCCGGCGCCATCGACGGCGGGAAACGTCCGGAACTGAAGACCACGCGCAATCCGCCCCCATCGAACGCCGTCGCCTCCCCATCGGCGGTCAGACTCCCCTCGACGAAGTTCATCGGCGCTGACCCCAGGAACTGCGCGACGAACCGGTCGCGCGGATGGCGATACAGCTCCCAGGGCGGCCCCGACTGACGCACCTGCCCATCGAGCATCACCACCAGTCGATCGGCCAGCGCCATGGCTTCCTCCTGATCGTGGGTGACGTGCAGGGTCGTGCCTCCCAGCTCGCGATGGAGCGCCCGGATCAGCCCACGGGCGCGGAGGCGCTCGCCCGAGTCCAGGTGTCCGAGAGGTTCATCCAGCAGCAGCACGGCCGGACGGCGGATCATCGCTCGTGCCAGCGCCACCCGCTGGCGCTGCCCGCCGGAAAGCTCGCGCGGCCGGCGCTGGAGCAGGTGCTCCAGGCCAAGCTGGCCGGCCATCCAGTGGATCCGTGCGTCGACCTCGGCGCGACCCACCTTGCGCACGCGGAGCGGAAACGCGATGTTGCTTCGGACGCTCATGTGCGGATAGAGCGCGTCGCTCTGAAACACCATACTCACGTCGCGGCGTCGGGGAGGGACATCGCGCATGTCTTGCCCGCCGATGCGCACCGTGCCGGAATCGGGGACCTCCAGCCCGGCCACCAGTCGCAGCAGCGTCGTCTTGCCGCACCCCGACGGCCCCACGACGGCGACGTACTCGCGCTCCGCGTGCAGGCTGAACCGGTCGAGCGCGGCCCCGCGCCCACGTCCGCGCCCGAAGGTCTTCGTCACGTTCTCGAGCGACACCGACGCCATGTACGTCTCGACCACCCTGAGCACGCCGCCGGCGTGCGAAACGGCCGCCGCCGCGGCCGGCCCAGGGGGTGCAGTCTGGCGACTTTCGGCCGGCGGTAAACCCCGCAGTGCGGGCCGGCGGCGTGCGGCCCGCCGTGGCCCCCCATCCCACCGTGCGCGATCGCTCGCCGCAACGCCGCAGGGACCGGAGCGTTTTTCAGCCTTTTCCGGGCCGGTGGGGCGAGTGCCGGTCGCGGCGCCGCCGCCGCGGGTTCAGGTGCAACCGCACAAACGCAAGATGTGGCGCAACGGTCGCGGCGACGTTGCAAGATGTTGTACAGGTGCAGGGCGAATCGCTTTTTTTTGAGGAAGTCGATCAAGATTTCACAACCCGCGCGCCGATACTATTAGCGGACGTGAAGTGTACGACGGTTGCAGCGGACGGGACGGTCCGCGGTCGTTCCTGGAATCACTCCCTCGGTCTCCCCGCGACGATTCACGGAGGAATGCGGCGGTATTGGGTATGGTCAGCGTGCGCGCCGGTGGTAACCGGCAGGTACGGCCCGGCAGTGCGACCCCGACGGATCGCAGCGGCCGGAAAAGCTCGGAGTGGAATCGATGAACCCCGTGGATGGCATCAGCAGTCCCTTCCTGAAATACGTCGCCGTGCATCCGGCCAGCGTCCCCCCCCCGGCCGCGCCCATCGCGGACCGCGTCGACATCGTCGAGATCTCGCAGGAGGGACGGGCGCGGGCGCAGTCGCGCATCCCGGCGCGGCCCGAGTTCACGCGCATCCTTGAGATCCGCCGCGCCATCGAAGAGGGCACCTACGAGACGCCCGAGCGCATCGAGGGCACGGTGGACCAGATCCTCCGCATTCTGGGATAAGCGCCCGGGGCGCTACCGGGCCGCCATCTTCGCTTTCGCGGTGAGCGATTCTATCGCGGGGGCGCGCCGGCCGGGGGGGGGTGGAGCGGATCGGCCTCGCGCAGATACAGTCGATCCTTGAGTTCGGCCCGCGGTTCGGTCCCGGCCTGGACGGCGCTTTGAAATGCGTCGAGTTCGTTCACGGGTACCAGGTAGTGCTGCCGGCCCCGCTGCGCCGGGACGAGTTCTTCCACCAGGATCACCTCACCGGGAGACAATTCCATGGCCAGCTTCAACGAGTCCCGCGGGCCGGGAACGATCGCCCCCGACGCCACGCTCGCCCTGCCGGCGGCGCAGTTGGGGCAGCCCGATCGGCACACGCCCGTCCGCCCGCGCAACTGGAGGACGTAGCCGGACTGCGGCGCCAGGATCAGATCGTCCCCGACCGCTCCGGCCGGATCCCCGCGATGGTAGACGCCCGCCCAGGCGTGGTCGTCAAGACCGGCCAGTTCCCGCCGGATCGAAGCCAGGCGCGTGCTGGCGGCCGGGTCTTCGATCGTAAACAGCGCCGGCTGAGGGGCGCGTTCCGCGGCGGCGCCGCCCCCGGCCGCGCGGCAACCGGCCAGCGCCGTCAGCAACATCCCCATCGTCATCCAGGCGCGGATCATGGCGTGTACTTCTTTCGGCGCCCGATCGGGCGAAAGCGAGCCGGATCGCCCGGGCCGGGGCGATCAGACTTCGGCCAGCCCCTCGCGAATCGCGAACCGGGCCAGCTCGACGCGATCGTGAATGTCCAGCTTGCCCATCAGGTTGGCGCAGTGGCGGTCGACCGTCTTGACGCTCAGCCCCGTCACACCCGCGATCTCCTTCTTCGACATCCCCTTGGCGACGTAGCGCAGGATCTCCGTCTCGCGGGTGGTCAGCAGCGATATCCGCGACTTCGACACCGGCGCCAGCTTGGTTCCGCGGGAGTCGACCACGATCCGAGCCCGCACCTCCTCGGAGTAACAGGCGCCGCCGCCGGCCACCTCGCGCAGGGCCTCGATCAGCGCTTCGGGCGACTCGCGCTTGGTGAGGTAGCCCTTGGCCTTGGCGGCCAGGGCATTCTCGATGTAGCTGTCGTGGCAGAAGGCGCTGAGGAAGACCACGTGGACGTCCGGAAACTTCGAGGAAACGCCGCGGGCAGCGTCGAAACAGTCCAGCCCCGGCATGTCGATGTCCAGCAGCACGATGGTGGGCTGATGCGCCTCGACCAGGCGCTCGAGTTCGTCGGCCGTGGAGGCGACCGCCGCGACGTGGATGTCCGGCTCCTGCTCCAGACGATGCGCCAGCGCGGTCCGCACCAGGGCGTGATCGTCGATGATGAGTACGGAAATGGGCTTTTCCGCCTTGTGGGCGTCGCCCTCAGAATCGGGTCTCGAGTTCATCGGTTAGTCCGTTTCATCCGCGTGGCGAGGGGCCTGCCTGCGACTCGGACTCGGGCAGATGGGCAACCGTCCGGGCGGAGCGGGATTCGCGTATCGATCCGCCGGAAAGACGGCCCCCGACCGCACCGAGCTGGCCAATTCGCCCTATTCTCGCCACCCCGCCGGGTCCGTCAAGGGCGGCCGGGGGTGCTATTCGGCGGCGGTACGGCCGTCTGCGGCGGTAGCGAACGGGGGCGGGACTTTCCAGTCGCCGATGGTCGCCAGCATGTCCTGGACGGCCATCGGCCGCGGCAAGGCGTACAACTCGCCGTACATCACACCGGCGTGGACGCCTTCGGCGCCTGCATTGCTGCGGATGTAGTGTTCGAGGCGTTCCATCCGCTCGCCGTCGAACTGCGACTTGTAGCAGCGCACCGCCTCGACCTTGCGGTCGATGGTGTCCGTGATGTCCACCACGAACCGGCAGGGCCAGTGCGTGATCTCCGCCGACAGCGGCACCGGGCGGTAGACCAGGTGATCGATGCGGAAGGGCTGGGTGTGGCCGAAGCGGTCGTTCCACTTGGTCAACTGCGAATAGAAGCGGGCGGCCTCGGCCAGCAACTGCGCCTGGTAATGGTCCGGCGAGGCGGACGGGGTGCGGCCCGCCATGGACACCACCACCCGCGGGCGATGACGGCGAAAGGCCGTCGCCAGGGCGTAGCGGGCCTCCGGACCGTCCATCAGTACCCGATTGGGCAGGCCGATGGTCTCGCAGACGGCCACGCCCAGCACCTCCGCCGCGGCGGCCGATTCACGGGCGCGGGTCGCTTCGTCGCCGCGGGGCGTCGGCTCGCCGCTGGTCATGTGGACCATGCCGACGCGGTAACCCTGATCCACGAGCTTGGCGATGGCGCCGCCCATGCCGATCTCCAGATCGTCCGGGTGGGGCGCGGTGAACACGACGTCCAGCGGGGCATCCTTCATATCGCTTTGAGCTTTCCGGCGAATCGACTATCCTTGACACGCGGTGGGGTTATAGACCCAGGGGGCGGCCGCGACAACCCGCTCGGTGCGGGCGCCGGCCGGCCCGGGGAACGCCCCGGACGTGTGCGCAACCCGCTGCTGCGGGCGGCAGGAGCCACCGGCTGATGGACCGCAGGCCCATGCAGGAGAGCGATCGCGACGAGGTCGCGGCCTTCATCGAAAAGCACTGGGGCAGCCGCGTCGTTATGAGCCGGGGCAAGGCCTACCGGCCGCACGAGGAAGAAGCCTTCATCGAGCGGCGCGACGGCCAGATCGTCGGCCTGCTCACCTACCGGCTGGACGGCGACGGGATCGAGATCCTCACGCTCAACGCCACCCTGGAAGGCCAGCGCATCGGCGGCTCGCTCATGCTCGCCCTGATGGACGAGGCCCGGCGTCGCAGGTGCAGCCGGCTGTGGCTGACCACCACCAACGACAACCTGCGTGCCATGGGCTTCTATCAACGGCTCGGGTTCCGCATGACCCTGATCAACGTCGGCGCGGTCGATGACGCCCGGCGGATCAAGCCGCAGATCCCGCTGGTGGGGCGGGACGGCATCGAAATCCACGACGAGATCGTGCTCGAGCTGCGGCTGGAACCGTACATCGATGAACCGAACGAATGCGTCGGGCGGTCGGGGGATTAGTCCGCCAGCCGGGGAACCGGGCAGCCGGAGCCCCGGACCGCACTTCCGCGCGGGCGTTAAACCCGCGGCTCGCTGGCGGCGCGGGAACACGCGCGCCCTATGGCTGACGCTCGGCTGTCACTGGCCTTTCCCTCCGATGGTTATCCGCGCCGGCCGTTCTTTGTAATGGCCACACCGCGCCCCCCGGTGTAAACTTGAGCAAGGTGTGGACGGTGGTCCGCGCGGGCCGGGGGCAACGGGGCGGGAGGTCGTCGGAATGGACCTGTTCGTATTGGCAACGCTCTCGCTGGCGACGCCTGCGATCCTGGCCGAGGCGTCGGGCTGGGCGTCCGCGTATCTGTTCTGCCTGATCGTCGGCGGCGGATTCATGCTCTTTTCGGTGGTGTTCGGCGGTCAGTCCGACGCCGCAGGCGTCGATCTCGACGCGGCCGGTGGGATGGATTTCGACGCCGGCGGCGGGGACCTCGATCTGGATGCGGCGGGCGTCGGCGCGGATGCGCCGGCCGACGCCGGCGCTGCCGAGGCACACACCGCTGACGGACACGCCGGCGAACTGCACCACGGCTCGGAGTGGCTGGCGCTGTCCAACTGGCTGTCGCTGCGATTCCTGGTCTTCTTCATGGCCACCTTCGGCGCGGTAGGGACGATCCTGACGTACCTGTCGGACGTCGGCGCAGTGACTACCGCCATCGCGTCGGTGGCTTCCGGGCTGGTGGTGGGCCAGGGCGTGCAGCAGCTCTTCCGCCGTCTGCAGCGCGGCCCCGACTCGTCGGTGCGGCGCGATGACTATCTGCGCCGCGTCGGCCGCGTGACGGTGGCCATCGAGCCGGGCCGCATGGGTGAAGTGGCGGTCGAGATCGCGGATTCAGAGCGGTTCGTGCCGGCCAGGGCCCAGCGCCAGGCGGAGGGGTTCAAAGTGGGCGAGCAGGTCGTCATCACGGCGTACGACGCGGGTACGGCCACCGTCGTCTCGCGGAAGGAATACGAGTTTCTCCACGAAGGGGAAGCGGGAGGTGAGGCATGATTACGTTGATTCTCGGGCAGGTTCCCCCCTGGGTCTGGGGGCTGGCCATCGCACTGCTGGCGGTCGCGTGCTTCGTGATCTGGTTGGTTTCGCGGTTCATCGTGGTGGGCAACCCCAGTGAACTGCTGGTGATCAGCGGCAAAAAGACGGAAGGACGCGGCTATCGCACCCTCATCGGCGGGCGGACGCTGCGCATCCCGGTCATCGAGAAGGTGGATCGCCTCAGCCTGCGCAACATGCAGGTCGGGCTGGAGGTCAAGGCCCAGGCCGGCGGCGGAACGATGATCCCGATCACCGTCACCGGCGTTGCCAACGTCAAGATCTCCTCAGAGCCGGACACCCGCGGCAACGCCATCGAGCGCTTCCTCGGACATCCGCCCACCGCGATGCAGCTCGTCGCCCGTGAGACCCTGGAAGGCGGCCTTCGGGCCGTGATCGGCAAGATGACGCCGGAAGAGATCGTCGAAGACCGCGACAAGTTCGTCGCCACCGTGATGAACGAGGTCAACGACGACTTCCGCAAGCTGGGGATGCTCATCGACAGCGTCAACATTCAGAACGTCCACGACGAGGACCAGTATCTCGAATCCATCGCCCGCAAGGCGTCGGCCCAGGTCCGCGCCAGCGCTCGTAAGTATGAGGCCGAGCGCAAGGCCGAGGCGGACATCAAGGAGGCGGAATTTCAGGCCCACGCCCGCACGGCCCAGGCCGAGCGCGAGGCCGAAGCCCGCACCTCCGAGGCGGCCGGTCATCAGAAGTCCGAAGAGGCGCGCCTTGCGGCGGAAAAGGCCATCGCCGACGCCGACAACGCGTTGCGCATCCGCAAGGCGGAACTGGCCGCCCAGGCGGAACTGAAGGAAGCTGAGTGGCAGCGGGCCGCGGCCGAGGCCGAGGAAGCCCGTCTGGTCGCCACCCAGATCAAGCAGGCCAACGTCGCCCGCGACGTCGCCAAGGCGAAGGCGGAAGGGGTGGCCGCGACCGTGCTGGAAGAGGGCAAGGCCCGCGCCGCGGCGATCGAACAGATCGGCCGCGCCATCGAACAGCACCCGGACGCCCTGAAGGTCATGCTGGCAGAGATGCTGCCGGACGTCGTGCGGGAACTGACCAAGACGGTCAGCGGCGTCAACCTGGGCAACGTGACGGTGATCGACGGGGGCAGTGGCCAAGCGGTCGCCGGCGCGGCGCTGAGCCGGGCGCGGATGCTGTCCGAATCGCTGGCGACGCTGGAGGGCGTGCTGGGGATCGACATGCGTTCGCTGACCAAAGCCATCGCCGCGAACATCACGGGGAACGGCGGGGAAGCGGCTGGCCACACACAGACCAAGCCAAGTCCGTCGAGCGGCGATGGACACTGACGCGCTACGCCGCCACGTCCGCGGGGGCGCGTTTTTCCGCGCGTGCTCCGGGCGCGTCCATCCGCGACAGACAGTCTTCGACCGCGGCCGGGATGCCCTCTTCGTAGCCGATGCTCGACGACCAGCCGAGCTGCTCTTTGATCTTGTGGCACTCGAAGAAGCAGCGCCGGCCCATCAGCCAGACCGAATAGCGGGTGACCAGCGGCGGCTTGCGGGATCTCAGCAGGTGGCCCGCGCACTCCATGAGGAACGCGGCCCGATATGCGATGCCGTAGGGCACGGATGCCGTGATCTGCGGTTCGCCCAGCGCGGCCGCGACGGCGTTGAAGTACCGCCGCTGCGTCAGCACGCCGTCGTGACAGACGTTGTAGGCTTGTCCCGCGGCGCGCTCGGAGCAGGCGGCCAGGATGCACGCCTCGGCCACGTTGGCGGCGTGGACGACGTTCAGGCGGTTCTCGCCGTCACCGAGCAGCTTCGCCTTCCGCCGCCGGATGGCGGTGATGAGACGTGCGAGCGTCGCCCGGTCGCGCGGCCCGTAGAGCCAGCTCGGACGGATCACCGAGACGGTCAGCCCGCCGGAAGCGTGCGCCTGCCAGACGATTCTTTCCGCCTCCACCTTGGCACGGGTGTAGTAGGACCAGCGGCCGACACTGCGTCCCAGCGGCGCGGACTCGTCCAGCACCCGCCCGGGTTCGTTGACGTGGCCGTAGGCGCTGATCGAACTGACGTGGACGAAGCGCCGGACGCCGGCCGCGCGGGCGGCGTCGAGCACGTTGCGCGTCCCATCGATCGTAAAGCGGACGAACTCGTCCCACGGTCCCCAATCGCCGACGCGGGCGGCGGCGTGGTAGACGGTGTCGATGCCCTTCATCGCCCGGGCGATCGACGCCGGGTCCGACAGGTCGCCTTGGGCGCATCGGACGCCTATCTCTTTCAGGAATGACGTATCGCTGTCCGGTCGGGTCAGGGCGACCACCGGGACGCCGCGGTTTCGGAGCTGCTCGGCGATATGGCTGCCCAGAAGCCCGGTCGCGCCCGTGATCAGGGCGGCGCCGTGAAGGTGCTCGATCGTCAAAGCCATGCAGGGCGATAACATAAGGGGCGGCCGGAAAGTCGGTCAAGACGACGGTCGTGAAGGGTCGATGCTGCGGTACGGTCCGCGCTGGACGATACCGCGGTTCAGGGACACCTGGGCCGGCGATACACTTGTCCGTCCGGAGTCCGGCGATGCTCTGACGGACGGACGGGGCAGGCCGGGGCGGTCCACAGGGCGGCCGCGGCGCGGCCGCTCGCCTCGTCGCGGGAGAATACAGACCATCATGCGAAGTGCAGAAGAGTTCATCGGAGGATACCGCACCGTGCTGGCGACGGCGTTGCTCATCGGCGCGCCGGCGGCGGCCGCCCCCCCTGCCACCCGGGTGGTGGACGCGACGATCGACGCCGGCCGGGCCCGCGTCGCCGACCCCTATCAATGGCTGGAAGAGGCCGGAACGACGGAAGTCATCACGTGGGTGGCGGCACAGAACGCGGAGGTGCGGCAGTTTCTCGGTCGCTACGCCGCCACTCATTCGGCGGTCCTCAGCGAGCTGGAGGCGCTGTTCGACAGCGACTCGGAGTCGGCGCCGCAACGTTACGGCAGCCAGTATTTCCTCTGGAAGCGCCGCGGCCTGCAGGATCAGCCGCTCTACATCCGGCGCGCCGGCGGCGTGATGGGCGAAGACCGCGTGGTGCTGGATCCGAACGTCCTCAGCCGCGACGGGTCGGTCTCGATCGACTGGGCCTTTCCCACGTGGGACGGCGCCACCGTGGCCTACGGGACATCGCGGAGGGGTGACGACGCCAGCAACGTCATGATCCGCGATCTGACCAGCGGGCTGGATCACGCCTCCGAGGTCTATCTCTCCAGGCAGGTGTGCAACCCCTACCACACGCGGATCTTCGAGAACGTCACCGCGGGTCGCCCGTCCACGTTCTACCTGGCGTGGGACCCGGATCAGCGCGGCTACCATTACGTGCGCCGTGGCGCCCCGCCCCGCCCGGGCGACGCAGGCGACGACCTCGAGACGACGGACTTGCAACTGCAGCACGTCGTCTATCACCGCAGCGGCGGGGCGGCCGGCCGCGATCGCGTCGTGTTCACGGCGGACGACCCGCGGACCAGCCTGGAGGTGAGCGCCTCCGCGGACACGCTCTACACCATCGTCCGCGCGTCGCGCGACGAGTTGAGCCACGACGTCTTCCTGCGGCCGTGCCCGTCGGAGCAGGGCTTCGTGCCGCTGGTCAAGGGCGTGGACGCCCGCTTCGAGGTCGACGTCTTCGAAGGGCGGGTCTTCATTCTGACCGATGATCAGGCGCCGCGCGGACGGTTGCTCTCGACGCCGGCCACCGAGCTGGACCGGGCGCGCTGGAATGAGGTGATTCCGCAGCGCAGCGGGGTGCTGCGGTCGCTCCTGATCGCCAACCGCAAGCTGGTGCTTCACTACACCGAGGACGGCTATTCGAAACTGCACGTGTACACCCTGGGCGGGGAGTTCATCCTGGAGATCCCTCTTCCCCCGGGTTTGGTGGTCACCGACCTGCACGGTCACTGGAACGACCCGGACGTGTACATCGCCTGCGAGGCGTTCGACACGCCGCCCGCCAACTACCGCTACAACATCCGCGACCGGGCGCTGGAGCGCTACTGGCAGCGGGAGGTGAAGGCCGACACCAGCCTTTACGCCGACTACGAGATCGAAGCGAGGGCCGACGACGGCACGGTCATCCCCATCCGACTGGTGCACCGCAAGGACCTTCAGCGCGACGGTAACAACCCGACGCTGCTGCGACCCTACAAGGAGGATCCGGCGACCGATCCACCCGCCTTCGACGCGTCCATGATCCCGTGGGTGCAGCGGGGCGGCGTCATCGCCATCGCCCGCACGCGCGGCGACAACACCGGCGATCGCGACTGGCGCCGTGCCGGACTGGGGGCGAAGGTCGAGCGGTCGGTCTCAGATTTCGAGGCCGCGGCCCGCAAGCTGATCGAAGACAAGTTCACCCGTCCGCAGAGGCTGGCGGTTGGCGGGACCGGCGTATCGTCGCTGCCGGCGCTGGCGCTGATGACACGCCGCCCCGAACTGGCGGCGGCGGCGGTCTTCGACGGCCCGGTGGCGGATCTGCTCCGCTTCGACCAGGTTCCGGCGGCCCGCCGTCTGCACGCCCTGCTGGGCGATCCGTCGGACCCGGCGGACGCCTCGCGCCTGGCGCGGCTGTCGCCGGCACACAACGTCAAGGATGGGCGAGAGTACCCGTCGGCGCTGATCCTGACGGATCAGGCCGACGACCAGATCGGCACGCTGCACGCCTGGAAGCTGGCCGCCCGCTTGCAGGCGGTGGGCAAGTCGACCGGCGCGACGGCGCTGTGCCACACGCTGATCCGGTCCGGCCTGGGCGCCAGCAAGCCGATCCGCGGCATCCTGCGCGAGGACGCGATGAAATGGACGTTCCTGATGGCGGAACTGGGCATGGCGGCGCCGGACGATGCGCCCGCTGGGGGAGGGAGCCCGGACTGATGGGCTAGACGGACTTGATGGACTGAATGGACTTGATGGACTGAATGGACTTGATGGACTGAATAGACTTGATGGACTGAATGGACCGCACGGAATGCACGGACGATCCACGGCGCGGCCGGAGTCCATGCTGTCCTTGCTGTCCATGCTGTCCATGCTGTCCATGCTGTCCATGCCGTCCATGCCGTCCATGCCGTCCATGCCGCGCGTGCGTGATCCGACTCTCGCTCTCCCATCGTCGCGGCCGAGTTGGTACAGTGGCGCCATCACACGGAGACAGACCATGCCCACGTCGCGTTGTGCTTGTGCTGCCCGCCTCAAAGTGAAATGGCACTGCGGTGTGCGTCGCCCGGCTGCGGCGGCGCTATTCGCAACGCTGCTCTTGGGCTCAGGCCCGGCCCGCCCATGCGCCGCCTCGGACTGCGAGCGTACGTCGGTGGGCCTGACTCCCGTCAACGACCTCGGCCGCGGCCTCTACCTGGGCCGCTACCCGGGCGGCCTCTACCCCGACGGCTTGAACGAGCCGCCGACGCCGCACGCCGCCGAAGGTCTCCGCCGCGCTCTGAACGTCCAGCCGCTGGATGCCGACGGCCGGCCGGACCCGGCCGGGAAGATCGTGCTGCTCTCCATCGGGATGTCGAACACCACGCAGGAGTTCTGCGGCGGCAATCCGTGCCAGCCCGGCAGCTTCGAGGCGCAGGCGACCGCGGATCCGCGGGTGAATCACGCCACCCTGATGATCGTGGACGGCGCGGCCGGGGGGCAGACCGCGCAGACGTGGGACTCGCCGGACGATCCGAACTATGACCGCGTCCGCGACACGCGGCTGGCCCGCGAAGGCGTCACGGAAGCACAGGTGCAGGCCGTGTGGGTCAAGGTGGCGAACGCCGCGCCGCGCGTGTCGCTGCCCGCCCCGGACGCCGACGCGTTCCGCCTGCTGGGCTACATGGGCGGCATCGCGCGGGCGCTGAACCAGCGGTATCCGAACGTGCAGGTGGTTTTTCATTCCAGCCGCATTTACGCCGGGTACGCCTCCACCCCGCTCAATCCCGAGCCGTACGCGTACGAGTCGGGCTTCACCGTCAAGTGGCTGGTCGAGGCCCAGATCCGCCAGATGGCCGGGGGGGGGATCGACCCGATCGCCGGAGACCTCGACTACAACGCCGCCGCGCCCTGGATGGCCTGGGGCGCCTATCTGTGGGCGGACGGCCTGAAGCCGCGATCCGACGGCTTGATCTGGCGGTGCGAAGACCTGCGCGACGACGGGACGCACCCGTCGCCGTCGGGCGTCGAGAAGGTCGGACGCCTGCTGCTGGACTTCATGCTGGAGTCCCCCTTCAGCCGCCCCTGGTTCACGTCGCCGGAGGGGGGCATCCCCTGCGACCACGTGAAGAAACTGAAAGCCAGGTGCCGGCGCGGCGGCCTTACCGTCACGGTGAGGCTGAACACGCGCGAGCACGATGGAGAATCGGTGACGATCGCCGTCAACGGGCAGCCGGCGGACATCGTCATCGACGGCCGCAAGGCGAAGCGTGTCTTCCACAACCAGTCCGGCGCCCGGCGCGTCCAACTCATCCAGCCGCCCGGCTGCGTCGAGGGCGTGGAGGTGGACTGCGGTTAGACGCCTTGCGCGATGATGGGCGGGGAGCAAGCCGCGGGCTCCAAGCCGCGCGGAGGTTGCTTCTGGCGGAGACTGCGAATCGCGCAAGCCGACGTGAGCGCCCTCCGAGGCCGCCCGTTCGTTTATTGGTCGAGCACCTTTGGCACGCGGAACATCCCGTCCTGCGCGTCCGGCGCATTGCAAAGTGCCTGCTCGTGCGGCAGGGACGGCCGCACCTCGTCCGGCCGCAGCGACTCGATGGGCACGCCGCCCTCCAGCGTCGGCTCGACGCCGGTGGTGTCCACCTCCTGCAGCTTCTGCACGTAGGTCAGGATGCGGCCGATCTGCTCCGCGAAGAGCGTCACTTCTTCCTCCGTCAGCGTGAGCGCCGCCAGTTCCGCCACCCGCCGTACTTCCCGTTCGTCGAAGGTCATGGTCGCTCCGAGCGCACGCGCGGCCCTCCCGTGGTCGGTCAAATCGCCCAGGCGGCCGATGCAGGTCGCCCCGGGCGCGCGCGGCGTTTTCCAACAGCGCGCCGAAGGGGAACACGGCGCATGCTATTGCTCCGGGCGCGCGGCGTTTTCAGGGGCCGCGGGCTTGCCTTCCGGGTTCGCGCCGGTGGCTCAAAGCGCCGGCGGCGTTCCCTGCGCCCCGCCGGACTGAAACGTACCACGGGCGGCGGCGAACAGGCAAACCCATCCGGCCAGTAAGGCCGCGCCGCCGATCGGAGTGATGAGGGCGAGCACGCGTGCGCCGGTGAGGGCGTGGGCGTACAGGCTGCCGCTGAAGAGCACGATGCCCGCCAGGAACAGGCGGCCCGACCAGCCGATCGCCCCGCCGGGGCGGGCAGCCGCGAGCCACGCCACCGCCAGCAGCGCCAGGGCGTGGTACATCTGGTAGCGGGCGGCGGTCTCGAAGATGGCCAGCATGTCCGCGTCGAGCGCGCTCTTGAGGCCGTGGGCCGCAAAGGCCCCGCCCGCGACGGCGAGAAACCCATTGACGGCGGCAGTTCGCAACCAGGGCAAAGCAGTAGCTCCTGTGAGTGTGGCCCGGGTGATGGGCGGCATGGGCCGAATGAGCTTCGTGGACAGCATGGACTCTATGGACAGTATGGACTTGATGGACAGGATGGACAGGAGTCACGGCGTCCAGTCAGTCCATTGAGTCTATAAAGTCCATATTGTCCATATTGTCCATGAAGTCCATACTGTCCATAGAGTCCATGCCGTCCATTAGGTCCCTGCTGGCCATTCACCCGGTGTCCGTTGCTCCATTTGACGTCGCCTCGACATCGATGATCTCGACGCGGGGCGTCCTACCCCCTTGCTGCCCGCCGGCGCGTTGCTCGCCGCTATGCGCTCCAGCGCCGTGGTGCTCGCTGCTGCCGTAGCCGCCGTCGCCGAACCCGCCGCTACCGTACCCGCCGCTGTGGGCGACACTGCTCTCGTGTACGATCCTGATTCGCTCTGCGAAGCGCCGCCCCAGCCAGGCCCGCAGACCCCGTCGGCACGGCCGGATCAGGAGCAGGAACCCGGCCAGGTCCGTCAGGACGCCCGGCGTGACCAGCAGCGCGGCGGCTACGAAGATCATGGCCGCGTCCACCAGTTCACCGGCCGGGGTCGCCCCGCGCGACAGTTCCCCCCGAATCCGCGACAGCGTCCGAAACCCCTCCCGCCGCGCCAGGGCCGCGCCGATCACCCCGGTCAGCAGCACCAGGCCGAGCGTGGACTGCCAGCCCATCCACTCGCCCAGCCGCAGCAGGATCATCAGCTCCACCAACGGAACGACGGTGAACAAAAGCAGCAGGCGAGCGAACATCAGCCGGATTGTAGGCGCCGGAACGGGCTGTGCGACCGCTGTCGTGGATGGCGCAGCGCGGAGGAGCTGTTGCGCCGTAGCGCCGCGGGCCACGCCGGTTCGGGGACGGCTCGCGCTCGCCGACCACCGGCGCAATCCGCGCAGGGTCCGTTCGCGATTCAGAAATCCGTCCGCGCGAAGCTCAGCATCGCGAACCCCAGCACGACCGCCTCGAACAGCAGCGACGAGCCGATCGAGTAGACGGGCGGCTGCTTCAATTGCCGCTCCTCAATCTCACGGGCCAGTTCAAAGTCCTCGCGCTGCTGCGGTCCGCCGCTTTGCAGGACGGACTCCGGCAGGACGTCGCTGCTGGTTCCGGCATGGGCGAACCGGGCCGCCAGGATGGGCAGGTCGCCGGTTTTCGGCGGGACCCAACTGACGGCGTAGACCACGCGATACAGCCTGCTGCTCTTTTCCATCCGGAAGGCTTCCATCAGCATGGGCGCCTGCGACACCATGGCAAAAACCACCCACGCGCCGATCGTGATCAGCACGCACGCCAGGGCGCTGCGCGTTTTCACCGCCACCGCGGCGCTGACGCAGTAGAGGTAGCTGAACATCAGCACCAGCAGCGGAATCGACGCCAGCAGCCCGGGCCGCCACACGCCCCAGCGAAATCCCATCACCAGCACGGTCAAACCGATGAAGAGCGCGGCCTGAAGGAAGACGAAGACCAGGCCGGACAGATACCGGTAGAGAAACAGCCGCCAGCGGCTGATGGGCTTGGCCGCCAGGACCTCCACCGACCCCGACTGCAACATGCCGGGAATCAGATCGGCGGTGGCGATGATCATCAGCACCACGCCGATCCAGCCGAGGAACAGACTCATCACGTAGTAGATGATGACGCCGACCAGCCGGCTGCGGCCCAGTTCGAACATGGGGTTGTAACCGCCGCTCTCCGTCTCGAACGCGCCGAACAGAAAGACCGCCTTGCCCTCTTCGAAACCGATGGACAGCAGCGCCAGCATGATCACCACGGTGCCGCACGCCAGCACCCAGAAGATCTTGCTGTCCACGGCCTGGCGGAATCCGTCTACGATGAGCGCCCATAGCTGCATTCGGCGTTAACTCCGGTGTCTTCGTTGGTTCCGGTCCACGTTCGACATGCGCTCGCTCACGTCGCGTGCCGTGCGATTCCGATCGGCGCGGCCGCCGCCCCCGCCCCGGTCTCCGCGCCCATCGCTTCCACCAGGATGTCCTCCAGGCTGAACCGCCGCGGCTCGACCGAGTCGATGAGCACGTTGCCGGCCCGCAGCACGTCGATCAGGGCATTGAGCTTCTGCGGATCGTGGCCGGCCAGAATGACCGCGCCATCCTCGCAACGCCCGCCCAGGCCTTGGATCTTTTCGGTCAGGGCGGCCACGTCGCCGCCGCAGCGGATCTGATATTCGAGCGTATGATCCGTCAACTCCTTCAGCGTCCCCTGACGGGCCACCATGCCGCCCACCAGGATCGCCACCCGGTCGCAGACCATCTCCAGCTCGCTGAGCATGTGCGAGTTCAGGAACACCGTCGTGCCCGCCCGCTTGAGTTCGATGAGCAGTTCGCGGATCGAGCGGCGTCCGACCGGATCCACGCCGTCGGTCGGCTCGTCCAGCACCACCATCTCCGGGTCGTTCATCAGCGCCTGGGCCAGCCCCAGCCGCTGCATCATGCCCTTGGAGTACTTGCGGATACGCGTGGAGGCCCACTGCGTCATGCCGACGCGGTGAAGCCACTTCTCGACGTTGGCGGCCCGTTTCTGCCTCGGCACCTTGGCCAGCGCAGCGTAGAAGTCGAGCACCTGGGCGCCGGTCAGGTACCCCGGGAATCGGTGGCTCTCGGGCAGGTAGCCGATCCGGGCCAGCTTGCCGCGATGACCGATCGGCCGGCCCAGCACGGTGCCATAGGCGCTGTCCGGGCGCACCACCGACATCATGATCTTCACCAGCGTCGTCTTGCCCGCCCCGTTCGGCCCCAGCAGGCCGAAGATCTCGCCGCGCCCCACCTGAATGCTGACGCCGCCCAGCGCCTGGATTCTGCGGCCGTAGGTCTTGCGCACGTCGATCAGGTCGACGGCCCAGTTGGTCATCTCGGTTACGGCCAGGTCCATGCGTCTTACTCGCCGGGCGTGGCACGACGGCGCGTGCGGTGATTTCGCCGGCCGCCTGCCGGCGGAATACCATACCGCGGGGCGGCGGCAGAATCACGCCCCGTAGGAGGGCATGAGAAGGCGCGTGACACCATCCCCGCGGTTGCCCAGCGAGCCGCGAGGCTTCAGCCCGCGCGGAACTCCCTTCGCAGAGACGATCACCGTCGACGAGATGATCTCCACAGCGTGCCTGGGGCTACTCCCAGCAGGTCCATCAAGTCCATGGAGTCCATAGGGCGCCCGAGCCTGCCCACGGGAGACAGGAATCGAAGATATCCGCATGTCAGGGGTTGGGGAGATCCGCGAGTCAGCGACTGGAGATATCCGCGAGTCAGGGCGTACGGGACGCCCGCTGCGCTCTGCGGCCGCGACGCGGCCCAAGGGCTGTAGCCGCGGGTGAAGCCCGTCTGCGGGCGAACCCACGGATCGTGCGGCCCCCCCCATCCGCTGAGCCGCGCAGCGGCGACGGAAGCGTCGGCGCGCGAGGCGGCGCCGCAGCACGGATCGCACCATCCGTATGGGTCGAAACCTCGCGTTCTCCTTCGGTGCGCACGCGGAGGCCCGTTTCATCCTCTGAGCGACGTAGCTCCCGCGAGTTCCTTCGCCGCTTCGCGGCTCCCCGGGGTCTTCGGGGTCCGGCTGTCCGCGGGTTCGTCCGAAGACGGACTCACCCGCGGCTACAGCCCTGCGCCGCGTTCGCGGCTACACCACTGGGCCGAATTCGCGGCTGCGGCCCTGCGCATCCGCGGCTACGGCCCTGCGCATCCGCGGCCGCCGCCCTGCGCCGCATTCGCGGCTGTCACGCTGCGCCGCGTCATACCTGAAGTCGTGCCAGCGCTGCGTCCGCCAGCGCCTCGGCCGAGGTGTCATCCGACGCATCCAGCCAGCAGGTGTCTCGGAACCGGCGGAACCAGGTGCGCTGGGCCTTCGCGAAGCGGCGGGTGTTGATCTTGATCTGCTCGATGGCGTCGTCGAGGGACGTCAGCCCACCAAGATGGGCGAGAATCTCGGCGTACCCCAGCGCCCGAGAGGCGGTGCCGCTCAACGGCCGCTGGAGGGCGAGCAGGCCGCGGACTTCATCAACCAGGCCCGCGTCGAACATCCGCCGCACCCGGGCGTTGATCCTTCGGCTCAAGACCTCCGTCGGGCGGTGGATGCCGATGAAGCGGCAATCGTAGCGGCGGCGCTGGCGGTCCCACTGCTGCTGCAGCTCGGTGATGGGCGTGCCGGTCAATTCGTACACTTCCAGCGCCCGCACGATGCGGCGGGCGTCGTTGACGTGGATGCGAGCCGCGGCCGCGGGGTCGGCCCGGCGGAGGCGCTCGTGCAGCGCCGGCCAGCCTTCCGCCGCGGCCTCGTCGTGCAGCCGCCTGCGGATCGCCGCGTCGGCGCCGGGGCCTTCGAACAGCCCTTCGCTCAGCGCCTTGACGTAGAGGGCCGTGCCGCCGACGGCGATGATCGACCTTCCGCGGCCGGCGATCCCGCCGATGGCCTCGTCCGCGGCCTCCACGAACCGCGCCACCGAGAATTCCTCCCACGGCTCGACCAAATCAAGCAGGTGATGCCGCACCCGTGCCCGCGCGGCCGCGTCGGGCTTGTCCGTGCCGATGTCCATGCGCCGGTACACCGTCATCGAATCGATGCACAGAATTTCCCCCCCCAGCCGCTGAGCCAGCGCCAGCCCCAGCCCGCTCTTGCCGGCGCCGGTGCAGCCGAGGATGAAAGTGACCGTGGGAGCGTTCATAGTCATCTGATCCGGGCGACCCGGCGCCAGATCCGTCTCCGCGGCCCGATTCTATGTCAGCGACGGCGGTGGTGAAGGACGCCACTTCACCGCTCGGGATACTGGCGACTGTCAGAACTTGTGGCCATCGAGCGCCAAACGCTCGCCGAGGCGCCAATGGCGGAAGGACTCAAGTATCGTGAGACATGGTGTGGACGGGTGGACCGCGCGGGGGCGCGGTCCCGGGAAGTCTTGTGAGTCGAGGACAAAAAGCGTGTACCGAGAGGCCGTGCGTAGTCGTGTGACGTGTCTGTGCGTTTTGACGTGGGGGTTGGCGCCGGCGGCCCTGGGCGCCGAACAGGTGGAGACCTTCGACGGCGGTGAGTTCACCAACCCGTTCTTCAGGCACGACCTGGAGTTCAAGGAATGCTGCTGGCGGATCATCAACGAGGACGGCGAATGGAAACTGCACCTGGAGCCGAACACGGATCTGATCACGTTTGATCTTCCCGAAGGCGACAAGGTCTTCGCGGTGTCGGTGGATGTCGAGGACTTCGAGGGCGGCTTCGTCGGCAACCGTCCCACCAGCGCGGTGATCGTACGGGCCGCCAGCGGCGACTTCGCCCTGCTGCTGGCCGAACAGATCGGGCAGCGCACGCGCCTCGAGGCGGACGTGAACACGCCCGGGCGCCTCACCGGCGAGCCGCTGGGCGAAATCGTCTCGCTGTCGTTCAGCGCCGCCAACGAGGGCAACAACGTCATCCCGGAGAAGTTCGGCGCCAACTTCGACAACATCCGCGTGGTGACGGTCGGCGGCGTGCCGTGCGAGGCGGTGCGGCGGTTGAAAGGGCGTTGCGGTCCGTCCGGAAAGCTCACCGCGAAAGTCAAGTTGAGTTCGCGCGACCACGACGGCCGGACGTTGACCATCGGCATCGACGGCGAGCCGATCGAACTGTCGATCGCGGGGCGGAAGGCGAAGCACCGCACCTGCTGCCTGGAAGGGCCGGTCGAGTTGACGCTGATCGCTCCGGACGCGTGCGTGGAGCCGGTAAATGTGACGTGTGGGTGAGGCGTCGCGCACGCGGCTGTGTGGGCGAGGCTCGCTGATGCTGCGACGGCGTGAAGCGCCGTGAATCCCAGGGTCCATCTGGCCCCGAGTTTCGTGCGCAGCTCGGGCCGGCGACGCGATCCGCGTCTCGTGCCGCCTCCGCCCGGCGTGCGAGGCGGCGCGCGGTGCGCAGTACAGCTACCGTGCGCTGCCTCCGCCCCTCCGGGGCGGGGGGGGAAAGGAGATCGCTACCACGGGTTCCGCTGCGCCGCCTGTCGGCGGCTGCGCTCCACCCGCGGCTACACTCCTGCGCCCCTCCGGGGCGTCGGATGCGGATTCGTGTTACCTCTCGCCGTTCGACATTCGACATTCGACATTCGACATTCGACATTCGACATTCGACATTCGATCACAGAAGCCGCTCCCTCACGGTCGCGGCTCCGATTGTCGTTCACAGTACCGCCGTGTTCTTCATTCGTTATTCGCTATTCGCCGTTCGCTATTCTCCCCGCTCTCGCCGTCGCTTCGGACAGCAGATAACTGTCCACCTCGTTCGACACAATGACCCCGTAATTGATCGCTCCCAGCCAGCCGGACATGATGATGCCGACGGAGCCTGCGTGGAAGAGGCCGGGGACCTGCCTGGGCAGGTCCATGCTGACTTGCAGGCCTTCGAACTTGGTGCCGAAGGTGGCGCCGGCGGCCTGCCGGGTGTAGTGCTCGAAGGTCGCGGGCGTGGCGGCCTCGACGTGGTCGATGATGTCGCGGCAGCCGGGGATGTATTTCTCCAACCCCGCTAGCGTGGATTCGATCATCTCCTGCTTGTCGTGTTCGTACTGCTCGCGCGACAGCCCCGCCCAGTCGTGGTAGTTGGCGTTCGTAGATGACACCACGGCGTATCGGTTCAGCTCCGGCCGCATGTCGGGGTAATAGATCGAAAACGTGCGGCTGGTGACGTTCTTAGCGCAAAGGGCATCGGAATCGAACACCGGATGAGTCGAGCTGAAGATCAGATCGCCGACGTAGGGGATCGACTCGCCCGGGCGGATACCGATATAGACCTGACAACTGCTGTTGTTCAGGCGCACCGCCCGGGCCTGGGCCAGGAACTCGCGATCGAGGTGCTGCGGGCCGACCATTCTTTCGATGGTCGTCTTCAGGTTCGCGTTGGACAGTACGGCCGCGCAGCGGATGCGCCGGCCGTTGGCGACGACGCCGACCGCGCGGCCGCGGTCGATGAGGATCTCGTCCACCTCCACCTGACGCCGCAGATCGACGCCGTTGCGTTTCAACTCCTCCTTCATCTGCTGGATGAGCTTGTCCGTACCGCCGCCGAAGATGTACACGCCCTTGCTCATGAAGTTGGAAAACACGATGCCGTAGGTGATGGCCGGGTCGTCGAGGGTCGAGCCGTTGGCGTACGCGATCGGCTCCATCAGCAGCCGCCACACGTCCAGCCGTCCGGGGAAGAACTGTTGAAACAGCTCGCGCGTGGTCATGGACTGGTCGTCATAGAAGTCCATCCTGCGGACGGTCTCGAAGAAGAACTCGACCGTTTCCGCCGTGATGCCGAAACGTTCTATGAGAATGCGCGTGAAGTCATCGCGGTCGAACGTGGTGTCGAGCTGGAACTGCGGGTTGTCGAAACGGATGCCCGTGAGCTGGCGGATGGAGTCGGCGATCTCGCGCGTCCAGTAGCGCTTGCAGCTTTTGATCATGCCGACGGGAAAGCCGTGCAGCGAGATGTCGAAGATGTACCCGCCCGGCCGGCGGAACCAGGTGGCCATCCCGCCGAAGTTGTAGTGCTGCTCGACCAGCAGCACGCTGCGGTCGCACTTGGCCAGGCAGTTGGCGGCGGTCAGCCCCGCCAGCCCGCTGCCGATGACGATGACGTCGTAGTAATCCCTGCAGCCGTCAAGGCGGTTGGGGCGGCGTTGGAGTTTGGTGTTGTTGGCGATCATGATCGTCGTTGCGTCAGCACACGCGGCGGTCGAAGACACAGAAGAGGCGGGCTGCGTCCTCGCTCAACAACCACTCCGCCCAGAATACGCGATCGAAGAGTGTTCCTGCTGTGGAAGCAATTGATGCCATCGCCTTGGGGCGTTGCGGCTCAGGCAATTTCCTCGACGGGGGTGACCCGTCCATATGAACTACAAGCCAAACTGCTGACCCGGCAGCGCTCGCTCGGTATTGCTCGATCTTGTGAACCTTGGACTGGACATTTCGATTCAGTTCTTCCATATCTATGTACAGCATCCTGGAGTTGAAGTTGCTCCGGAAGGCTGGCCTGCCAGTGTGCTGCCACGAATCGAGCCTAACGTCCAAACAGTATCGCGATAGGCGCGGGTATACGGATGCAGGAGGGCCCACGTCACCGTTGGGGTATTCCCGGACTGCGCCGCTTTGTACTTCGTCGAAGACGCTAATGGAATGACCATGGAGCCGCGGGTCCGCCGCTGCGCGCTTCGCGAGTCTGACGAAATCCACCGAGACACCTTCGAGATCCGCGCCGCGCGGAACCCGCGGCGTGGTCGTGGAGAATCCGATCGACATCTTCTTGGGTTCCGATTGCCAGCTGATATGTGGTGCCATGATGGGGCAGTTCGCCTCCAGGCACGCTCGAGAAATGTGGCCCAACGCATCACGGTCGGCTCGCTCAAGCTCGTGAAAACCATCCTGTTGAACATACGCACAGAACTCGACGAGAATCCGCTGCCCATCGACCTCGATCCATGCGTCGCCGGGGCGGCGTCCATCGTCAGCGCCGATGTATCGCGCCGCCACGTCATATTGACGCTGCATTGTAATGGACAGCGCGCGGGCGAGTGCATCGTTCGACGCGCCGTGGTCCGGTCGAGGGAGTTCCGCCACAGAATGCTGTGTCCGTTGATCCGTCATGCTCGTTTTCTCGATCATCCACTCCCGCTTGAAACTCCGCCCGGGCTAAAGCCACGCGGCTCGCTCAGACGGCCCTCCATCCGTTATTCGACATTCGACGTTCGTTATTCGCTATTCCAAGCCATACAGATTCGCCACCGTTATGCCACTCAAGCACGCTCCGATGATACCGAGAAACCCCTGGTCCGTCCCGCAGATGAAGAGGTTCTCGATCGGCGTGCGGCCGTCGCGGCGTTTCCGCGGGGCGCCGTAGACGGCGCCGCCGAGGTGGCTGGTGTAGCGGCGGATCGTGCGGGGTGTAAAGGTATCGGTGTAGACCACGTGCGGGCGGAAGTCCGGCAGGTACCGCAGCGCCTGCTCGACGACGCGCTCGTGCCAGACCTGTTTCTGCCGGCGATACTCCTCTTCGGGGAAGCTTTCCCACGCGTCCGCCCGCGCCAGCGACGTGAACCGGATGACGCCCTCCGCCACGTCGTCATGGCGCTCGAAATTGCTGGGGCAGCAGATGACGCCGCTGCGAACGTCGACCGGCTCGGCCGGGCAGGCGTACTCAAACGTATCCGCGTGGTTGAAGAAGGTGATGGTCGATTCGTGTCCGAGCGTCTTCGGCAGGCAGTTCAGCACGCAGATGGATTCGACGAAAGAGAGTACGCCGGGGACGTCGGGAGGGGCATCCGAGCCCTGCCGCTGCCCCGGCGTGCCAGCGCTGAGTGCGGTGGAAGCCTCGACGGCCGACGGGGTCTCCGTGCGGACCGGCGGCTCCGCGCGGGCTGAAGCCCGCGGCTCGCTGGCACAGCGCGCCGGCGGCTCCGCGCGGGCTGAAGCCCGCGGCTCGCCGGCGGGGCAGAGCGCCATCGTCTCGTGGTAGCCGGCCGAGGAGAACACGATCGGCGCCGTGAGCACCTCTCCCGTCTCCAGCGCCACCGCCCGCACCCGCCCGTCGTCCACCACCAGCCGCGTGACCCCGCACTTCATCCGGAACTGGCCGCCCTGCGCGCGAAACCTGCGCACCAGCGACGAGATGATCGTGCGCACGCCGCCGCGCGGGCGCGCCAGCCCCTGGAGGAACAGGCTCTTGAACATCGTGACGAAGTGGGTGAGGTCCAGGTCGTGCTCTTCGGCGCTGCCATAGTACATCACCGGGCACAGAATCATGTCGATGAGGGTCGGGTCGGACAGGAAGGCGGCCAGTGCCTGCCGGGTCGATCGCCACGGCGCGTGCAGCGAGACGTCGTCGTATCCGCGGGCGAACTCGACCAGCCGGACGAATCCGTCGGCCTGGCGGGGAAAGACCTCGGCCACCTGTGACACCAGCAACGAAACGTCGTTGCTGAACCGCAGCCGATGGTGCGGGAAGCGCACCTCCGACCAGGTCTGTTCGTGCAGGTCCCACTCATCGCGGGGGATGCGGAGCTGGCGCAAGAGCTTGGGCAGCGGAGCGCTACGGACGCCGGGGGGAACGTAGTTGGTCAGGGCGTGCAGGCCGACGTCGAATTGCCGGCCGTCGAGGCGATAAAACGAGTTCAGCCCGCCGAACTGCTCATGACGCTCGACGATGCAGACGCGCTTGTCGAAGCAGGTCAGGCGCAC
>QZJT01000039.1 GCA_003597935.1 Phycisphaerales bacterium | reverse complement strand
TCGCTCTGCTTGGGCGCGGCCAGCGAGACCTCCAGGGCCACGGCCTCGGTCCACCAGACGTCCTCGGGGATGGACGAGACGCGCTCGCGGGCCACGACGTCGCTGGGCCGCGCCGGGTCCGCCTCACAGACGAGCCGGCGCACCTGCTCGGTCGTGCGCCCCGCCAGGTCATACGGCGGGCGCCCGCACAGCAGTTCATAGAGGATGACGCCCAGGGCGTAGACGTCGCTGGACGTCGTGATCGGTTCGCCGAGCACCTGCTCCGGGCTGGCATAACGCGGCGTCAGGAACCGCAGGGCGGTCACGGTCATGGAGGCGTCGGACGTGTCATCCAGCAGCTTGGAGATGCCGAAGTCGAGCAGCATGGGCTCGCCGGCCCCGTCGCCGCCGCCGGGCTGAACGTCACCGGCGGGTCGCCGTGCTTCCCCCTCCGGCATTCGTCCTGTGCCGGACGCCGCGTCTATTGCCTCGCCTCGTCGATCGTCGGTGGAAGACGTGACGAGGATGTTGCTCGGTTTCAGGTCGCGATGCACGATCAGGTTGCGGTGGGCGTGCTGCACGGCCGCGCAGACCTTGACGAAGAGGGCCAGCCGCTGATCGATCGTCAGACGCCCGTCGTCGCAGTAGCGCGTGATCGGCGTGCCCTCCACGTACTCCATCACCAGGTAGGGGCTGCCGTCCGCGGCGGCGCCACCGTCGAGCAGGCGGGCGATGTTGGGATGGTGCAGGCGGGCCAGCGTCTGGCGCTCGCGCAGAAACCGGTGCAGCACCTCGCGCGAGTTCATGCCCGGGCGGACCAGCTTGATCGCCACCTGCTGCTCGAACTCCGCTTCCACCCGCACCGCCCGAAAGACCGAGCCCATTCCGCCCGACGCGATCAGCTCCACCAGCTCATACGGCCCGACGCGCTGCCCGATCATCCGTCGATCCGGGTCGTCCGCCAGGAACTTCAGCGCCGCGTTGGTCACGGGCGGCTCCAGGAAGCCGGTGCCGTGCGATTCGGCCTGCAACAACGCTTGCACCTCCGCGACGAGCGCCGCGTCGCCGTGCGAGCTTGCGAGAATGAAGGGATCTCGATCGGGCGGCTCGCGTTGGAGTGCCGCCTCGAAGATCTCGCGCACGCGCTGCCACCTCTGGTCGGTCAATCTGCCGATCCCCCGGAAAGCTGCTGCCTCAACCACGCTCTCCCGGCTCGCCAGTCACGCGAGACGGTCGCCCGGGATAGGCCCAGGGCTTCGGCGGCGTCATCTTCGCTCAGTCCGCCGAAGAAGCGAAGCTCGACCACCTTGAAGAGGCGCCCGTCCATCCGCTCCAGTTCGTGCAGCGCTTCGTCGAGCATGATCAGGTCGATCGCATTGTCTTCATACAGTTCAACCACGTCGTCGAGCGGGACACGATGCCCACTCACGGTGCGCTTGCGTGCCTGCCGGGCGCGGGCGTGATCCACCAGCACGGACCGCATCGCGTGCGACGCCAGCAGCACGAGGCGCGGCCCGGTCAGGCCGGCGGGCTCGGTGCTGTGCATGACTCGCAGGAAAGCCTCGTGTACCAGGGCGGTGGGTTGGAGCGTATGCCCGGGTCCTTGCCGGCTGAAGAACTGCCGCGCGTGTGCCCTCATGCGCTCGTAGACGCCGCGAACCATGTCGTCCGGCACGGCCGCCCGGCCGGCCGCCGCGTCGCCCGGCGCCGGCGGCGTTTCACCGGCCGGCGTGCGCGACTCGATTCCGTCGCGCTCCTGCGGCGGCGCGGGATCCTCACCCGAGCGTGATGTCGGCTCGCGTTCCATTGCCCAGTCGTTTACGACCCATGCCGCAAAGCGTCGGAAGATCGAAACGGCCCGCTTCGCCGCAACGCAGGACGATCGCGTTATCGGACGAAACGATGCGCGCTGCCGACGCTTCCCGTCTTATACCACGCGGAGGCGGTCCCGCGAGCGCCCAAACGCGGAACCTGCCCCGCCCGGCAGAGACAATACGCGCCGCCGGCGACGTGGCCGGGCCGGAGGGACCGGGCACACTCTCCGCGCCCGGTTTTGCTGACGGCCGGGCGGCGCTTTGTAGTAGAATGAGAACGACGGGACACGCCTGGTCGGCGGCACCGGTGGTCGGTGGCACCGGATTCGAAAAGAACGGAGGGTTCCCATGCACGTCTCGCGCAGCGTTTGGCGTCAGATGTTCGTCGTTGCAGGGTGTGTCGGGCTGGAGGTCGCCTCGGCGACGTCCCCGGTGGAGCTTTGGATCACCACGGCACCGATGCCGACCGCCGACAGCGCGGTCGATTGTCGCGCGTACGTTCGATTCGACGACGGGCGTCAGATGGAGGTGTCACTCGCAACTGCCTGGACCGTAACGCCTTCTGCCGCCGCAAGCATCGGCGCCACCGGTCGCTTGGCAGCGTCGCCGGCAAGGGCGCAGAACGGGGTTCACGTTGAAGCCGCCTTTGCATGGGAGGGAAGGGTCGAAACCGCGTCGACGATGGTCGATCTGCCGGCCGCGGCATTCGTGCCCGCGCCGGACGGCCAAACCGCCATAGCTGGGGATCCGGAACTGGTGGGCCTGCGGATCGACGGGCCGGACGAGGTTCCGGAAAGCACCGTCACGCCCTACCGCGTCTACGCCGAGTTCAGCGACGGGCGCGAGTTCGAGGTGACGCTGTTCAGCGACTTGAGCGTCGATCCGGGCGAGTACGCGTCGATCAATCAGTTCGGCGATTTCGACGCCCTGGACGTGCCGGGGGATCAGAAGGAAGCAATCCAGGCTCGATTCGAGTTCGGCGGGGTCGAGAAGACCGCGGAACGGGTCGTGACCATCATTGACGTTTCGCTGGCCGGACATGCGCTGGATTTTGACGGACAGAACGACTTCGTCTTCGTCGAAGATGCGCCGAGCCTCCGGCTGACCGGGAGTCTCACCATTGAGGCGTGGGTGCGGTTACCGAATCCGCTTCGCACCGGAGTCGTCCTCTGGCGCGGCGACAAACGCCCCCTTCTCGACCCTTATTCGATTCGCCTCTCCAACGGAAACGTCATCCTGCGGATCGACGATAACCAGACGATTGCCGAAGCACGGGCCGATCTTCGCCCCTACGAATGGGAGTTCTATCATCATATCGCCGGCGTGTTCGACGACGAATCAGATCAGTTGATCCTGTATATAGACGGCGAGCGCAAGGCTGTGGCCGAGACGCAGCTTTCGCCGGTGCCGAACCAGGAGGGCATGTGGCTGACGATCGGCGCGCTGGATGACAATGGCTCGACCGCCGTGGAGGGGGAGATCGACGAAGTTCGGCTGTGGAACGTCCCCCGCACGCCCGCCGACATCCGCTGCGACATGAACCGCTTGCTTCGCGGCGACGAGGAAGGGCTGGTCGGTTACTGGCGCTTCGACGACGCCCGCGGCCAAGCAGCCCGCGATTCGTCGCCGTACGGCAATGATGGTGTGCTGGGCCTGAACGCCGAGCCCGAAGGCGACCCGTCGGACCCGGCGTGGGTGCTCTCGGAAGCCGACATCAATGAGCCTCCTCTGGATCCCCCACTCTGGGGAGAGCCGACGTTGATCCCATACTTGAGCACGGGGGAGGATTGGGAAATTACCGTTGCGATGGACGACCTGTCCCTGTACATGTCGAGTGAGCGCGCCGGTTTCGCTGTGGTGGACATCTACTATTCCGAGCGCGACTCGCTCAACGAACCGTTCTCTACGCCGCAGCTCGTGCCGGAGCTTTCGAGGCCGGGCTATAATAACAGCGACATCACGCCCGTGCTATCGGCCAACCAGCTTCGGATGTACCTCTCACAGGGAGTCGGACAGAGCGGGTATGACCTCTACGTAGCGGAACGCCCGTCCAAGGACGCTCGCTGGAACAGCCCGCAGCGCATCACCACCCTCAACAGTCCAGCCAACGAAACGATGGTTGCGGTCAGCCATGACGACAAGTTCATCGTCTTCATGAGCGCCCGGGGAGGACGGCCGGAGCTGTGGACGTCGCGACGCGATTCACCCGACGCTGATTGGGAGGCACCGACGCTCTTTGAGGAACTGAAGGACTTTCGGCAGGGGCGCGGTTTCTATAACTTCGGAGGAGCGTTCTCGCGTGACGATTTGACTTTTTACGTGGCGGCGACGCCGCCCGGGGAAAGTATGGTTTCGTACTGGAGAATGAGCAGACGCAGCCGCAATGCGCCGTTTGACCCGCCGACGCGCATTGAGGAACTCGGTACGAGTACCGGGAAAACCTCTATGTCCATAACGGGCGACGACCAGACGATGTACCTGATCCTGATATCCGGAGGTGGCCTACATGGGCGGGTATTTGTTTCCAAACGCCAGGAGCGACCCTTCTGCCCCCCGCACTGTGACCAGATCACAAGACTGAGGGCCAAGTGTCGCGCCAAGACGCTGAAAATCACCATAATGTCGGGACTGGTCGAGGTGAGCCAGATGACCATCGATAACAACGGGGCGCAACAGGTTGTCACGACCAACGGGAAGGGAAAGGCCAGGGCGAAGTGGGACAACCAGACCGGTATTCACACTGTGTTTATCATGGAGTGCCCCGAGTTCGTGGAGGCGGTGAACTGCGGGACGTGACGGGCACCCGTTGATAACGCGGGAAGGGAGATGAAACATGAGTAAAACTGTCAGCATGTGCCGGATGGCCTGCATCGCCGGGGCGGTGGCCCTGCCCGCCGCCGCTCAGGAACTGCTGGGCATCCGCATCAACGGTCCGGAGCAGGTCGCGGAGAACACCGTGACCTATTACAAGGTCTTCGCCGCGTTCGACAACGGTCAGGAGTACGAAGTCACGCTCTTCGCGGAACTCGGCGTCGACCCGGGCGTTTACGCGCAGATGGGCGTGTTTGGCGATCTGGCGACGTTCGACGTCGAGGCCAACACAGTGGAAACGCTGCTGGCCGCGTTTGAGTACGATGGCGTCCGCAAGGAAGCGCAGCAGGACGTCGTCATCATCGATCGCGACTCGACCGGATACGCCCTCGATTTCGCCGGCGATCAGGTGCTGGTGCCCAACTCGGCAAGCCTGTCGATTTCCAGCAGCATGACGGTCGAAGCATGGGTCCGGTTTCACAACCCGTCCGGGCGCGGGCCGCTGGTGTTCAAAGGCGACGGGCGGTCGGGGCTAGACCCGTATCAACTGCTGCTGGAAAGCGGCAACCTTCGTTTCAGGATCAATGACGATCAGAACCAGGGCACGTCCGTCGACTACGACATCCGTTCGTACAACTGGAACACGTTTCATCACGTTGTCGGCATGTTCGACGAGCCGGCCGGAGAACTGCGGCTTTACGTGGACGGCGAGTTTGTCGCCATGGCGTTCACGGAGTTGACACCGATGAAGAACCAGACCGGCACGGACGTTGTCTTCGGCGGCAAGATCGGCGACCCGGTCAAGCTGGACGGCGAACTCGAGGAGATCCGCATCTGGAACATCGCCCGGGACGTGGAGGACATCCGCGAGACGATGAACGTCGTCTTGTGCGGCGCCGAGCCGGGTCTGGTGGCCAACTGGCGTTTCAATGAGGGCGAAGGGCAGGTGGTGCGCGACTTGTCACGGTATGGCAACGACGGCTACCTGGGCGATAGCCCCCAGCCCGACAACCTCGACCCACGGTGGATCCTATCCGAGGCGCCATTGAGTCCGGCCGTGTGCGAGCCGGTCGACTGCGACGCCATCCGCAAGTTCAAGGTCACGTGCCGCGCCGGCACGCTCCAGGCAAAGGTCAGGTCAACGCTTCCGGGCGGGACCGAACTGACCATCGACAACAACGGCGACTTCGCCGTGATGACGATCCGCGGCAACGGCAATGGCAAGCTCGCGTGGAAGGAGCAGACCGGCATTCACACGTTGTTCATCCGCGAGTGCCCGGGTTTCCTGGAGGCGGTGAACTGCGGATGAACCAAACGGATCATTCGTCGGACAAGGCGCGCAGGTAGTCCACGGGCGACACCACGGGCACTTGCGACCTGCGAAAACTGGAGAGGTCGCGGGTGAGAAGGTGCGTAGCCCCGGCGCGCATGGCGCAGGTATGCTGGAGAGCGTCTTCGAAGTCCGGAAAGGCGGAATCGATCGCCTGATTGATGATGTGGGCGTCGACTTCGACCGTGTCGAAGATGTCTCGAAGACCTTTGATGGCGCGTCGGGCGGCCCGCTCGTCCGCCTCGTGTCGCACGACATAGTAGACGATGTTGAAGCTGACGGCCGAAATGCACGCGGCGAAGTCACGCCGCTCCGCCATCGACCACAATTCGGACGCATCACCGGCGAATGGCGCCCGGTCGAGAAGGTGGTCGAGCAACACGTTGACGTCGAAGAAGGGGCGGTCCGTCATCGGCGGACCCTGGCCATAACAGCCTCTTCGAAGAGTTCGCGGTCGCTCCTGTCCGGCAAAACCCGGGCCACGCCGCGCAACCGGCGCGTGATCGGAGCAAGCCCGCGCCGCCTGCTGTGCCGGGCGGCCAGCATCTCGATGAACTGGCTGAACATCGCCGACACGCTGATTCCGCGCTCCTCGGCAAGCTGCTTCGCCTTGGCGATCACTTCTTTCTCGGCGTTGAGAGTCAGCTTGGCCATCATGCGACTCCGTTACGTAACATTCCTGGGTAACTATACGTACATCCACCGCGGAGGTCAAGCTCGACTTCTGCGGGAGGCCAAGCCGGGCGGCGCCGAGCCGGGCCGAGCGGGCGACTCGTCTTCGAGCCGACTCGGGGACCCGTGGCCGGTGGCGTTCAGGGCGACGCCTGAGAGCGAGCGCGGGCGGGGACGCGGGGGCGGCGGCGACGCGACAGGGCGGCGGGGACACTGGCGGGAACAAGGCCACTAACGGGATCGCGTTCATCCGCATCCGGCGGCGTCAGGGGCGCTTGGCTGGGGCGGAAGGTCTGGTAGCACTGGCGGCAGCGCCAGATCCCGTTGCCGAACATCGGCGGGATCACGGCCGGCTGTCCGCAGTGCGGACAGTGAAGATAGCGCGGCAACTGCGACATGCTGACCCCCCGAAACGGCGGATTCCCCTGCGGATCCTTCGCACGCGGAACACGTGCTGAGGGACCCGGTTCGGACCTCTGGCCGCCGCTTCCGGTGGAGCAGCTTTGCCTTCCCCAACTTCCCCAACAGACTGTCGCGCGGCCCCCGCCGGATGGACGGTTGCGGTCGCTTGCACCTTGCCTTTGCTGCCACAGGTCTGAAAACCTGTGCTCATCGTCACCGGCTGGAAGCCGGTGCCACACATTCAGACACCGGTTGGAAACCGGTGCCACTCACTCAGACACCGGTTGGAAACCGGTGCCACACACTCAGACCACCGGCTGGAAGCCGGTGCCACACACAGATCACCGGCTGGAGCCCGGTGCCACACACTCAGACCACCGGTTAAAAACCGGTGCCATACGACGGCTCACCGACCACGGCCCGCCGCGAGCAACCGGTTCGGCTCGATCTCCCGGGCCGGGCCGAGCGTCTCCAGCAGCAGCAGGACGGCGTCCTGGAAGCCGATGGGGGCGATCTGGCTGCTGAGCGGCGCGAGCGCGAACTCCTGGTCCGCCAGCAACGCCGTGGCCACCGACTGGGTATCCATGATGGCCGCCTCGTCGTCTACGTGGTTGAGGCCCAGCAGGTGTCCCGCCTCATGGGTGGCCACGTTGCCGATCGCCACCGCCAGTTCCATCGCCGTCGGCGGGACGAAGAACAGCCCGTCGGCCGGGTCGAACGATTCGGTGTAGATGATCGCGTCGTCACAGCGGTTCAGGTTGTAGAGGTCCACGGCCTCGGAGAAACCCAGCACCCCGTCGGAGAAGCCGCCGAAAAAGATGGTGGTAAAGGGCGAATCCGGCAGCGGCTCATCCGTCGAGACCACCGCCACGTTGAAACGTTCGAAGTTCTGCTCGACCGTCGCCTGGATCCACTTCTTCATCACGGCCGTGGAGCCTTCGTAGCGGGCGGAGATGTCGGCGGCGTCGAAGGGATCGAGGTTCAGCCGTCCCAGCCCGGGCGAGTTGATCTCGCCGCCGGCGAAGTCCAGCAGCAGCGTCTGCGGAACCGGCGCCGGCACGTCGCCCCCGGCCGTGGCCGAGACGTCCACCAGATACGCCCCTCGCGATCGATCGACGCCAATCGCACGGTCGACCTGGGCGAAGGCCGACGCCGACACCACCAGGTAGTAGGGATCGCCGTCGTGGCGCACGACGTGGTCGATGACGGAGTCGAGATTGACGTCACTGATGTCGTCGTTCATGTAGACGAGCCGCTGCTGGTCGTCGAAGAGTGCAATGCTCACGTCGAGGTCTGAGCGCTCCGCGGCCGCCGTGATCCTTACCCGATCGCCCGCCTTCAGCGGACCCAGGTCGAACACGTCGGCGTCCGCGGTGCGGCCGGCGGCGAAGATCGTCCCTTGCAGGCGCGCCTCGCCGCCGCCGTCGAAGAGTGCGATCAGGGCGGAGGCGAACGAGCCGTTCGGCTCGCCGGAGGTCTTGCCGCGCGGCGACGTCCCGTCTTCCCGGTTGCCGTCGAGCAGATCCGGCGCGGAGACGGGCGCCGTCAGGCCGCACCCGCCCAGCGTCATCAGCGCCGCGGCGCACGCCTGCCGCAGCCGCCGACCGAACCCTACTCGCATTACGATACGTTTCATCATCGTCGCGCATTCCCTTGCTGAGCGGTCATCGCGGTGGATCGCTCTCTTGAAACCCTCGTTGCTGACATCCAGGCTTGCCCCTTCCGCCAGACCCGAGTTCCCGGTTCGGGATGGTATGGTCCGACCGAAAGTCCGGTCAATTCCGGCCGTCCCCGGCAGCAGCGCGGCACGCCCCTCCTTCATATCCGTGTCATCTGCGTGCATCTGCGGTTGGATCTCTTATCTGTGCTCTCTGCGGCCTCCGCGGACTCTGCGGTCCCTCCGATCTGCGGTGGCGCATCACCGCGGGTGCAGGCCGCAGGAGCCGAACACCAGCCCGCGTCGCTGGCGGCGTGCTTCCAGCACGTCGATCGACCTGGCCCGCACCACCGCCGCCTTGTGAATGGCGGCCACCTGGTTGATGAGGTCCAGGTCGCCGCCTACGACGTCGTACAGGTACTGCGGCGAGTTCTGATGGCCCAGCGGGAAGACCTGCTGTTCCAGCGGAGCGGTGGCGAACTGCTGATCCGCCAGCAGTTCGCCGAGGCCGGCCGTCACGTCCATGATGTCGCGTACGTCGGAGGTGTGGACCAGCCCGAGCAGGTGGCCCAGTTCGTGGCTGGCGACGTTGGCCAGCGCCTGGGCCATCTCGGAGACGCCCGGCGACAGCCGCTCGAATACCGTGAAGGTGTCGGTGAAAACGATGGCGTCCTGCACCGCTCGTTCGTTGAACTCGTCCACGCCCTCGGCAACGCCCAGCAGGGCCGGATCATAGGTGCCGAAGTTGATCCGCGTCATCGTGCCGTCATCGACTTCGCCTTCGCTGGTGGAGAGGATGACGACGTTCATGCCGAGGTAGTCCTGGCGCACGGCCGCGACGATGAAGGCCTCCATCGCCTCCGTCTGACCGGCGTAGCGCGACGAAAGCGAAGCGGCGTCGAACGGCGGTACGGCAACCGGCGTGCGGGTGCCGAGGCGCAACTGATCGACGCCGTCGAAGTTGAGCAGCGCCACCTGCGGCCGGCGGGGCAGCGTCTGCTGTCCCGGGGCGCGGAAGAGCACCAGTTCGTAGTCGCCGAAAGAGTCGCTTCCGGGCGTGGCGGACACCGCCAGGTAGCAATGGTCGGACGGTCGCCGCAGCACTACGTCCACGTACGGCTCGATGCGGCCCAGATAGACGTTGCGCGAATCGTTGACGAGGAGGGACTCGGCGTTGCCGTCGAAGATGGCGATGGCGCCCTCCAGACCGGCGGCGGCGAACACTTCGGCGACGATGCGGTCGCCCTCGAGCACGGGACCGATGTCAAAGACGTCGACGTCGGCGGCGTCGGAGATGCGTCCCGAGACGCGGAACGGTTCGTCGGCGACCAGGTCTACCGGCTCGGCGATGGCGAAGGCGCCGTTGCGGCCGATCTCGTCGTGGTTCGGATCCCCGTCGAGGTCCAGGCCGGAAAAGGGTTCGATCGTGGAGGGCGTGCCGCCGTCGGGGGCGGGGACGACGCCGCAGCCGGTGACGAGCGACGCTGACAGGAGCGCCACTATACCGGCGAGCGCGGTGAACCGCCGGCAGCGAACCGCAGACTTTGGCCGGCGCGGGTGAACCGGCTGGGAAGCGGGTACGAGTCGCACACGACGTGGGAACGCGGGCACGCGGGGCGTCCGGTTCGGCGAACCTGTTGTACTTCCGGTAGCTGGCCGGGTCAGGCCGACGTTGCCGCGGACCCCCGGGCGGCATCGCGACCGCCGCTCCGGGACTCCGCGCACAGGGATTGCTTCGTTCCCCACCGGAGGGAACTGTACGATATGGCCCGGACACGTGGCTGGCGGCCCGTTCCTCGATGGCGTTGGCCTGGTTTTCCGGACAGTCGGCCGACCTTGCGGGCAGGGCAGGGTCCGCGAAGCTCAGCGGCGCGAGTCGGGCGCAGTGGGACCGGTTCCCGGAGCCGGATGACCCGCATCCAGGGAATGCCCTTGCATCGCACGCCCCGCTTGTGGTATCATGGCACCCGCGCTAGTCGCCGTGGCTGGCGCAACGTTCATGTCGGCCCGTTGACCAAACACGTCGGTCTCCATTTCGCCGACGGTCGTCGACGGGGTGCGCTTTCGTGTGGTTGCGTGTTCCAGGGTCGGACGCCGGGTGCGTCGGGCTGTGGAATGACGGCTTGTCATGATCGCGGGGCTTGCGGTCGGGCGGGTTGTGTACGCAGGCATACGAAAGCACGTGACGTCCCCGGGGGAAGCGACGGCTTTGGCCGGAGCGCGCCGTCGCTCAAGAAGGGGTATCTCTTTCCTGGGTGGACGCGCGAGAACGAGCGTTTTAGCGACGCCTCGTTGTGTGACGAGGTGCATCGTCGTTACGGTTCTCTCTGACTTTGCTGGGAGGAAATGCGATGTTGGTAAGGAAGTGTTGTGCGGTCGCGGCGTGCCTGGCGCTGGCCGGCGTGGTGTCGGCCGATCAGCCGCGGTACGCGGATGACCTGCTCCACGACGAGGCGATGCCGACGCTCAGTTCGCCGGCGCCGACTCCGGGTGGGCCAAGCGTCGCCGCCGACTGCGTGTGCAGCGTGTTCGCGCAGGCCGAAGGCGGCGTGTCCTGCGTGCAGGCCGGCTGCACGCACGTGGCCGCCGCCTGCGAGGAGGACCCGAACGGGAACAAGCGGTACTGCAACGGCGGGACGGGCGAGAATGACGTGCTCGTCAACAACGGCGCCGACGACATCTTCGTGCAGGGCGGCCTGGGCATCAACGGCGAGGACATCTCCGCCTTTGAGCCTCCCAACTGCACGTTCGGCAACAACACGCTGGTGACGGCCTTCCACCAGGCCGACGACTTCGTCGTGCCGGAGGGCCAGACGTGGGACATCGCGCAGGGGATCACCTGGATCTACCAGACCGGCGCGACGCGCGAGCAGCTCATCACCGAGATCTACATCCAGATCTACGATGGCGTCCCCGGCGGGGGCGGCAACATCATCGGCGGCGATATGATCACCAACCGCCTGATGGGCACCAGCGAGTACTCGCACGCCAACCGCGTGAACCCGGCCACCCCGCTGGACCAGGCCCGGGTGATCAAGACCGTGTCCTTCGACATGAGCTGGCTCGACCCGCTCGAGGCCGGTACCTACTGGATCGAGTTCGCCACCCGCGGACAGGGCGCTTCCGGCCCGTGGCTGCCCGTTTCCGCCCCGGGCAATCCGCAGACTGACAACAGCCGGTTCTTCACGGTGTCCAGCGGCGCCTGGGCGGCGAACGTCGACGGGTGCTCCGGCGCCCCGAGCGACCGGCCGTTCGTCCTGATCGGAACCGGTGGCGGCGGCGATGCCTGCCAGTACGCCCTGAAGAAGGACTCCAAGGCGAAGAAGTGCGACAGTTGCCCGGCCAAGGGCGATCTCTACGACTCCGGCGAGGCCTGCGAGGAAGTGGGCGACTGCGCCAAGAAGATCAAGGTCAAGAAGATCGACTGCCCGGACGGCGGCGACGGCTTCTGCAAGAAGATCAAGGGCAAGCGCGATAGCTGCGGCTAGCAGCGCTTGAACCCGGGCGCGCTCGTGCAGGGCGCTGCCGACTTTAGAGGGCGGCCGGCTCTTCGGAGCCGGCCGCCCTTTTTTTGTTCAACGCTGAGCGAATGACCTTGCGGAATCGGCTGCGCGAGCCTACGCCAGCGCCACCGGCAGCGGGATGCCCGTACCCGTGGAGCGCTTCGGCGGGGCGTCTTCCCACACGCCGGGGATCGTGGCGGCGCAGGACGGGCAGCGTCCGTCCGTCAGGCGGTTTTCCAGCACGTAGAAGCCGCGGCGGCGGATGAGCGTCTGGCCGCAATCCGGGCAGCAGGTGTCCTCCCGTTCGCCGACCGCGCCGGGGATGTTCCCGGCGTAGACGAAGCGCAGCCCTGCGGTGCGGCCGATGTCGTAGGCCCGGATCAGCGTAGATACCGGCGTGGCGGGCGGGTCGGTCATCTTGTAGTCCGGGTGAAACGCGGTGACGTGCCAGGGAATGTTCGCCGACACGCCGGCCAGGAATTCGGCGATCGCCGTCAATTCCTCGTCGCCATCGTTGAAGCCGGGCACGATGAGCGTGACGACCTCTACCCAGAAATCCATCTCGATGAGCCGGGCGATGGTGGCCAGCACGTTGTCCAGCGTGCCTCCCAGCCTGCGGTATTGCCGGTCGTCGAAGCCCTTGAGGTCCACTTTGTAGAGGTCCACGTACGGCCGGATGTATCCGAGTACTTCAGGCGTAGCGTTGCCGTTGCTGACGAAGCCACAGCGGATGCCGGCCGCGCGGGCGCCGCGGAAGACTTCGACCGCCCAGTCCGCCGTGATCAGCGGTTCGTTGTAGGTGCTCACCATCACCGGCGCCCCGCGCTGCCGGGCCAGGTCGATGAGCGTCTCGGGTTGGCAGAACCGCGGTCTGGCTACCGCCTGATCGTCGCGCAGCGCCTGGCTGGTGACCCAGTTCTGGCAGTAGCTGCAATGATAATCACAGCCGAGCATCCCGAACGACAGGGCGTCGCGGCCCGGAAAGGCGTGAAAGAAGGGCTTTTTCTCGATCGGGTCGACTTGCAGGCCCGCCACGTAGCCGAAGGGCGCCCGCAGGCGACCGTCGCGGTTGAAGCGGACGCGGCAGACGCCGGCGCCGTCCGGCTTGATGCGGCAGCGGTGACCACAGGCGACGCAGCGGACCCAGTTGTCCACCAGGCGTATCTCGAGTTCGGGCGCCGAGGGCATGGAACGGTCGACAAGCAGATTGCGGAGCTGGACGGTGGCGGACATGGCTGCATCCTGCCCGGCGCATCGCGCGGCGCGGCAGTCGCGTCGCGGCGGCGACGGCGTTTCAGGGCCCGGGCACGCCCAGTGGCATTATAGGATTCCGGCGGCGGCATGGCAGGGGGGTGTTGCAGGCGGCGCAGAAATGGACTGGATGGACTCTATGGACGGGATGGACTTTATGGACGAACTCGACGCCCGGGCGTGCGGCCGGGCAACTCCACGCGACGGCGTGGCAGCGGCGCACGCCCGTGATGGTGGCACACGGGCGTGGTAGCGGCGGCGCGCTGGCGAGGCGGCGGGCGGCGCGCTGGCGCTTGGGGGTACGCTGGTCGTCCACTACACTGTCGCCATGCCCCAACTGAGGATCAACGGAGTGGTCCGCGTCGCCAACGCCATCCGCCGCGAGCTGGCCGCCGGACCGACCACGGCGGCGCGGCTGGCGCAGATCCAACGGCGCGTCCGCCACACGATTCGCACGGTCGACAGCATCCTGGCCCACCATCGCGCCCGGATCGACGCGCTGCCGACGCCCACCCGCCGTGCGTACGCCTATCTGGCGGGCGTGGATTTCGACAAGATCACCACCGTGGCCGATCCGTCCACGGCCGCGCGGCGCACGCGCAGCTTCACCTTTCCCGGTCTGTGGTCGCGTTGGCAGGGCATCATCGAGGATCTGGCCCGCGCCGGCGATCCGGCCGCGACCGCGAACCTGCACGCGCGGATCGTGAAGCTCAGCCAATGGGTCGAGCGCTGCATCGGAGGGGACCGGATTCGACCTGAGGAAATGCAATCCCGATCGCGGGCTGCCCGCGGGTGGCTGGCCTTTTTTCGTGATGAACCCAACCTCGCCCAGTACGTCCAGGCGATGCGCCGTCTGGGTGCGATGCTCGACCCGGCACTGGTGTTGTCCGGCCGGTTCGCTCCGCCGGCGCGGATCGAGTTCGCGCCGATCAGCGGCCTGTTCCGCCTGCGCGGCCAGGAAGACGGCACCCGCGTCAGCCTGCCCACGCCGATGTTCACGTTCTCCGACGAAGAGTTTGCGCTGCTGGTCCGCGACATGTTCGACCGCGGCAGGGCGCGGCAGGCGCTGATCGAGGCGACTCAGTCTGAGGCGTATCAGAGCGCCGACGCCGAGCTGGAGGCGCTGGGCGGCGTGGTGGAACAGACGCGCGGCGTGTATCACGACCTGGCTCACTCATTCGAGCGCGTCAACCGGGACTACTTCGAGGCGGGGATGGACCGTCCCCGGCTGACGTGGAACCGGACGTTCACTCATCGCAAGCTGGGCCACTATGACCACGTCCGCGACACCGTGATGATCAGTTGCACCCTCGATCATCCGCTGGCGCCGCCGTACGCGGTGGACTTCGTGATGTACCATGAACTGCTGCACAAGAAGCACGGGCTGGTCTGGTCGGCCTGCCGGTCGAACGCCCACACGCCCGCCTTCAAGCGCGACGAGCGGCGTTTCCGCGAGTTCGACCAGGCGGAGGCGGCCCTGAACCGCCTGGCCGCGGCAGGCGGCAGGGGATGAGGGCGTGACCGAGTGAGGGAGCCGACGCCAACTCAGTTCCGGCAGGCCCTCGAGACGCTTGCGTCGCGAGGCGCCGATTTGTCGAGCCGATGGCGCTTCGACTGGTCGCAGCAGCACCGCGAGGCGGCCCGGCGCCTCAGCCTGCCGGACGAAGTGCTGGAAGGTCTGACCTTGTGCGCCGTGGTCGGCGGAGCGTCTTCGGGCAAGAGCACCGTGTTCAACAATCTGCTCGAGGGTCGTCTGGTCAGCCGCGTCACCGCCAGGGGGCATGCGACGCTCGGACCGGTCCTGGCGGTGCATGAATCGAAGCGAGCGCGGGTGTCGGCGCTGCTGGCTGACGACGGGCTGCTGGCAGGCGCCGCCCGGCGCTGCATCGACCTGGACGACAACACGCCCGGAGACCTGGACGGCCTTTGCGTCCTGTTTCACGACTTCGACGCCCTGGCCGACGTGCTGCTTTTCGATACGCCGGACTTCACCTCGGAAGCGGCCCGGCTGGAAGGAGACGTCACGCTGCGGTTGCTGCCGTGGTTCGATCGGCTCATCGTGGTGATCGACCATGAGCGGTGGTTCGATCGTCAGACCATCTCTCAACTGAGGCGCCACTCGGCGCGCTTCGGTCAGACGCGCATCGCCCTGTTCAACCGCACGCAGGAAGGCGACCTGGCCGATTCCGATCGCCGCCTGCTGGAGCAGCAGGCCGAGCGGCTGGGGGCGGAACATGCCACCATCCTGGAATTCCGCCGCGGCCGCGGGTTCTGCCGGTTTCCGCCGGGCACGCTCGACGAAGTGGCGGCGCTGCTGGCCCGCCCACCCCGGCCGCGCACGCGAAAACTGACGGCCTTCGTCGCCCAAGGCTGCACGGACGCGCTCAACCAGAACGCTGAGCGTGCGGCGCGAATGAGCAAGCTCGAGGCGACGCTCGGCGACGTGCTGCGGCGGCTGGCGCCTTCTCCCTGGGACTGCGCCACGGCGCTGATGAACCGCCGTGAGCGCGAACACCTCGACTGGGTGTCGCGCGTACTGCGGCTGCGGCAGACGCGGCAGTGGCTGACGGACCAGCGTCAACGCATCGAAGCCGTCCTGCACAAGGTGCCGCTGGTGAGGGTGGCGGTGAGCGGCCGCGCGCCGGCCCACGCACCGGTCGAGTCGCTCGTTTCGGACGATCGGGTCGCACTGGCGCGGGCATACGTGGAGAAACACCTCGTGCGGGTGGCGCACGATCTGAACCGCGCGGCCAGGACCAGCCGATTCTGGCACGAAGTGAAGCACTGGACGAAGGTGGACGCGCGGCCGGTCCACGTCGCGTGGAACGAAGACACCGAACGGCGCGTGCGTGAGCGCGCCCTGGCCGTTGACGCCGCCTTGAAGGGCTGGCATGAAAAGGTCGAGCGCGAGTGCGCCGGCCTGGCGCCCAACTTCGCCGGTGCGGCCGGGGCGGGGGCAATCGGGCTGGCTATGGTGCTGATCGCCGTGCAGGGTCCGGTGGGGGCGCTCACCGTGCCGGCCGCGGCCGGCGCCGTCTGGGCGTCGGTCGGCAAGCTGGCCGCCCTGGCCGGCACCGGCGCCCTGGTCGGCAAGCAGGCCGGGCGGCTGGCCGCGGTGGTGCGCGAGAAGCTGATCGGAACGCCGGAGTTCACCGCCGTGACTCGCGCGGCGGCGGACTTCGTCGCGACCGTTACCCAGCTCGGAGAAGCCCTGGCGGCGCAGCACCTCGATCAGGCCCGAGACCTGGTCATCGCGGCGGCGGATCCGTTGCTGGAGGCGCTGGAGGTAGTGAGCAAAGAGCGATGATTGAACGGAAGCGAGCCGCGGGCTTCAGACCGCGCGGAGTCTCGAGTGCGGGAGACTGCACCAATGAATGGGACGGTTCGGAGATCCATGCGCGACCGTCCACTGGCCCCGGAGGGGCCGAGGCGTGCAGCCACGGGTGGCGCGCAGCGCAACCCGTGGGAGCGAGAGAGAAGAATACCACCGCCCCGAAGGGGCGGAGGAAGCGTTCACCGATCGAGTTGTGATACGATAGTATGAACTCATCATCAGCGATGGTTACGCAATCTGATACATCCACCGCAGTTGGGTCATTGCAGCTTTTGGGCGTGACACGACTGCGCGCCGACGATTGCTGCGCTCAGCCTCCTCCGCCCCTCCGGGGCGGAAAGAGAAAAAAGGGCACGCTTGCCACGGGTTCCGCTTCGGCCGCTGGCGCGGCCTGCGCTCCACCCGTGGCTACAAGCCTTCGCCCCTCCAGGGCGGGGGGGGGAGACGCGCCGCTTTCCACGGGTTCCGCTTCGGCCGCTGGCGCGGCCTGCGCTCCACCCGTGGCTACAAGCCTTCGCCCCTCCGGGGCGCCGGAATCATTGGACACCATGTGCCGTTCGATGTCAGGGATCGCGGTGGCGCCTGCCGTACTGGACTCACGTCGCTTGGTTCTGCACTCGTTAATCGCCATTCAACATTCGACATTCGACATCCGACATGCAACATTCGCCATTCGACGTTCGCCATTCGACATGCAACATTCGCCATTCGACATTCGACGTGCAAGGTTCGCCATTCGACACTCGACATTCGCCATTCGCCCTTCGACGTTCATCGCTTCCATTAGTCGCAACGTTCGGCTGAACTGACATCATGTCCCAGACCCAGGACATTCACCCCCCCCCCGACTCGCTGGACGCCGTCAACGCGGCCCTGGCGGACGTCTTTCACGTCGCGCCCCTGTCGCTGACCTGCGGCGCCGCCCGGGCGCTGGGTGATTCGCTGGTCGTCTGCGGCATCCTGGGCGGAAAGGACGTCGGCAAGAGCACGCTGATCAACGCCCTGGCCCAGCGCGATGTCTCCGTGGACGACGAGGAGGTGGGCGAGGGCACGCGACGGCCAATGGCCTACGTCCACCGCGACGCCCGGCCGGGCGTGGCGACGCGCCTGGCGGCCATCGAGGCGATCACTCCCATCGACGTCACCGAGCACGAGGCCGACGCCGTCCGCAACGTCGTGCTGATCGACCTGCCTGACTTCGACAGCGAGTTCACCGACCACCAGAAGCAGGTCAAGGCGGTCGCCCCGCTGCTCGACCGGGTGCTGTGGGTCATGACGCCGCGCAAGGTGGGCGACCGCTTGTGGGCCGGGATGTTCCGCAGGGTCATCAAAGACCCCGACAACGTCCACTGCGTGCTCAACAAGCTGGATGAACTCCTCACCGACGCCGACCCCTTCGAGGGCGGCAACGGCCACCCGGCCGATGCCTTCTGGCGCAGTCAGCACGCGTGGCTGGCCGAGTCCCTGGCGTCCGCCGGATGCGCTCAGAGCGACGAACACCGCTTCGTCATCGCCGCCAAGTACGTCCCCGAGGACGAGTTCGCCGCCCGCATCGCCTGGCTGTGGGACGATCTGGACTGGGAGAAATACGACGAAGACCGCGAGTCCGTCGTGCGGGTGGCGCGGCTGGCGCGCCGCGAGTTCGAACGGCTCCGCGCCGCGGTGATGAGCCCGGTCAGCGAAGAGGAAGCCGCACAGATCAAACAGGCCAACGAGCGCGTCGAGCGCCGCGTCAACGCCGACGCGGTGCGGGCGCATTATCGCCTCGACGAGAGCCTCGAGCTGCTCGGCGGCGCGTGTGACGCCGCTTATCAGCAGTCTCTGCTCAACGCCGGGTTCGGCCCGGAGTACTGCGCCGCGGTGGGGGCGAAGCTCTTCAGCCGCCTGCCGCCCACCGCTGAGCTGGCGCACGAGTTGCTCGAACGCCGCGTGGCGGACTGGCCGGTGCTGAGCGTCGTCTATCGACTGTTCGGCTGGCTGCCGCGGCTGCTGGGGAGGCGTTTTTCGTCGACGGCCGAAGCATCGCCGGACAGGATCGGCGACGACGCCTTCCGCATCGACGGTGCGAGTCTGCCGGAACGCATCGACGCCCTTCGCTCGCGCCTCCTCGACGAGCAGAGCGTCGTGGTCGAACGTCTCCGCATCGCCGACGATCGGCCCTCGACGAGCGACCTCGTGGCACAGGCCGCGGCGGCGCTGGCGGAGCTTGGAGCGCAGATGCGCGAGCGTTTCCTCGAAGGCATCCACGGGGATCAAGCGCCCTCGAAGCGCTGGCAGCGCGCCGCGATCTGGGTTGTGCTGATCTGGTTTCCCCTGGTGCAGCCGGTACTGGAAGGCGTGCTGGAGATGGCGGCGTTGCAGGGGACGCTGAGCGTGCTCCACGGCCTGTACCGGGTGGTGGCGGCGCTGGGCGCGGCCAGACTGCTCGCCGGGCTGGCGGTAGTGGCGGCCGTGTACGTGGTGATCCTGACCGCGATGTTCACCCGTGCTTTGCGTGACGTGCGCACGGCCCGCCAGGCACAGTCCGGCGAGTCGCCGCTGGCCGATCGGATCGACGCCGTCCTCCTGCACGAGGTGCTGGCGCCGATGATCGAGCCGTTTCGCGCCGCGCGCGACCGCCTGTCGGGACTGGCGGACAAACTGAGCGCCATGACGCAGTAGAGCGGTGGCGGGGCGAGGCTTTGCCTCTCGGGGCTGCCGGGGTCATGTCATCGCGCGCGCTTTCAGTTTGTCACGTCGCCCGCGTGCGGTTAGACTGTTGTGCATGGGTTACGCAGAGATCATCACCATCGAGCCCGGGAAGCGCGGTGGGAAGCCCTGCATCCGTGGAATGCGGATCACCGTGTCTGACGTGCTCGAGTACCTTGCCTCGGGAATGACCGAGGCGCAGATCCTCGCCGACTTCCCCGACCTTACGTCCGAGGACATCCGCGCCTGCCTGTCGTTCGCTGCCCAGCGGGAGCGCCGCGTCCCATGCCGCCCGCTTTCCTGAAAGCCCTGGGCCGACGCGAGCCGCCGCCGTCCATCGCGGTGGAGGGCTGGGAGTTCGTCCTGGAGCGCGTGTTCAAAAACGACTTTTTTGCCGTCACGTGCCTTTATGCCGGCGACGCCGGACGGGTGGTGCTCAAGCTGAACCGGCAGGCGCCGATGTTCGGGCTGCCGTTGTCGTGGATCGGCCGCTGGCTGGCCGCCCGCGAAGCGCGCATCTTCCGGCACGTGCAAGGCATTGACGGCGTGCCGCGGTTTCTGGGGTGCTACGGCCCCACCGGCATCCTGCACGAGTTCATCCCCGGCCACGCAATGCGCAGGGGCGAGCGGGTCGGCGACGATTTTCACCCCCGCCTGCGGTCGGCGATCGACGCCATGCACGATCGCGGCGTCGCTTACGTCGATCTCGAGAAGTGCGAGAACGTCGTCGTCGGCGACGACGGCCGGCCGTACCTGGTGGACTTCCAGATATCGTGGCACTGGCCCCGGCGCTGGGGGGGGGATGGGTGGCCGCTGCGGACGATCCGGCGGCGCTTGCAGGCGGGCGACCGGTACCATCTGGTCAAGCTCCAGCGGCGCACCCGCCCGGACCAGCTCACGCCCGAGCAGCGCCAGGCGTCTTATCGCAGGCCCTGGTACGTCTGCCTGCACAACGGCGTCACCCGTCCCGCCAAGCTGTTCCGCCGACGCCTGCTCGACCGTCTCGACCCGGGTCGCTGCGACGGCGAACGCGGGCGCGTACATTGGAACAGCGACTGACCGGCGGGGCTGAGAGTACGCTCCGCTATGCGTGTGGCACCGGCATTTTGCCGGTGGTTGCAGCGAAGCTGCGATTGGGATGGCCTTTAAGGCCATGCCCACCGGCTGGAAGCCAGTGCCACACCGAAGGGACGCCCGCCGCGAGCGTCACCCACGCGTGGGGCGCGGGCCGTCGCGATCTCGCTTGACATTCCGCCTTCGCCCGACAACGCTCTTATGGTCTATCCATCCACCGCACCGGGCGCCGGCGCTGACCGGCGCCCAAGCCGGCTGACGAAACGGCCGGATGACCGCCTGGCGAGTGCCTTGGAGCGAGATTGAATGAGGATTGTTCATGCCATACTGGCGGGAGCGGCCGCCATCGGGTGCATCGCCGCGGCCCTGCTCGGGCCCGGCTGCACGGTCAGCCCGCCCGCCGATGACGGCTTGTGCCGGTCGGACGCCGATTGCGACGACGGCGTGTTCTGTAACGGTCGGGAGGTCTGCCAGTCGGACGGGACGTGCGCCGACGGGCCGCCCTGCGAGTCGGACATCTGTCCGGACTGCGTGTGCAGCGAGTCGTTGCGGCTGTGTACCATGATCCCGCCCTGCGCTTCCAGCACGGACTGTGACGATGGGCTGTTCTGCAACGGTCAGGAGCAATGCGTCGATGGCGGCTGCGTCCCGGGGGAGCCGGTCGACTGCGGCGACGACCCGTGCAGCGAGGCATTGCGGGCGTGCGAGCGATGCCTGTGCGAAAGCGACGAGGACTGCACGGACGGCGTCTTCTGCAACGGCCAGGAAGTCTGCGAGGACTGCGCCTGCCGGCCGGGCGCGCCGCCCTGCCCGGAGGGGGAAGAGTGCGATGAACTCACCGGCGAGTGCAGCGCCTGCCCGTGCGATTCCGACGCGGACTGCGACGACGGACTGATCTGCAACGGGACTGAGACGTGCGTCGCCTGCGCCTGCCTGGCTGGCGAGCCGTTGTGCCCGACCGAGAACCCGCGGACCGGGGACTTCTGCAACGCCTGCGACGAGGAACTGGGCGGCTGCCTGGCGCCCTGCGTATCCGACGAGGAGTGCGACGACGGCGCATTCTGCAACGGGCAGGAGACCTGCGACGGATGCTCGTGCCTGACCGGCACGCCGCCGTGCCCGGAGGGGGCGTGTGACGAGGAAGCGGACGCCTGTATGGGTGAATAACGAATAACGAATGGCGAATAACGAATGAAGAGCGAAAGGGAAGACCTCTACGCGGCCACGTCGAATGGGAATCGCGCGACGCCCGGCGAAGAAGCTGGGTACACGCTGCGTTCCACAATTCGTTATTCGCTTTTCGACGTTCGCTATTGCTGATGACGCCCACGTCCCACGAGATACTGTTCCGCGGCGCGGACTCGATCTACTCTGCTGAAGAGTTGACGGAGCGGCTCAGGCTCGGGCGTCCGCTGCGGGTCAAGCTCGGCATGGACCCGACTGCGCCGGATCTGACGCTCGGCCACACGGTGGTGCTGCGCAAGCTGCGGCAGTTCCAGGACGCCGGGCACAAGGCGGTGCTGATCATCGGCGACTACACCGCCATGATCGGCGACCCGACGGGGCGGTCGAAGACGCGGCCGGTGCTCTCGGCCGACGACATCGAAACCAACGCCCGCACCTACTTCGATCAGGCCGGCATGGTGCTCGACCTGTCGCCGGACAAAGTCGAGGTCCGCCACAACAGCGAATGGCTCAGCAAGCTGAGTTTCGCCGACGTGGTGAAGCTGATGAGCCGGATGACGACCGCCCGCATGTTGGAGCGCGACACGTTCGCCAGGCGGCAGGCGGAGGGCAAGGAGATTTACCTGCACGAACTGCTCTATCCGCTGATGCAGGCGTACGACAGCGTGATGATCCAGTCCGACGTGGAGCTGGGCGGCACGGACCAGACGTTCAACAACCTGTGCGGCCGCGACCTGCAGCGCAGCGCCGGCCAACTGCCGCAGATCGTGCTGGTCATGCCGATCCTGATCGGCACCGACGGCGCGCAGAAGATGAGCAAGTCGCTGGGCAATTACGTGGCCGTCACCGACCCGCCCGGCGAGATGTTCGGCAAGGTGATGAGCATCCCAGACGCGCTGATGGCCAACTGGTTCACGCTGCTGACGGATCTGCCGGCCGAACGAATCGCCAAGCTGACGGACGCGTCCCGGACCCATCCGCGGCAGGCGAAGGAGACGCTCGCCCGGACGATCGTGACGCAGTACCACGGTGCGGCCGAGGCGGAAGCCGCGGCGCAAGAGTTCAGCCGCGTCTTCGGCGGCGGGGGGGGCGGGCTGCCCGACGACGTCCCGGAGATCGACGTCAGCTCCTGCGTCGAAAACGGCACCGCCTCACCCGTGGACCTCATCGTCGCCTGCGGTTTCGCCCAGTCCCGCAGCGAAGCCCGCCGGCTGGTGAGCGAAAAAGGCGTCCGACTGAACGGCGAGACGATCGACGATGCGGTCACGCCGGTCGCCGTCAAGCCCGGCGACGTGATCCAGCGCGGCAAGCGGAAGTTCGCGAAGTTGGTTCTGTAAGCTGCCGCGGGGACCAGACCGACTGTTCCGCGGTCAGCCTCCGCCAGGCTTGGTACGTCCGCCGCCGATCCACTGCTCAGACCGGCGACCACAGCGTCTGGGCCGACAGACGTTCTTCGATGGCCGCCAGGATGGATTCGAGTTCAACCCTGGCCTGCGCTTGCAATCCGAGTACCGTGGCGACACCGGCGGCGTCTGTGCTCAAGCGCTTGACAAGCCCCAAACGTAAACCCTCCGATGTCATATCCAACTTGTACGCGTGGACGTGCATGGCGTGCCCAACCTTCGGATCGGACAGGTGTCCCAGCGTAAACTCGCCCTGCATGTACTCCAGAAGGCAGTCCTGCAAGACCAACACCAGCCGCTTGGACAGATGCTCGAATGTCTCCACCTCGTGGTGGAGTTGCAGCAGGCTTGTCTTGGCCGTCATCTTCCAGTTCATGCCGAAGGGCCTATCGGCTGCGGATGCGGAAAGCGGGGCCTTTGCTTTCACCGATTGCAGAAAGCGCTGGCGGGCGGGCCAGACCGTCCCGGTCGTGTCGAGCGTTTGGAGTTCGATCCCGACGAAGTCGAGCGGTTTCCCGTTTCGAGCCGATACTAGGAAGTAATCCACACTTCCGCCGGGAATGGTAACCTCAGGCACGACGTGAAGCTCATTCCCAGGTTCGTGCAGGGTGAGCAGATGCAGCGCGTCAACGAAGATCTGACGGCGCTCCAGGAATCGGAACGGACAGATCATGATGGCTCGCCGTTCCTGGCCATGGTTTACCGTACACGTACCGATAGAAACATCCGGCTCGCTCTTTCGGACCTTGATACATCGCCGGTTCAAGTATGGGCAGTGCTGATCGGCGACGATGCGAGTCCAGTAGCGTGCGCCCATGCGGTCGGTAGAATGGCCGAAAAGTTCGAGGACTTCGCTCATATCAGAAAGTTACACCTGTCACGAGCGGCCTCAAGGTACTCCGCGGAAACGTCGATGCCGACGGACTTCCGCCCCAGACAATGGGCAACGTAGTTCGTCGTCCCTGTACCGCAGAACGGATCCAGCACGATTCCGCCCGGCGGGCACGTGGCGAGGATGGGCAACTTGCACAGATCCTCCGGATAGGGCGCGAAGTGCGTCTTTCGCTTCTGCGTGTCCTCGGGAATGATGTCCCAGACGTCGCTCGGCTTGGAGCCATTGGGGTGGTATTTCAAAAAGTAGAAGCCTTTCACAGCCAGGTCTCTCGCGCGTCCGGACACCGCTGACGAGTCCGAGTGGGTCGTCCGTTGCTGCCCGCGAATGATCATCCGGAAGTCCGCCAACTCCCCCGCACGAACCTGGTCGAGGATGGCTTCCAATGCCTCGAACGCAGCCTGCTTCTCCTCGTCCGAAAGGGCCGTTGAGAGTTCGATCTGCCGCCGGTAGCGAACTCCGCTCACGCCCGTCGCGGACACCACGGCGCCGTTGACTACCTGGGCCTTCTTCGGGTTTGTCCGAATCGCGTCCACGTCGTAGTAGTAGCCCTTGGGCGATTTGACGAAATGGAAAACCGGCTCGTGCACATTGCGGAGCTTGTCGACGGCGTTGTCAGGTCCGCCCTTGACCTTATTCCAGATGACGCAGTTGCGTAGAATCCAGCCCTGTTCGTCGGTCATGGCAAGCGCCACGCGCCAGGGCAGCCCCGCAAGATTCTTGTTTACGTAGCTGTCCCCGATGTTCAGCCAGAACGATCCGGTCGGCTTGAGAACGCGCTTGAGTTCACCGAAAACGCGGAGCAGGGCCTGCACGTAGTCGCGCCAATCCGCCTCCATGCCAATACCGCCTCCCGCGTATTCCCGCTTCCCCCAATAGGGGGGGCTGGTCATGGCACAGTCCACCGCGCGCGGCGGAAACTCACGGAGTAACGTGGCGGCGTCGCCAAGGAGAAACAGCGGGCAGAGGCGCGAACGGGCGGCGTAGTCCTGGAACGCGACTCCGGAATCGACCGCGGTAGCGTCGTCCACGTGTGACTCGAGCATCGTCTTCTGCACGGCCTTAGCTCAGCAACTCCGATTCAGGCTTGGCAACATACGTCGCTTGAGCCGCGCGAGCAAGGGACCGGGTTGGGCCGGGGTCGATGCTCGGTGGCGTGCCGGAGCGAACGAGGACCCGGCCGGGCGGCGGTCCGACTGCTGTTGACGGCGCAGGAGTGCACGGCCACCTTCTTCGCGTGGCCTGACTCTGGCGACCGGGTTCGGGTTGTTCCGCACCCTCGAAGAGGCTACGACGCGCGGACGGCGCGTCGTCGGACGGCAGCCACCCTAGATGGGAAAGGGGAGTTCCGGCTCGGAGGGTGAACCGCGTCCGTGTACTTCCGACCGCCCGTCACCGTTTCCCTTGATCCTCCCACAATCACCCGCACTCTTCAACCAGGTTGCACACGCGCACTTCGTGGCGGCCCTCGTCCAGGCCGGTGAACTTCACCTTGGCCTTGCCCTTGTTGTTGGTCTGGCCGGGCCGGCGCAGCTCGTTGTCGAGGACGAAGACGACCGGCACGTTGGGATTGGCCTTCTTGAGCTTGGCGACGACCGTGGCGCCGTTCGACTTGCACTTGACCATCAGCTCCGCCTTCTCGCCGCAGGCGCCGCCCAGCCCGACGTACTCGCAAGCGCCCGCCGATCCATGGCCGGTGCTGACGGTGGTGCGGCCCCACTGGGCGTCGTACCTGAAGAGGTTCCCGCTCCAGTCCATCGCCCAGTACACCTGGGCGTCGTCGTAGGCGATGTCGCAGTCGTTGACGCCGCCGGGGCTGGCCACGAGCCACGCAGCGCGCTTCCCCAGATTGATAGTGTAGATGCCTCCACGGCAGGGCCAAGGCGCACGCGCGTGGCCTCGTACCGCCCGAAGTCCGGGTCGGCCAAAGTGGCCTTCTTACGGAGTGCGCTCCGCCTCCTGTCGCGGCGGCGGCTCCGACGCGGACGTCACCATGGGACTGCGGGCGCGCTCCTCGGGCGTCAGGAGGGCGAAGAGCTTCCGCTGCAGACATTCTTCGAACAACCGTCTGACCGGCGCCAGCAACATCTTTTCGTCTTCGCTTAAACGCTCGAGCTTGCGCTCGCTAAGCTCGCGCCGTCGCACTTCCGTGTCTTCGGCCTCAATCTCGCGGCGGAGGTCGGTACGAACTCTCTCGACCTCGTCCAGCCGCGGCCGTTGCGTCTTAAGAATCTCGTAGGCCAGTCCCTGGCACTGTCGCAGCAAGCACCAAGCCTGCCTGGCACGCTCCGTATCGAGCGCGTGGGTAAGAACAAACGTCCGAGTGTAGCGCTCCCACAGGCCCGGTTCCCGTGCTACTATGACGAGATCAACAGCGAGTGGTTGGTTGGGTAGTACGCCCGGACCGCCCTGCTCTCGCACACGTTCGAGCATGATCAGATATGGCGATGGATCGAGCAAACCCGCTTCGACTCGGGCTGTGTACATTTCATGGGTGATGATCTTGGCGCCATCCCATCTCGCCGGCCTAACGCCGACAAGATCGCGGCCGCCAACCATCATCCCTTCGAGCACGCCGATCTCCTTCGGGCCAAGCTGCTGGGAATGCCAAGGCTGATCAAATGATGCATCCAGCACGATATCGCGGCGCCGGAGGTTACGCGTAGAGTCGTAGTAGCTTATCGAGTCAACGAACCGCCCGCCTGCGTACTCTCTGTAGGTCGTCTGCGATTCCGCGACAACCTTGTCCTCCGAAATCAAGGCACACCGAACCGGGTTCCCGCCGACAGTATCGTCCAACCACCAGACCTGTTTGCCGCCTGACTGCAAGTGTGCGGTGACGACCTTCAGGCCAGCATCGTCCGCAACACTGTATGACAACGCTTCCCCGAGGCAATAGTTCTCGAAACGCATGGCAGTTCCCGACGTGTAGTAGGGCAGAAAGCCAAGAGCGAGGACATCGGCTACACCGGTCGCGAGTTCAATTGGGGTGGCCTCAGCAGAGGGCGAGTCCTCAATGTACGTCCATTCACGATCCGTCGCAACGAGCTGCCGAAACTCTGAGTACGAGTAGGGTTCACCGGCGCGGTGAGGAACCACTGCTCCCGTCGAGTCTCCGCACTCAATTCGCAACCTGCTGGTCGGGCAAAACCGCGCGGAGAAGTGGCGCTGATAGCCGTCGGGTTTTTCACTCTTCCACTGAATCTCGCCAGTCTGAAAACTCAGCCTTTGCGATTCTGCTAGGACGAGCGCCTCCGGTTTCCCCAACTGGCTGACCTGAGGCGATGTCCCCGAAGGGATCCAGGTACAGGCGTACCCGCCGAGGATCCCTAGCATGCAACATCCCACCATGCTCTGCCTCCTTCAGGACGAAACTCCTCCGGCGAAGGAACGCCTTCGCGAAAAGGTGCTCGCACCTGCGTGGATGGACAATCCCAAGCCACACCTTGGTTTCAACGGTGCCGAGGCGTGCGGGCGAGGAATCTCCGCGCGCAATCGTGAGGCGCGTGCGACAGCCAGCGAGCGGTCACGCCCCTGGACGGCACCGCATCAAACCGCCCGCGCCGCTGGTGAACATCTCCTGAGACGGCCGGGCGCCATGCTTACGGCTCCACCCATATACACTCAGGACCCAAGTCCCCCCAGCAAGTCTGATATAGATAATCAAAGATGTCATCTTCAATGCAGTGCGAGTCCACCAGACAATTGGACCCAAATGGTTCCCAATCGCGATCCAGGCACACTCGCTCCACAGCGCAAGGACAGAGATCCAACGCGGCGCAGTGCCCTACCTCGCACGCTTCATCCCCCCACGGGCCGCTGATTGTAGCCTGCCAAAGATCGCACGCCTTTCCTGTTGCGGTCTCGACGCACTTACACGGGTAGACGTGCCACCCGCCGCAGTACGAAATCACCGGACAGACACAGTACTCGTTGGTACCGCACTCCTGGGCGGGCGCGTGCGAAGGCGACGCAAGTGCCAAGCCGCAAAGTGAGGCGAGCACGATGCGCCACCCCGCAGAGCAATTGAAAAAGCGTAACATGAGTTGGTATCCTCCGCTAAAGACCGTGAGCAGCGAATCGGCGGCTCCGGCACCGCCTCATGGCCAATGTTATCGCACAGGTGAGCCGCTTGCAAGTGTTTTTCAAGCTCGCGATCCCGTGGATTCCGTGGTTCCGGCCGATGGGCTGAACACATACCGAACATTCATTCCGTCCGGACCGCCGCGTACGCATGTAAGTGAGGTCGTTAGAATGAGTTACAGCCTCCCGTTCCACACGTGCGGCCGATGCTGGGGTGCCGTTGTGCGTATGCTTGCTCACCCGTCTGGAGTTAGAAGAGAGCCCCGGGCGGCAGGGCCATTCGGGGCTTGATCGGGGACTCAGTAAGACCGCGCGGCCGCTCGTCCTACGGGCAGGTCACGTTCTTGTTCAGCACGTCTCCGCAGGCGAGTTCCGCGCTGACGCCGTGCTGGCCGGGCGCGTTGCCGGGCCAACTGGCCTTGGCCTTGCCCTTGTTGTTGATCGTCTCCTGCTTCGTTTGTCCGCCGTCGACCTCGAAGGTCACCACCGCTCCCGGCGAGCCCTTCTTAACGGTCGCCGTGATCTTGCGGCTGTTCTTGCACTTGGCTGTCAGGGTCTCATTACCCGTGCAGCCGCTGCCGCAGTCGCCGACGTTGAGCGAGACGTAATCATCCGTGCGGTGGGTATTGCCGGTGCAGTTCACGTTGGCTTTGTCGGTGACGATCAGCCGCAGCGTGTAGGCACAGGGCCGCAGGCCATCGGTGTTCCAGACGCCGAGCGTGTCATTGATGACAGGCGCATTGCCGGACGCGATGGTGACCCAGCCATGGGCGTCGCCGCCGGTGTACTGCAGCGACCAGGCGGCGAGATTCGCGTCGTCGGCGGTGCCGGTGACGGTTACCTGGCCGGTCAGGCACACGCACTCCTGGGGGGCGGAGATCACGGAGACCGGCGCGGTATTGTCCACAACCACGTTCTTCTGAATTGCGCCCGTGTTGCCGCAGATGTCCAGGCCGGTCAGCCGCACGCGGTAGTTGCCGTCGCCGACCGTTCCCGTGTTCCACTGGGCCAGCGGATCGTTGATGACCGTGGTGTTGTAGACCGGGTTGTTCGGATCGACCGGGTTGAACTGGCCGCCGCCGCCGGGCTGGTATTCCACCTGGTATTCGTCGAAGCAGCGGTCCCAGGCGGTGCCGTCGAAGCAGGCTGTACCCGCCAGGATCTGCCCCTCGCCCGGCGCCCGCATCTCCAGCCCGGAGAATGAATCATGATCGACGTACACGATCGACACCGCCGACGAAGAGAGTCCGCAGGTGTTTTCCGCCACCACGCGCACGAAATACAGCCCGGTGGGCAGCCCGGCCGTGTTCCAGTTGTAGAGCAATCCGTTACGCTCGTTGTTGTTGCTGCCCGCCTGGGTCCAGTTGTTCTGGTCGGTACGGCGGTATTCCAGCACGTCTCCCCCGTAGCCCTCCGGGTCGCTGACGCTGCCGTTGATGGGCACAACGTTGCAGGCGCAGGATTCCGGCGCCGGCGCGGTCATGCTGACCAGCGGCGGGGTGTCGTCGTTGCAGGCGCCGCAGTTGCCGATGAACCACGAACGCGAGAGGTTGTCGCCGCGGGCCGCGAGGCTGACGATCGACGCCGACCCGTCGGTGGTGTTCCAATTGGCGCCCAGCGGACCGTTGCGGCGGTTGAAATCGTCGCAGACGAAGGAACTGCCCCAGTTGTCGATGATGGTCAGCCCGGCGAACCCGCCGAACCCGATCCGGTCGCCGTCCAGCGGCGCCCAGCCGCCGCGCGAGTAGATCTGCTGCCCCGGACCGCCGTCGATCTTCGAGAAGACGATGGTGACGTCGCCGAAGCCGTTGTGGATGACCGCCATGTGGGCCGAGTTGAACGGCTGGTTGAGAAGCTGGAAGGGCACGCCGCCGGTCATGCCGCCCCAGCCGTCGGTGTCGTTGTTGCCCTGATAGAAGCCGATGTAGTTGAACTTGCCGCCGCCGCCCTGTTGCTGCACCTTGACGAACAGGTTGTTGTTGTTGTCGCCGTCCAGCAGCATGGCCGCGTACTGGAGGCCGGTGCCGTTGACGCGTACGTCCGCCTCGATGGTGGTCGACTGGCCGGCGCATGCGCCCGCGAAGCGGGCCCGCCCGGTGTTGGTTCCGCGCGCGGTCTTGTCGACAATGGACGTCGTCCCGTTCACCGTGACCCAGTTGCCGCCCAGGCCGCCGTTGGGGCGCTCGAAGTTGTCGCACACCTGGCCGCCGGCGTTGCCCCAGTTGTCGATGCTCGAGTGCCCGGCGAAGCCGCCGTATCCCATGCCCAGGCCGTTACGGTTGACCCAGCCGCCACGGGCGTACACCTGCACGCCGTTTCCGCCGTCGATCTCGGAGAAGGTCAGCGTGACCGTGCCGGCGCCGTTGTGCGTGACGGTCATCTTGGCGAAAGTGAACTGGGCGCTGAGGGCTACGAACGCTGCCCCTCCGGTCATGTTAGGCCACCCGCCGGCGCCGTTGCCGTGGTAGAACCCGACGTGGGAGAACTTCCCGGAGCTGTCCTGCTGCTGCACCTTGATGAACAGGTTGTCGGCCCCGTCGTCATCGAGCGTCAGCGCCGCGAACTGCAGCGCAGCGCCGTTGGAACGGACGTCCGCCTGAACGGTCTGCGCGAACGACAGCACGGAACCGCCTTCCCAGTGTTGATCGGCTCCCCCCGGCGCCGTCCAGTCTTCCTGCGGAAGATCGTTGAGGATCGGCGCGATGTCCTCGTAGACGGGATCCGTCAGGTCGATGTCCTGCGCCGCCGTGACGGCGCTCAAACCGGCCCAAAGACACGTGCCCACAAACGCAAGGCGCATACTCATCCCTCTTCCTCCTTTCAAGTGCAAGACCAGACCGCGGATGCGTGGTCGAAACCGTTTTCGACCGCAGCGGCCTGAACGGGATTTCAGTCTATCGCAACTATCGCAAAAAAGAAAGTAGACGGCCGTGCGGCCTGAGAACTCCGGCGAAACCCGAACCTGGCGCGGATCGTTGGCGACCGCGACAGGTAACACACGGATTCGCTCGCTGGTCCTCAGTCGGCGATCACGGTCGTTTGGGGCGGGAGGCTCGCCGCGACGTAATTACGGTTCGGTCGCAGGAGGCGGAGACGCCGCGGCGTCGCCCAACCGGCCCGGCATGTCCGCCAGCACATAGGCCATCACCGCCATGGCGGCCACGTTGCGGCTCAGTTCCAGCGGATCCACCTTGTCCAGGGTGTCCGCGTGCGAGTGGTGGTAATCGAAGTAGGTAGACATGTCCGCGTCGTGGGCCAGGAGCGTGACGCCGTGCTGGCGCATCGGGCCGATGTCCGCGCCGCCGCCGCCGCCCTTCGCCCGCGTCGCGCCGATTCGCGCAAGTAGCGCCGTGATCTGCCCCAGTTGCTCCACCGCCCGGTCCTGACGGGCTTCGCTGGCGGTGGTGACCGAGAAGCCCAGCGGCGCGAACACGCCGCCGTCCGACTCGATGGCGGCCACGTGGTTCGGCATTTCGTCGAGGTGCTGCTCGGCGTAAGCCCTTCCGCCCGCCAGACCGTTCTCCTCATTGGTGAACAGCACCACGCGGATGGTGCGGGCAGGACGCAGGTCGAGCTTGCGCAGCACGTTGATCGCCTCCATCGAGATGACGCAGCCTCCGCCGTCGTCGTGGGCGCCTTGGCCCACGTCCCAGGAGTCCAGATGGCCGCCGATCACCACCACTTCTTCCGGGCGGGTCCGGCCGCGCAGCTCGCCGATGACGTTGGCCGACGGGGCGTCCGGCAGCGTCTGCGCTTCCATCTTGAGCGTGACGGTGACGGACGTACCGCTGCGGGTCAGGCGGGCGAGCATCTCGGCGTGCTCGATCGAGATCGCCGCCGTGGGAATCTTGCGCACGCCCTCGCGATAGCGCATCGCCCCGGTGTGGGGCGAGTTCAGGCTGCGGGCCGTGACGCTGCGCACCAAGGCCGCGGCTGCCCCCTTTTCCGCCGCCCACACCGCCCCGTTGCCGCGGTATGCCACGGTGCGGCCGTAGTGCGTGCCGGTTTCCACGTCGTAGGGCGGCATGGCGTGGTTGAAGAGCACGATCCGCCCGCGGGCGTCCTCACCGAGCTTGTCGAGTTCATCCTTGTCCGACACGACCAGCACCGGCGCCGTGATGCCGTCCGGCGGCGTGGCGATGGAGCCTCCCAGACCCAGCAGGGTCAATTCCATCCGCCGCGGCTGGGTCATCACCAGCGATTCGCGCCCGCGGATCCAGCGCGGCACTGAGACCAACTCCTTGCGGACATTCTGCTGCCCGTCGCGCGTCATCGCGGCCGCCGCCCATTCCACCGCCCGCTCCAGCTCGGGCGATCCGCTGAGGCGATGGCCGATGCCGTCGCACAGTTCCTCCATCTTCCGCCACGCATCGTTGCCGGCCAAGGCCGCGTCGATGATGCGCTCGGCCGTCTGGCGATACCGATCGGTCAACGTGGCCCGATCGGCGGCGTCTTCGCTCTGCCGGTCCGCGGCCCCGACCGCGGCCGCTGGCGGCGCGGCGGGCTCCGGACTCTGCGCCGCGACACGGGACGCCGAAAGGACCGCCAGAACGGCCAGCATCACTACATGACCGTGCGCGATGATGCGCTGCGCGCGAGCCGCGGGCTTCAGCCCGCGCGGACTCTCCGGCTTCGACGTGGCCGCGGATCGCGCACGGTGACGTAGCGTAGCGCTCCTCCCGGCCAGACCGAGTCCGCCGACAACACGCCCCCTCCTGACCGGTCCGGTATTTCCACGCCCACCGGACTGCCTGCGACGCACGAATCCAGCGATCGGCATAGCTGATGACTCCAACCTGACGGATGGGCATATCCTGATGTCACGCGGCCATCGACGCAACCTCGACGGGTCGACGCGTCAACCGGCTTGGGTCGGCTCGCTTCCCTTGGTACAATCCGGGGTGAGTCTGGTCCCTCGGCCGTTGCGATTACATCGGAGTGAGTCGAGGGCGGTCGTTGCGAACCGACAAGTCCTTTTTTGCAGGAGAGGAAACCGTGAGAAAGTCCATCGTACTCGGATTGATTGCCGGCGTCCTGGCATCCGCCGGCATCGTCGAAGCCGGAACCCTGTACACCGTGAGGGAGACCGGCGACATCCTCGTGGCTATCGACACCAACACGCTGGAGTTCACCGACGTCGGCCCGCTCAACGAGGTATTTCAGTTTGGCGGTCTGGAGTGGGACAGCAGCACGGATACGCTTTACGCGGTTGACGGCCGTGGAACCAGATCGCTGCACAAGATCGATCCGAACACCGGCCAGTCCGGCACCGTCGGCGCACACGGCGTGACCGACCTGTTCGGGCTGGGCTACGACTCGCAAAACGACGTGCTCTTTGCGTGCGCATTCGTCCCGAACCAGCCGTTGTACACGGTGAATCGAAGCACGGGCGCCGTCACTCCGCGGGGCACGATCGTGCCGCGGCTGGGCAACCTGGCCTACAACTCCCGCGACGACGAACTGCTGGGCGTCTCCGACGGCGCCGGAGACCTCTACCGCATCGACCGCAACACCGGCGAAGCGACGCTGGTGTTCAACGGCGAGTTCACGGACAACAGCGGCCTGGCGTACGACCCGGAACAGCACGTGCTCTGGCAGATCGACTGGCAGGGCAGGTTATTCAAGTACGACATCGCCAACGGGTACGCCCGCACCACCGTCAAGACCGGCCTGGGCTCGCACGACGGCCTGGCGTTCGCCGGCGGCGGCGCCCGCTGCAACTACCTGATCAAGAAGTCCAAGGCCAAGGGCGGGTGCGAGACCTGTCCGCCGAAGGGAGCGGAATTCCGCTCCGATGCGGCCTGCGAGGATGTGAAAGAGTGCGAGAAGAAGCTGAAGGGGACGATCGCCTGCCCGCGCGGCGGCAACGGCACGTGCAAGATCAAGGGCAAGCGCCGTTCGTGCGGCTGATGATCGGCTGACACCCATCGGCGGGATGATGACCACGTGCGCCGCGGGGGTTTCCCCGCGGCGTGCTTTTGTTTCGGCGCTTCAGTCCCTCGACCACGTGCCGCCAGCCACGCGAACGACGCCGCGCTGCGGCGCGACGCGACCTGGGTGCGCCGCTCCGGCGCCGCGCCGCGGCGACCTACGCATCGCCCTCACTCCTTCACTGCCTCGCTGCCTCACTCCCTGACTCCGCGATTCCCTCGTCCCCTTCTTCCTCACACGTCCAGGTACAACTCATACTCATAGGGGTGCGGGCGGCAGGCGATTTCGGCGGACTCCTCACGTCGCCGGGCGGCGATCCAGTTGTGAATGAACGATTCGGGAAAGACCTCGCCGCGGGTCAGGAAGGCGTGATCCGCCTCCAGCGCCAGCGTCGCGTCATAGAGCGTTCGCGGCAGCGGCGTGACGCGGGCGCGGAACTCGCTGGGCTGCGCGGCCACGTCCACGTCGTAGGGGCCGAAAGCGTGCTCCTTGACGTCGGTGCGTTGGAGGATCCCGTCCAGGCCCGCCATGAGCAGCGCCGCCAGCGAGAGGTACACGTTGCCGGAAAAATCGGGGGGACGGTACTCGATGCGCTTCGCATGCGGCGACACCGCGTACTTGGGCACGCGGATGGCGGCCGAGCGGTTCGCCAGGGAGAAGAACAGGTTGACCGGCGCCTCGAAGCCCGCCACCAGCCGTTTGAACGAGTTCGTCGAGGGATTGGTCAGCGCCGTGACCGCCCGCCCGTGCGAGAGCAGCCCGCCGACGTACTGCAGCGCCAGGTCGCTCAGCGAGGCGTAGTTGCGGCCGGTCTTGTCGAAGAACAGCGGCGTGCCCTGCTGGTCGAGCTTCTGGTGTACGTGCATCCCGTTGCCCGCTTCGCTGTAGATCGGCTTGGGCATGAAGGTGGCGATCTTGCCATGTTTGCGGGCGACGTTCTTGACTACGTACTTGATGAGCATCGCCCGGTCGGCGGCGGTCACCAGCGGGGCCAGCTCCGTCTCGATCTCGCACTGACCGGGCGCGCCGACCTCGTGATGGTGATACGTCACCGGCACGTGCATCGCGGAAAGCAGGATGGCCATTTCGGAGCGCAGGTTGTGCAGTTGATCGGACGGCGGCAGGCGCAGGTAGCCTTTCCGCGGCCCGATCCGCGCCACCGTCCCGTCCGGTGCCGTTTCGTGCGATTCGATCTCCACCAGGGTCTGATACGGCCCGTTACGCACGCTGAGGCGGTCGAAGACGTGGAACTCGAACTCCGGCGCCATCATCGCCGCGTCGGCGACGCGCGCCTGCTTCAGGCACTCGACCGCCCGCCGGGCGATCGTCCGCGGGTCGTGGGCGAACGGGGCGCGGTTGTCGGCCGCGACGGTCTCGCAGATGAAGCTCAGCGTCGGCTCGCGCCAGAAGGGATCGACGAACGCAGTGCCCGGCTCCGGCCGCGCCACCACGTCGCCGCTTTCGACGCTGGCGAAACCGGACCCCGCCGAACCGTCATAGCCGATGCCCTCCTCGAAGTGCTTCTCGGTGAACTGGGCGGCGGGGATGGTCAGGTGCAGCCACTGGCCGGCGATGCTGACTACCTTCAGGTCCACCATGGCGATGTCATGGCCGGCGATGTACCGAAGGGCCTCGCGAGCGTCGTGAAACATGGACGGACTCCTGCTGCAGGCCGCCGACGGCGGTCGTGCTTTCCTTGCAGCATGAGTGTTACACGTTTCGTGCCAGCCGCGAGCCGGCGAGTCGGGCGGCCCGCGCCGTCGCCATTCCGTTGCACTTGCGGGTTAAAACTGCTATTCTACCCGGCGTCGCATCGGGGCTTGGAGGGGTCGTTCACGGCGAGCAGCGTGCTCAGCGGGGCCGATCGCCCACGGGGTCATCTGCGCGGCCACCGCGGCGAAGAGACTTCGCCCCTGTCGCGGCGCCGCGCCGGTTCGGAGAGCGGCCTCCGGGCACCGCCGTGCTATCCTGGCGAAGGGAGATCAAAGTGAGGACGAGAAAGGCGTGTGGAGTGGGAGTGGCCGTGCTCGCCACGTGGGTCGCGTCCGCCGACGGACAGATCGTATTCGAACAGGACTTCGTTCAGGGGCAGCCCTCGCCGGCCCAGTGTACGGCATGGCGGGCTTTCGCGGCGGAGCTGGTGGAACAGGATTATCGCCTGCTCGTGCTGCGTGGATCCAACGATCCGGAAGGCGTCTCGTGCGGTGACCCGGACGTCATCGCTCAGATCGCCGCCAACATCAATACCAACAACCAGGCGCGGCTCAGCTATCCGTGCGACGGGCGCACCTGGATGACCGGAGGCTGCGGCGGGGGCGTCGAACTCAGCGCCGCCGGCAGCATCTGTGCTTGCCCCAATCCGCAGTACATCGTGCGGCCCTGTATCGGCAACGCCAACTGGGGCGGCGTCAACACCGCCACCTGCAACGGTGCAAGCCAGACGATCATTGTCGAGTTCTTCACGGGCGGCAAATGCCAGTACACCGTCAGGAAGAGCAAGGCCAAGGGCGGCTGCGAAAGCTGCCCGGCGCCCGGCGACAACCTGCCCACCTTCGCCGAGTGTGAAGACGTGGAGGATTGTCGCAAGAAGATCAGGACCCAGACGGCGTGTCCCGACGGCCCCGGCAGTTGCAAGCTGAAGGGCAAACGGGCGGCCTGCGGGTAGCGGAGCCGCGGGAAGGCGTACACCTCGCCGGGGTGCGAACACCCACGCGTTGAGTGCCGGCCGCCTCCTGCCAGGGCCGCGTCCTGCCAGGGCGGCCTCCTGTCGGGGCGGCCTTGCTTTATGCGGCAGGATCAGGCGCCGGCCGAGACCCGATCGAACCCCGTGTGGAGGAGCACTTGCGTATCGCGTGAGAACTCCCCCACAGCGACGCTCGGGGCGCGCTCCGGTCTGCGGCCGCGAATGAGGCCCAGGGCCGTAGCCGCGGGTGAAGCCCGTCTGCGGGCGTCACCCGCGGCTACAGCCCATCGCCCGCTGCGCGGCTCCAGAGCAGAGCACGTTCCTCACATCTCACCGCGGCGGGGCTCCAGAGCGGAGTGCCCTCGTCACATCTCACCGCCGTGCGGCCCCACAGCAGAGCATCTTGCTAGACCACACCGCCGCCCGGCCCCAGTGCAGAGCACCGGCGTCACACCGCGCCGCGGCGCGGAGCTATCGTTGGGGATTCCGCCGCATGGTCGGTGAATTCCGATTCTCCTGCAGAAAACCGCCGGCGGGGGCTTTATCTGACGTGTCGTTTCTGCTACAATCGCTCCCGCACGAGTGAGGCTCGTCACGTCGAGGGGGTCGCCGTAGTGGTTGCGGTTCTGCCTCCGGGTACGAGTTCATCTCTGCCAGGCGTGCGCCCGCAGGCTTCCGGCCCGCGGCCGGCGCCGGATGAGTCGAGTGAAATCGACTTTGTCGCGGCGGCGTTGGGGAACGTCGCGCGACGAACGTCCGTTCTTTTTTTGGGAGGAATGTCATGAGAAAGGGTCTGTGGGCGATCGCTCTGATGGCGGTCATGGCCGGGGTCGCTTCCGCGCAGACGCCGGTGCCGGAGTTCACCGGCGACGTGTCCGAAGGATTCGAGACGCAAAACTCTCCGGGATTCAATCCGTGCATCATCGGCGGCGTGTTCGGCGGCGCCAGCACCCTGTGTACGCCGGGTAACAGCGGCGCCCACATCACCGGCGGCTGGTCGTTCCGCTGCGTGATCCGTCCCCACGGCGGCGTGCGCTTCACGGGCAGCGCCGGCGGCTTTTACCGCTATACGCTGAATCCGCCGCAGGATCTCTTCGGCGGGTTCTTCGGCTCCAACGCGCCGAACCTGGGCGAGAACAACGACGCGACGATGATCTTCCGCGACGATGGCGGCAATGAGATCGGCCGCGCCATCGCCGCCACCGGCGAGGGCGACTGCCTGTGGCACTGGAACGGCTGGCAGACGGACGGCGCTGCGTTCCACGAGATCGACGTGATCGGCAAGCTCTTCGGCGGCGCGTTCATCGACATGGACGACATGCAGATCATCGAGCGCGGCGGCAACAACTGCATCTACAAGATCAAGAAGAGCAAGGCCAAGCGCTGCGACGTCTGTCCGAACGTCGGCGATGCATTCACCTCCGAGGCGGAGTGCGAGACGGTGAAGGACTGCAAGAAGAAGATCAAGACGATCATCCCGTGCCCCGACGGCGGCAACGGCACCTGCAAGATCAAGGGCAAGGTCAGCGACTGCGCCTGATCGCGGGAGTGGTCTTTCGCTCGTGATCCGGCGGGGTGATCCCCGGCACTGAACGCGCGAACGGCAGAGTGTCCGAGGGCGGACCGCCCCAGCGGGGTGGTCCGCTTTTTTCTTTCCTGCCCCCCCCAGTGTGGCACCGGCTTCCAGCCGGTGGGCATGGCCTTCCAGGCCATGCCAGTCGCGGCTTCGCCGCAACCACCGGCAAGATGCCGGTGCCACACGCCTGACGGAGCATACTCGCAGCCCCGCCGATCTCGTCACGCACCCAGCCGCCCTGACCGCTGACGCGCGGGCTTGCACTCGCCCGCCGATCCGGTTATGCTACTGGTTCGAGCGCTGGAGTGGCTCGCCGCTAGCCTCTTTGGCGCAGGGGAGTGGGAGACCTGTCAGACGCACGGCGGTACATCGACACGTGCCCCGCAGGTGGCGCGCGCGAGCCTCGCCGGAGCGTTGCTTTGGAATCAAGCTCGACGGTCCAGCGCGTCGCGTGATTGCGCAGAGCCGTTCCTCATCTGTTCAGGGGAGTGTAACGAAATGAGAAAGATCAGTGTCGCGATGGTGGTGCTGGCACTGGGTGCGCTCATCGTGCCGGCCGCGGTGGCCCAGCCGCAGATTCTGCTGGCGTACGACTACGTCGACATCGGCGGAGGGCGATTCGAGTACGAGTTCGAACTCTCTCTGGACGACCGTTGGAGTCCGGGCATGGGTTGGCGCTGGTTCATCTTCGGCGACTGCCGGAGTTGTCCGTCCCCGTTGACGAGCTTCGTCGGCGACCCCAACGACCTGCCCATCGGACCGTGGACGGCCTACGGCTCGTCCGGCGGCGGTCACAACGGCCCCACGCTGCACTACGTCCTCGACTACTGGATCCCACAGAGCCAGGACGAAAAGCTCAACTGGAGCGGAACTTCCACGGCCGCACTGGATGAGCCGGCGCTGCTCTACAGCACCATCGCCGGCACAGTCGGCGGCGCCACCCCGGCGGACTTCGCCGTGGCTACTCAGGACCTGGGCGGGCCGACGTGCGTCTACACGATCAAGAAGAGCAAGCCCAAGAAGTGCGACGATTGCCCAGCGAAAGGGTCCGACTACGAGACCGAGACGGAATGTGAAGACGTCGGAGATTGCGCCAAGAAGATCAAGACGATCATCGCCTGCCCCGGCGGCAACGGCACCTGCAAACTGAAGGGCAAGCGCAGCGACTGTGCTTGAATCGCCTCCTGCACCGCGTGCGGCCAGTGAACCGCGGCTTCTGCCGGCCGCCGGCGCCCAAGCGCGTCGAGTTTGCCGGCGACGCCGGAGGTAGCGCGGCGACGTGGCAGCGCGTGGCTGGGTTCGGGACACATGAGGCGAGCCGGGCGCGTGGCACGGTCTTCCAGGCCGTTGGTTGCACCGCGCCAGGTGCGATCACGGCAGGATGCCCGTGCCATTGCGCGCCGGCCGCCGGTTTCGCCGCCCCGCTGACACTTCGGCGTATGCCCCGCAGGGGGAGCGCGACGGGTGCCGCGGATGTCGCAAGGGTGGTCCGAGTATCGCCCGCTGCGCCCGAGCGGGCCTTTCGCGCAGGGGAGGCGATGGCGAAGATTGTCCGCCCGGATCGACGCCACGCCGGCGACGTCTCGCAACCTCACGATTCGTTACACTTCGTAGGGGTTGCACCTGCCGGTGGAATTCGTTACACTCCGGGTTCAAGACGCGGAGCGGGCCGCTACCGGATCGCTCTGCCCGACTCGGGTGGGAGACTTACCAGACGCTCGGCAGAGCATTCACACGTGCCCCCGCGGGCGGCACAGGCGAGCGCAGCGGGGGTGTCCTTGGGAATCAGGTTCGGCGGTCGAGCGCGTCGCGTAAGCGCGCGGTCCGTCGGCTTATTGTTCCTTTTTTTGAGGGGAGCAAATCGAAATGAAGAAGATCAGTATCGCGACGGTGGTGTTGGCACTGGGTGCGCTCATCGTGCCGTCGGCGATGGCCCAGCCGCAGATTCACCTGGCGTATGACTACGTCGACATCGGCGGAGGGCGGTTCGAGTACGAGTTCGAACTCTCCGTCGACGATCGTTGGACTCAGGGCATGGGTTGGCGATGGTTCATCTTCGGCGATATCGCCAACAACCAGCCCAGCCCGCTGACGAACTTCGTCGGCGACCCCAACGACCTGCCCATCGGTCCCTGGACCGCCTACACCTCGTCCGGCGGCGGTCACAACGGACCGACCCTCGGCTTCGTGCTCGCGTACTGGATCCCGCAGAGCCAGGACGAGAAGCTCAACTGGAGCGGCACGTCTACCGCCGCGCTCGATGAGCCGGCGCTGCTTTACAGCACGCTGGCCGGCACCGTCGGCGGCGCTACTGCGGCGGACTTCACGCCGGCTTCTCAGGGTCTGGGCGGTCCGACGTGCGTCTACACGCTCAAGAAGAGCAAAGCCAAGAAGTGCGACGACTGCCCGGCGGAAGGGTCCGACTACGGGACCGAGGCGGAGTGCGAGGACGTCGGGGATTGCGCCAAGAAGATCAGGACGACCATTGCCTGCCCGGGCGGTGGTGACGGCAAGTGCAAGCTGAAGGGCAAGCGCAGCGATTGCGCCTAGTCCGCCTGCGACGGCACGGACAGGGTCAGCACAGCACGACCGGACAGCGCCCTTGGAGGGCGCTTCCGGTCGGCCTTTTTTTTCCGGGGCCGCGGCGGTTCAGCCCAGGCTGCCACACACTTCCGCCGACGGGTATCGGACCTCGAATTGACCCGGTCTGGTAGCGGGCATAGTATCGACCGGTTCGTACCGTTCCCCTCAGCCGGCCGCGTGGGGCCGTGCCGGACGACCGGTCCGCCAGAGCACACAGCAGCGCCGCAGCGGAGGCCGGGCGCCATGTCCGGCCGCGGCCACGGACCGTCGCCATCTGGCTCGCTGCACCCGCTTAAACCCTATGGCCACACGGATCGCACTCTTCGGCGGCAGTTTCAATCCCATTCACCTGGGGCATCTGATCGTCGCGCGGAACATCGCGGAGCAGCTCGGCCTGGACCGCGTTATCTTCCTGCCCTCCTCGCGGCCACCGCACAAGAACGGCGCCGCCCTGGCGGAGGGCGACCACCGCGGCCAGATGGTCCGGCTGGCGATCGCCGGAGAGCCGCTGTTCGAGCTGAGCGACTACGACCAGAACCGGCCGGGACCCAGCTACACCATCGATACCGTCTCCCATTTCCGCCAGACCCTGGGCCTGGAGATCATTCTCTACTGGATCATCGGGACCGATTCACTGGCCGATCTGACCACCTGGTACCGGGTGGGCGCCCTGGTGGACTGCTGCCGGATCATCACGGCCCGCCGGCCGGGATTCCGCGAGGTGGACTGGGACCGTCTTCGCTCCCGCCTTAGCGAGGACCAGATCGCGATCCTGCGCGCCGGCGTGCTCGATACCCCGCAAATCGAGATCTCCGCCACCGACATCCGCCGCCGGGTGCGCGAGGGCAAGTCGATCCAGTACCTGGTGCCGGAGGCCGTCCGCCAGTACATCGCCGAGCAGCGGCTCTACCAGTCGCCCGCCGCGGTGGACGCCCACCCGGCGCCGTCGTGACAGCCGGGACGACGGACGCCGGCGTCGAGCGGGTCGTGTCTGGCCCTGGCGTGAGTCCTGATGGAATGTGCGTGCCCCGGTCTGCAGCCGCGAATGCGCCTCAGGCGTCAGTTGTGATGGCGCTGGCACGTTCCGGTCTGCAGCCGCGAATGCGGCTCAGGGATCGGTGGTGACCGGTACACCCTCTGGTTTGCGGCCGCGAATGCGGCCCAGGGCTGTAGCCGCGGCTACAACCCCTCGCCCGCTGCGCGGCGCGAGAGCAGAGCATTCTCGTCACACCACCGCTGCGCAGCGTCAGAGCAGAGCAATCCCGTCGCGCACCCGTACGATCCCCCGCGATGGCGGGCGGGCGCGATCTCATCCATAATCGCGACGCATGAGGCGTCCCCGCAACCACCGACACCTGCCGCGCAGCGCGTCGCGCTCATCTGACCTCATCATTTTACCGAGGTCTGAAGCGGCATTGTCACCCGTCGGCGATGCGCGGCGCGACGTGTATCGGCGTGCGCAAATCGAAACCGTGTCGCGGGAGGAGACCCCGCGCGGGCTGAAGCCCGCGGCTCGCTGGCGGCAGATGGTCGCGCGCCGTGCCACCGAGGTTGCCGCGTGAGCGTGGATCCCACCATCCTCGCGGCGTCCGCCGGGGCGTCGTCCGCGGCCGCGATCCCCTCCGGCGTGTTTCTAGCGCTGCTGCTGCTGGCCGCGATCTGCGGAGGGGCGGCGGCCAGCATCGTGCGCGTGCCGCGGGTGGTGGGGTATCTCGTCGGCGGCGTGGTCCTGCGCTGGGGCGTACTGACCCTGCTGGAGCAGCGGCACGAGGAAGATGCCGCCGCGGCGCTGGCGGACGAAGCGGCGCTGGCCGTTCGGGCCGTCAAGACGCTGGCACTGGGGCTGGTTCTCTTTTCGATGGGCGCTGTGTTCGAGGCCAGCCACCTGCGACGGGTCGGCGCGCGGCTGTGGAAGCTGTGCCTGTGTGAGCACGTCGCGGTGGGCCTGCTGGTGGCGATCCTGTGCCTCTGTGCGTCACTGGCGTTCGGCGCGGGAGGCGGGGCGGCGGCCATCGTCATGGCGCTTCTGCTGGCGTGCGTTGCGCTGGAGACGGCGCCGACCGCGACGACGATCGTCCTGCGGGAATACGACGCCAAGGGACCGATGGGCGACACGATCCTGACCATGACCGCCGTCAACGGCGCCATGGCCATCATATCGTTCCACGTGCTCTTTGTCGTCTTTGGCGCGGCCGGGCTGATCGACTCGGGCGCCGGCGCCCGGGGCATGCTGTGGCTGGATCTGCTCTCCACCACGCTGGGCAGCGCCGCGGTGGGACTGGTCACCGGGTTTGCGCTCAGCGTGGCATACGCCAAGCTGTCTCAGGCGGAGTTCATCCTGGTTTTCCTGACGGTGCTGCTGGGCCTGAGCGGAGGGGGGAGCTACCTGGCCGCCCACTTCAACCTGTCGTTGAACTACCTGCTGACCTGCCTATGCGCTGGCGCGGTGTTCTCCAACATCACCATGGACCAGGAGCCGTTCCAGCAGGCGGTTCGTATCTTCGGCAGCCCGGTGTTCGCGGCGTTCTTCGTGCTGGCCGGATACGAGCTTCACGTGGGCGATCTGGCGGCCATGGGATGGGTCGGGGCCGCGTACGTCGCCGGGCGTCTGGTCGGCAAGGTCGCCGGGCCGTGGCTGGGTGTGCGATGGGCGAACGGCCCGCGGGCGGAATCGCGGCGGCGGCTGGGCCTGGGGCTGCTGTGCCAGGCGGGGGTGGCGATCGGTCTGGCGGACTTCGCCGCTACCCATTGGGGGACCCGCACCGCCGAGGGGTTTGTCAGTGATCCGATGGCGACCACCTTCAAGTCGATCGTCCTGGGGGCCGTGGTCGTGTTCGAGCTGCTCGGCCCGGTGGCGCTCAAGCACGTGGTGGTGGCCAGCGGCGAGGTGAAGGCGATCAGCCTGATGCGGCGACGGCGGCCCTCGACGGCCGAAGGCGACTCGGTTCTGCAGTTGAAGTGGGAGGCGCTCCTGCGGTTGCTGGGCTTCGGCGAGGCGAGGAAAGCGGCCGATCCGCAGTCGCTTCAGACCCGCCACATCATGCGCACCAACGCCAGGCTGTTGCGGGCCGGCGCGACCATCGACGAGGTGCTCCAGTTCGTGGAATCGAGCGCGTTCAACCACTTTCCGGTGGTGGACGACGACGGCGCCTACGTCGGCATGATCCACTTCTCCGATCTGCGCGACCTGATCTACGACCCGGCCCTGCGCGATCTGGTCACGGCCGCCGACATCGCCGACGCCGACTCGCCCAGCGTGCCGGCCGACACGTCGCTGGCCGGACTGCTGGAGGTCTTCGGCCGCACCGATTTCGGCTCGCTGGCGGTGGTCGACGCCGCCGGCGGCGGCAGGGTCGTCGGTCTGGTCGAGCAGCGTGACCTGCTCCGCACCCTGAACCGCCCGGCGGCGGCGGGGTGACGCGCTCGGCCGGCTTCCGTGGACACCTGGTGGGGACGTAGAATCGCCCGCGCGGTTCCTTCCATGCGTCCACCGGAAGCGAGCCGCCGTCCAGGGGAGGCGGACGCACCGCCCCCCTCCCTGCCCGCGTCTCCAGGAAGAAAGGTCCACCCATGTCCACCCGACGATGGCTCCCACGGGCGCGTCTGCTCAGTTCCGCAGGTGCGCTGGTCATTCTCACGCTGACCCTGGCCGCGCAGCCGCTTTCGTGCGCCTCCCTCGCGCCGCAGGCCGGTCCCGGCTTTGACGACCACGCGACCGACCGCGAGGTGATCGCCCGCGAGATCGAAGAGGCCGACATCGTCAAAGTGGTGGACGGCTTCCTCTACCTGGCCAACCCGTTCAAGGGGCTGCGCATCATCGACGCCACCAGCGTGACCGACCCGGTGATGCGCGGCGGCGCCAGTCTGGGCGGCCGGGGGGTCGAGCTGTTCGTCCGCGACGACCTGGCGTTCGTCTTCACCGCTGCGGACTTCTTCCGCTGCGCCGGCGAGGTGGTCGGGTTCGCGGAAGGCGAATTCGCCGAGCTGCTCCAACCCGATTTCCAGGGCAGCCGCCTGTGGGTGGTTGACATCGCCGACAAGGACGCGCCCCAGGTGATCCACACCTTCGATTTCGCCGGTTTCGTCACCGCCACCCGCCGCGTCGGCGGCGTGATCTACGTCGCCGGGAACGTCGTGCCCGGCTCGGGCGGCGACGGCGACGACGAAAACGGCGGCGACAACGACAACCAGAACGACAACGAGAATCAGAACGGTAACGAGAACCAGAACGAGAACCAGAACGACAATGAGAACCAGAACGACAATGAAAGTCCGAACGGCGACGACAATCAGAATGACAACGTCAATGGCGATGTCATTGAGGAGGAGCCACGGACTTCCGGCGTCTTCGTCACCTCCATCAGCATCTTAGACCCGCAGAACGTGACCGAAGTCGAGACCGAGACCTTCGCCGGCGACGCCCTCGACATCCACGTTTCGAATACGGCGCTCTACGTCTTCGGCCCGGACGTCGACCTGCAGGACACGACGCTGGTCTCCTATGTCGACATCCGCGACCCGGCCGGCGACATCGTCCGCCGCGATCAGTTCCGCGTGCCCGGCCTGGTGGAAGACCGGTTCTTCGTCGACGAGTTCGAGGGCGCCTTCCGCATCGTCACGGAGGAGTTCATCGAATCCGGCTTCCGCACCGTGGTGGCGCTTTATACCTACGACGTGACTGATCCGGACGCGATCACCCGCCTGGCCCGCCTGCCGATCGTCGCGGACGAGTCGCTGCGGGCGGTGCGCTTCGACGGCACGCGCGGATACGCGGTGACCTTCGTGCAGATCGACCCGCTGTTCGTGCTCGACCTGTCCGACCCGTCCGCGCCCAAGGTGGCGGGAGAACTGGAAGTGCCCGGTTTCAGCACCCACCTGGAGCCGTTGGGAGACCGGTTGATCGGCGTTGGTTTCGACGATACCAACGGCTTCCGGCCCGCCATCGCGCTCTATGACGTGTCCGACCCGTCGGATCCGTCGCAGCGAGACCGCATCATCCTTGGCGACCGCGGCCGGTACGACACCTCCTCCGAAGCGACGGTGGACGAGAAGGCCCTCAAGATTATCGAAGAGGCCGGGCTGATCCTGCTGCCCTTCAGCACCTTCGACGAGGAACTGGGCGACTACGTCGATTCGCTGGCGCTGATCGAACTGGGAGCCACGAACCTGCGCCAGCGCGGCGTGATCGACCACCGCGGCCTGGTCCGCCGGGCGGACCTGCTCGATCAGCACGCCTGGGTGCTCTCCGACGTGGCGTTCCAGACGGTGGCGATCGCCGATCTCGACGCGCCGGTGTCGCAGGCGACGATCGACATCGTCGGCGAGCAGGAACTGCTGGACGCGGGCCTCAGCGACTGCGTCGATTCCGCCCGCTTCCGCGGCACGGCCTTTGACGACTTCTTCTTCTTCGATGGTTCGTTCTTCGATCCGTGCGGGGCGCTGGGCCCGTTGTTCCTGCTGAGCCTGGTGTTCGGCCTGGGGACGATGCGCGTCGTGCGGCATCGTTCGGCGCTCGGGCGACGTCCTCGGAGGTAGCCGCGCAGCGGCGGAAGGGCTGTAGGCGCCGGCCGCCGGCGCTGAGCCGACGTCCTCGGAGGTAGCCGCGCAGCGGCGGAAGGGTTGTAGCCGCGGGTGAAGCCCGTCTGCGGGCGAACCCGCGGATCGGGCCGGCCCCCCATCCCTTGAGCCGCGAAGCGGCGAGGGACGCGTCGCCGCGCGAGTTGGATCCGCAACGACGAACAGGGCAGTCCACGTGGAGCGAATCCGCGCTAGGCCGCAGTGCGAACCGACGCCCGTTTCATCGTTGGGAAACGCACATCGCGCGAGTTCCTTCGCCGCTTCGCGGCTCCCCGCGGTTTCCCGAGGTCCGTCCGTCCGTCCGCGGGTTCGCCCGCAGACGGGCTTCACCCGCGGCTACAGCCCTGAGCCGCATTCGCGGCTGAAGACTTGAGCCGCACTCGCGGCTGAAGACTTGAGCCGCACTCGCGGCTGAAGACTGGAGCCGCACTCGCGGCTGAAGACTGGAGCGTTCAAACTCCTTCACGACTAACCTCCGTGTTGTATACGCGGCTGTGGAACGGAGCCTGGAGACTCCATCACGACCGTCAGAAACGGCACCGCCGTGCGTGAAACGCAGCCGAATCACTGCCGGGAAGTCCGCGCGGACTTCAAGCCCGCGGCTCGCTGGGGGCGCATGATCGCGCATGCTCATCCAGGCGCCACGTTCGCAGAATCCACCTGCACAACTGTAAGAACCGTCCTCCCACGCACGGATACGGACTGGAGCGGGGACGGGGTCGGCGGCGTAGCCGCTCCGACCCGTATCCGCGGTTCATTTCTGGAGGACATGCCATGAAAACCGGAACGTGGTGTAGGTTGTGCGGACCCGTGGTCGGCGCGCTGTGCGTCGCCGTCGCGTCCGCGCAGTCGTGGGCCCTTGCGGCCGCGTCTCTCGATGCGGACTGGACGCACGCCATCGGCCCGGCGGAGTTCGTGCTCAGCCCGGCTGCGGACGACTCGGCCTTCGGTGTCGAACCGGCGCCCGCCTACGTGCGGGCCGGACTTCCCATCGCCGGCCCGCGGGAGATCGTCTCCTTCGCGGACGCCGCCGGGAGCCTGCTGGCCACGCCCCGCGACGACGGGGGTGAAGGCGTGCAGCGCGTCTACGTCAGCGAAATCGCCTACGGCGTGCGCAACGGCCGGATCGTGCTGGTCCGGCTCAGCGGTCTGATGGACGACGGCCGCGCCGTGGACGTCGACAACACTCTGTGGCCGGACGTCGAGCTGATCGACGGACCGGCCGATTTTGTCGGGCGGCAGATCCTGTGGGGTTGCGGCGATACCGACCGGGAACTGCTGGTGCGCGACGTGGGCTATCGCATTGATGAAAACGGCGAACTGCGGCTCGCCCATCTTCGTGGCGTGCTCGAGGATGGTGAGGAGATCGAGTACGAGGGACCGGGGCCGGGCGTGTCGATGCGCGACTGCGACGTGCAGAACGTCAACGAGTGCGTCAGCGACCCGGACGAGCCGTGCGACTGGGGCGTCTGCCAGGGCATCATCGACTGCGGCTGCGTCGGGTTCGGCTCGTGCGTCATTCGCGTAAAGATCAAGTGCGTCAACAACTCCTGCTTCGATCCCAAGGTGTGCCGCTATGACCGCGACGCGGGCCTGTGCGACTGCGTCGACACCGACAAGAAATGCGGCTCCATCCGCCAGGAGCCGACGCGCGGGAGCGTGGCGTGCTCCGCCGACGGCGGCCGGACGGTGACGGAGAACGGTCACGCCCGCGTGTTCAAGCTGGAGCAGCCGACCCGGATCGGCAACGTCGAGTACGCCGTCGAGGCCTGCCGCGACGCCACCGGCGAGGGCCGGCCGTGCCAAGTCTACATCAACGTCTGGCACGCGCCGAACTTCCCGCAGTTCGAGGGATCCGAGCTGCTCGACAGCCAGCAGGACCTGGTGCCGGACGGCACGCAGTTCCAGCGGCGCACTGTCGAGATGCGCGGCCCGATCGCACCGCCCGGCCCTATGGTCATCGAGGTGTACAACCACAAGGCCACCGACTACTTCGGCTTCTGGCCGGGATCCAACCCGTTCGGACAGGAAAGCCCGAGTTTCCTGCGGGCGATCGAGTGCAACCGCACTAACCAGTGGGTCGATCTGGCCCAGATCGGTTTCCCGAACGTCCACCAGATCCTCTGCTTCGAGGCCGTTCGGCCGGGTGGGCCGGAGGGAATCCCCTGCGAGGATGTCAGCAAGTTCAAGACCAAGTGCAGCCGCAAAGGGAAGCTGAAGGCCATTACGATCTTCACGGACGCCCGCCATGCCGGCGAGACCATCCTGCTGGCGGTCAACGACATCGTCCACGAGGTGGCGATCCGCGGCAAGAAGGCGTCGTTCGCCCAGCCCGGCAGCGTCGGCAACGTCACGCTGGAACTGCTCCGGCCGTTCGATTGCTTCGAGCCCAGGGAGGTCTTGTGCGGCGGCGATCCCGATCGGGAGTGCAAATACACGACCACGGCCGCCCCGCTGGTCGGCGACAACTGCACCGCGTGCGTGCCGTTGCCGGTGGGTTCCGTGATCTGCCGCGGGGCGTGCAAGAGCGGTGGCAGCTCCTGCCCGACCGGTGCGAATAAGACCGTCAAGACGACGTGTCAGACCAAGGCCGATCCGAACAAGGACGCCTACTGCACGGTGCAGGCCACCGGCAATGGATGCCAGTGCATCCTCGAGCCGTAGGCCATGACACGAACTGCTTCCCTCGGCGGCGAGGGGGGCGTCCGCGTCGCATCGGTCGGTCCGAGCCGGCGTGAAGCCCGACTGGGTGTGTTCGGAGTGAGGATGCGGCGTGGGCAGCGCGACCGACGGTGAACTCCTGCGACACCGCGTCAACCCTGACGTGGGTGGGTCCGAGGCCGCGGCCGGGAACTCGTCCCGGCCGCGGCTGTTGCCTGCGTGACGCCATCCGAACGGCGCCCGTAATGGCGCGGCTCCCGGCTTTCGGTTGCAGTTCCGTCATGGTATGCGTTCCGGGCGGTCGGCCCCTCCCTTACGGTCGGGGTTCGGATGGGCGCGGCGGTCCCTCCCTTACGGCGGGGTTCGGATGGGCGCGGCGGTCCCTCCCTTACGGCGGGGTTCGGATGGGCGCGGCGGCCCCTCCCTTACGGTCGGGGTTCGGATACGGTCGGGGTTCGGATCGGGAAAGATGGTCACGCACGTGAATGGCCCCACGCACGCCGACTGGACCAGGCCGCCGTCCTGGGTTGTCGCGTCGGCCCTGGCGGCGATAGTGCTGACCCACGTGGTGGGGCGGATCGCCTGTTATTGCAGCGACATCCGCACCGACAGCTACACGTCCGCGGCCTTCTCCTACCGCATGGTCCACGGTGACGTCCTCTATCGCGACATGAGCATCGACAAGCCGCCCGCCATCATGGTGGTCAACACATTGCCCTACCTCGTGCTGCCCGCGGCGCGGACGTCGCTGATCCCGATGGAATCGCTGCTGATGGTGTTAGGGTACGTGGTCATCTACCGGTTCGCACGGACGCTGTACGGGCCGTGGCCGGCGCTGATGACGGCGTCCGCCGCGGTGCTGGCCATCAACTACTTCTCCGCCCTCGACTTCACCGGCGAGGGGTTCGCACTGGCGGAGAGCTATCTGGTGCTGCCGCAGGCGGGGGCGGCGCTGCTCTACGTCCATTCGCTGGGCGGCACGCGGCAGGTCGCGCCGGCAGCAGAGTCGTCAGGTGTGCGGGACGCCGAACGTCGCTCGCGATGGACCCTCATCGGTTGCGGCGCCTGCATCGGCATCAATCTGGCGGCCAAGCAGACGGCGATCCCGATCGCCGCGGCCGTGCTGGGTCACGTCGTGCTCCGCCGCTCGTTGCGGCGCCAGTTCCGCCTGGCCATCGTGGATGGCGTGAGCGTGTCGTTCGGCGTGGCGCTGGCCCTGTTGCCATTCGCGCTGATGCTGACGATTCAGGGTACGTGGCGACAGGCGTGGCACGACATGACGGTGCAGGCGGCGATGATGCTGGAGCGCGAGACCGGATGGCCCGACACCTGGCGCGACGTCAAGCCGCTGTGGGCGCCGCTCATGTGGCTGGCGCTGACGCCGCTGGTGCTCCCGTGGCGAACCGCGCGCGTCAGCCCGTCTGCCGCAGCAAGCCCGACCGGCCTCGACGTCGACGGGGCGGCGGATCACACGCTCCGGCACGGCATTCTTCCGGCCGCGATGTCGTTCCTGCTCCTCTGGCAGATCATCGAGTGCATTCTGCTCGTTCAACTCCCGCGCCGTTCGTATCACTATTACGTCCTCTCGTTCCTGCCGATCGTGATGGCGTCGGGGTATTTCTGGAGAGCGTTGATCGACACGCTCGCGACGCCGGCTGGCTTGCGTGATCCCAGCGCGCGATCAGGCGCCAGCGGCGAGCCGCGGGCTTCAGCCCGCGCGGACTTGCCGGCCGAGCTGCACGCCGATAGCGCCGCCGGGTGCGTGCGAATGACGATCCTGGCCGCGGCCGTGCTGTGGTCACTGGCCGTCATGCGTCCGGCGTTCAACGAGCTGTACCCGGTCGCCTGGACGCGGCTGCGGCAGTTCGACCCCGCCGCCGATCAGCGCCATTTCGAGCAAGTAGTACGCTGGGAGAACGGCAGCCTGGGACGCAACGACGGAAGGTGGCCCGGGGAATGACCCATTTGCCGAAAACCACCGCCGCACTTCGATTGGGCGACTGGCTCGCCGCGGCCGGGGCATCGGGCTGCGTGCTCGTGGCGTGCTGGGGGCGTCATCGCTTCGATCTTGCCACTGACCCGCGGACGCCCGGGGGTGCGGGATGGCTGATCGTGGCGTCGGTCGGCGCTGCTCTGGCCGCAGGCGCGATCGTCTTGACGCACGCGCTTGCATGTGCGTCGCGGCAACGTGTGTTGTGCGCTCTGACCGTCGGCCTGGTGCTGGGCGGGCTGGCGGCGCTGACCGGTGCGGGCTTCGCCGATGCGCTGACGGCCGCGTGCGGGAGTATCCTGATCTACCTTGCCTTCCGAAGGGCGGAAACGAAGCGCGTGCCCGCGGTCGCCGCGGCGCTCGCGTTGCCCGTGTTGCTCGCGTGGGGCTGGACCGCGTCGCCCTGGAGTGGGACCGAGAACGAACGCCCGTCGTATCCCACCCTCTGGCGACAAGCTCAGGACGTCATCGCCATTGTGCTGCCGGCCGCGCTTCTGGCGGGGCTTGCGCTGGCGCGGCGTTGCGACTTGCTGCCGGGCGCCCGCATCGCCGGGTGGTGGTGCCTGGTTCCCTTCGTTGCGGCGCTGCTCTCACCAGCGGTGGTGGTGTCATTCCCGCTCTCGGCGAGCGTCGGTGGGCTGGTCGTCCTTCCGGCAGGATGGACGGCGCTGCGGGTCGTGGGTGCTGCCCCGGGCGTCGGCTTGCGCGTCTTGGGGCTGGTCTTTCTGGGCGCGATGGCGCTCTGGCTGCGCCCCGCCGCTGAGGCCATAGCGAACGCCGTCTGGATCGGAGCGTTTCCACCATAGCGCTGTCAGCGGGGATGCGGCGGAAAGACTGGTAGGGATTCGCGCCACTGGCTTGGCACAGGCCACCACCGGTTGCCGATCACCGAGCTGCTCGATCGCAGACGCTGTCGGTGCCCGACCCGCGCCGACACGTACTCGGCGAGTCACGGGCGGCGGCGTTGAATCGCCCGATAACTGGTATCGCTCGGGGGCTCATGTCCGGCGGAGCCGATCCAACAGGTGCGCCCGCCGACCTGCTTCGCGCTCTTGGTCCCGATGATGGACTGGATGGACTTAATGGACTGAATGGACGTAATGGACTGGACGGACTGGATGGACTTAATGGACTGCATGGACGACCTACCCCTCGCTCCTGGTTCCGATAGCCCGCGTGTCATTACGGTGCTTCCGTATGCTTCCGACAGAAAGGTGAACGTGTCGGAGGCGGATGGCGCCTGGGCCGACCGTAGACGGATCGGTCGCCCGTCCGGCCGCCGAACTCATCCGCAGCCTCTCCAAGACGGTGATGACGCCGTCGTGGAGGCTTGCCGTGGCTCGGCCCGCTCGGCCGGCGCCAGGCCCGCGTCCGTCAGGAATCACGGAGTATGCTCGTGAACAAGACACCTGTGCCAACCCGCGAAACTGACGCTGCCGCCATTATCCGCGGCTGGGTCGCCGACGCCGAACTGGACGGCGCGTCCGACGTCTATTCGGGGAAGCGTCGCTGGCCACGCATCAAATGGCAGGTGCCGGTGATGATCGAGACGCTTACCACCGGCCAGCGCCAGACGAGCCTCTTCGTGACTTCGCGCGACATCAGCGAGGGCGGCATCGGCGTGTGGTGCAACCAGCCCGTCGAGCCGGGCACCATGATCCGCCTCTTCGTCGACGACGGTGAGGAGCACGTCGAGGGGCGCGTCCGGCAGTGTACGGAAACGGTAGGCGGCTTCATCATCGGCGTGGAGTTCCGGCAGGATAAATGAGATGGAAGAAGGAACCGAGCGTGCCGGACACTGAGGGAATGGGCGCGGGCGCGAGCGCTTGAGGCTATACGGGAAAACGGGTGCGGCGGACGTGGCCTGATGCGGCGTCCGCGATCAAACGCCACTTCCTGCCGGAGAGCACGGCCTTGCAGGCCATGGAAGCCGCGGCTCACGCGGCGGCCACGGGCAACATGCCGGTGCCACAGGTGCCACACTCACCGCGGACCGGTTTCGCAGGCCCGCCGATTCTGTCACGACCCCAGCTTGTCGCGCGCCGCGAGATTCTCCTTGACCGAACGCGTCACTGCCGTACAATCCGACCGCTCGACCGCGAAGGGGCAGGTTGGCGCCCGCCCGGCGGCCGGGGCGCCTTCTTTCGGGGGATCGGGTATGAGGCACGCGATCGCGAAAACGCTGCAAATCTGTGTGTGTGTGTGTGTGTGTGACGGCGCCCGCCTTGGCGGACACCATCTACGTGGATGACGGCTCCGGGTGTACGCAGGGCTGCGGGGGCAGTTGGCAGCAACCGTATCGGTATCTACAGGATGCGCTCGGCGCGGCCGGCTCGGGCGACACGATCAAGGTGGGGCAGGGCGCCTACTATCCCGATGACGGCGCTGGCCACACGCCGGATGACCGCAGCGAGACGTTCCACCTGAAGGCCGGCGTCACGCTGGAGGGCGGCTACGCCGGCTATGGGGCGCAGAACCCGGACCTTCGCGACATCGACACGTACGTGACCATCCTCAGCGGCGACGTCGGCACGGCGCAGGATCCGGACGACAACAGCTACCACGTCGTCCTCGGCGCAGGCGCCAACGACGGAGCCACGGGCGCGCTGGACGGGTTTGTCATCCAAGATGGAAATGCCTCCGCGACCGATTTCGGCTACAACGGCGCCGGCGCGGGGTACGTGTCCTGCGGCGGCGCAGGGGAGCAAGCATGCAGCGGGACGCCGGCTGACGACGCGCCGACCATCCGCAACTGCACGTTTCGTTATAACCGGGCGGGTGGGTCGTCGGCTGGCGTTCACGTTCGAGCGCCGTCCCTGATCGAACGCTGCACGTTTCATGACAACGCCGTGCAGGGCACGAATGAAGCACATGGCGGCGCGCTTTACGCCTGCTGCGATTCGGACCAGAGCGGACCGACCATCAAGAACTGCGTTTTTCACGATAATACCGCATCGCGCTGGGGCGGGGCCGTGACTGTGGGCGATTCTTATGCGACCTTCATCAACTGCCTCTTCTACGACAACCAGACGACCGACAACGTCAACTACCCGGGGGGCGGCGGCGCGATGCTTCTGGCCGCCCGCAACGGCGAGGACGTTTCCATCATCAACTGCACGTTCGCCAGTAATCGGACCGAGGATGACGAGGACGGCGTCGGTGGCGGGATCCTGATCGACAACGTTTACATCCTCGAATACGATGGCCCGGACGTGGACATCGACAACTGCATCTTCTGGGGCAACGCCGACGGCACCACAAACGCCAGGGAACTTCGGCAGGTGATCCGCGTCAACGGTTACGGAACGCTCTCGATGCAGTATTCCGACATCGAAGGGTGTCTGTCGGCCGGCGGCGGTTACTGCGAAAGCGCCGGCGACCACAACCTCGGCGTCGATCCGATGTTCGCGGATCCCGGCAGCGACGATTACCATTTGCTGCGCAGCTCCTTCTGCATCGACGCCGGCAACAACGCGGCGAACAATGAGAGCTACGACCTGGACGGCAACTCGCGCAAGCGCGACGTACACTGCATCCCCGATACCGGCGCGGGAAGCTCGCCCGTCATCGACCTGGGTTCCTATGAGTTCCAGGGGGGCAGCATCGTCTATGTAGACGCCGCGGCCACCGGTGACGACGACGGCTCAAGCTGGGAAGACGCCTACGATGACTTGCAGGAAGCCCTCGAAGACGCCCGCAACACCGGCTCGATCTGTGAGATCCGCGTCGGCCAGGGGACCTACAAGCCGTCCCCATGCACCTCCTGCTCGGATCAGGACCGGCAGATCTCGTTTGCGATGGTCGACGGCGCGTCCGTCTACGGCGGCTACGCGGGTGTGCAGGGCACCGTCCCCGATGCACGCGACGTTGCGCTCTACGAGACCGTCTTCAGCGGGAACATCGGCGGCGCCGGCCCCAGCGACAACAGCTATCACGTCGTGACGGCCGGCGACGACGTCACGACCGCCACCGCCCTTGACGGGTTTACGATCACGCTCGGCCGGGCCGACTACAACAGCCAGGTCGAACACCCCCTCGCCCTCGGCGGGGGGCTGTACTCGACGGAAGGCGAGTTGCAGATCGAGAGTTGCCGCTTTACCGACAACTCCGCCTCCTGGCGCGGCGGTGCCGCCTACATTCTGGCCGACCTCTACGGGGACGGCGACGCTACCCGGTTCTCGAACTGCGTATTCGAGGACAACACGGCGGTACACAACGGCGGGGCGCTGCTGCTGGCCCGGGCTCGGGCGCAGCTGCTCGCCTGCCGCTTCACCAGCAACGAGGTGACGGGCACCTGCGACGACTGCGGCGGCGGGGCGGTGTCGCTCTCGCCCGGCTACAACAACCCCGACGCCGACGACGCGACTTTCCGCCGCTGCACCTTCGCTTCCAACACGGTTCAGAAGCGCGGCGGGGCTGTCAGCGTCCACACCAACACGTTTCAGCCGCCGCAGTTCTACAACTGTTTGTTCTACCGCAACGAGGCCGACGACGACAGCAGCGGCGGCGAAGGCGGGGCGATCTGGTCGGAGCGGCCGCTGTACGTCGAGAACTGCACCTTCGGGCTCAACCGCAGCGGCGCCGCCGACAGCGGCGGCGGCATCTACCTCAAGCCCTACTCCAGCTCGACGACCCTCTACAACACGATCCTGTGGAAAAACAAGTCGGACGGCAATCACGATGTCGAGGAAGACCAGATCTACTACACGGGCAGCGGCATTACGGTGACGGCGACGTACTGCTGTGTTCACCACTTGGACGGCTTGGCGGGCGAGGGAAATACGGGCAACGATCCGTTGTATGCTGACGCTGATGGCGATGAATACTGGTTGCTGCCGACGAGCTGCGGCGGGGGCAACTGCGTATCTCGGTCGATTGACAGGGGCGAAGGCGAAATCGGTGAACCCATCTGTCTCAATCAGACTGACGTGGACGGCGACACGCGTTGTGTCGACCTGGACGACCTCGACGAGGATATCGACATGGGAGCCGAGGAGACGCCAGATGAGGGATAGGACTTCACAGAGTTGGCTGCCCGGAGTGCCTAGGCGGGCACTGTCACGAGCAACCGCTATGCAGGTCACGATTGCACTGCTTGTCTGCTCAAGCATGACCTCATCTGTTCGCGCAGATGTCGTGTATGTTAAGTGGGATGCGACAGGTCGTGACACCGGAACTTCCTGGGCTGACGCCTACCGGAAGCTACAGACGGCACTGGCACGGGTTAGCCCGTCGGACGAGGTTTGGATCTCACGCGGCATTTACTTGCCGACCGATTCACTCGATCGGAAGGCGACGTTCACCTTACCAGACGGCTTGGAGATCTTCGGCGGATTCTCAGGCGATGAGATGCAGAGGAGCGACCGAGATCCTGTGCGATTCCCGACGATCCTGAGTGGGGACATCGGAGTGTCGAAGCAGATTGATGACAACGTGTACCACGTTGTGACGTTGATTGACGCAACCGATGGTGTGTCCGTCGACGGCTTGTGGATCACCGATGCCCAGAACGATCGCCCAGAGGAACTAGGTCGTGGCGGCGGCATCTATGCGGTACGCAGCGTGCTTCGAATTAGACAATGCACGGTCACGCGCAATATGGCGCTTGGCGGCGGTGGCTTGTGGAACGAAGAGAGCATGATTGACATATCTTATTCCACCCTTTCAGACAACGAAAACCGCGCCGTTCACAATAACAATAGCAAGCTGACAATCCGTGAGACAATTATCGAGTCCAATAGAAACACTGGACACGAGGGCGGCGCGATATTTGACAGCCACGGAAGCGCCACCACGGCGGTCGACTGCGTGTTCGTCAGCAATCACAGCCAGTCCGAAGGTGGCGCTGTATTCTCGTTGGGCACATCGGTATACGTGAATTGTGTCTTTCGCGGGAACCGCTGTGGCGACTACGGCGGCGCGTTTTTTCAGTGGGCCGGATCGTTGACGCTTACCAATTGTACATTCGCCGACAATTGGGTGAGGAACTTCTTCGGCGGCGGCGTATCAAGCATCCCAAAGCCAACCATCGTCAATTGCGTCTTCTGGGGTAATCGCAGTCCGCGGGGCGACGTGCAACGGCAGCAGCGATCGACCACGAGCGCCGTGATCAACCATTCGTGCGTCCAGGGCTGGACGGGCAGCTATGGCGGGGTCGGCAACCACGGCCTCGACCCGCGCTTCATCGACTTCGACAAGGGCGACTTCCGCATGGAGGCCGGCTCGCCCTGCATCGACGCCGGCGACAACGCGGCCGTGACCTCGCCCCACGACCTGGATGGCAACCCGCGGATCCTCAACGACGTGGTGGACATGGGGGCATACGAGTCGATCTGCTCCGACGTCGAGCCGGTCAGGCTCAAGTGCCCTGGCCAGAGCAAGCTGAAAGCGACGCTGCCCACCCGCCTGCCCGACGGCGGAACGGTGATCTTCTCCAGCGACGCCGACCGCCCCAAGTCCGCCCCCGTCAGGCGAGGGAAGGCCAAAGCCAAATGGGACCGCCCGCCGGACGGCAGCGAGATCTGCGCCTCCGGCTGCCCCGAGACCTGCCGGCGCTCGAAGTGCGAATAGCGCGGGCATTGCGGGACTCGCGGACGGATTTGGCCGCGTCCGGTGCAGTGGGCGAGGTACGGTTCAGTGACCGCGGCGGCGGTTCCCGGCCCTCCCCTCGCGGGCGGGTGCGGTTCGAACGCGGCCTCACTCACTCCGGCTGCCGCGTGAAGCGGAACGTCCCCAGCGGCGGGACGGTGCCGTCGTCGGCGAAGGGGACGGTGAAGATCTCGTAGATCGGCTCGGGCGGATCGGTCACCTGGTTGGGCGACGAGTACGTGACGCCGCTGTCGGTGCCGGCGTCGTAGGGCTGAAGGGGAATGGCGATCTCTTCCAGCCAGCGGTTGTCCTGGAACAGCGGAAAACCCGCAACGCCCACGAACCAGTCCGGACTGGGTGCGATCATCGAGACGACCGTGGCCAGCGGAAACTCCTGCGTGACGTTCAGCGCCACCGACGCCCGTCCGGGCGAACGGCTGATGCCCGGGCCGGAGACGACCTCCAAGGCGCGCCCCAGGACGATTTGAGCCTCCACCTCCCGCGTCAGAGCGGTCTTCGATCCCAGTTCCGCCATGTTTTTGATGCCCAGGCTGGCCCGTTCGCCCTCCCGCCAGAACACGGCCGCATCGTGATGCGTCCCGCCGATCAAGCCGGAAAAATGCGGATTGGCCGGGAAGTCGATCGGGTGCGTCTCCCGGCTCCAGGTGGAGTCGAAGGTCAGCAAGTAGACCGCCACGTCGGCCGGCGGGCCGGTGAATCCTGCGAACAGGCGCGACAGATCGGCCAGGTCCACGTCGCGGTCGCCGTCGCCGTCCGCAGCTTCGAACTCGGTCGGCGTACAGCCCTGCGGAGGGGCCTTGACTCCCGGGCCGGCCATACAGGCTGCGGCCAGGCGATAGTCGTCCAGGTCCACGTCATAATCGTCGTCCACGTCGCCGACGACCGGGGCGGGTCGGAGGCGCAGGTCGGCGTCGCTGATGTCGTAGAGGTCACCATAAGCGGTCAGGTCCTGCCGCACCCGCACTCGGACGTGGCTCGAAGCCGTGTCAGGAACGGTCCAACGGAAGGTGTGGACGCTGCCCGGCTCGGGACTGCCGCTCGGGAGGTCCATGACGACCTCGATCCACGGCCCGGCCGGCCCGGTAAGTGAATACCACAGGTCCCAGTCGTGCTGGGGACGCGGGACATCGAGCACCCAGCGGATTTCGACTTCCGACCCGGCCTGGAGCACCTCTGCGCCGTTCGGCCACAGCAGAGTCACTTCGCCGTACGCCGCCCGGCCCGCCAGCAGGGCCACCGCCACCGCCCACAACACCGGCCTCGCCGCCCACAGCCTGCCGCTCGCCATTCCGCACCGTCCTTTCGATCGGGTTCGTCCGGTATTGGTCGGCCCCGGGCGAAACTCCTGACACTCATACGCGGAGGGTTCGGCTCGGGGCCGGACGAGGGGAGGGCATAGCGCTGCCGATATGGGATGCGGGGAGCGATCCAAACGCCCGCGCGTGCTCCCGGCCCGCCGGTCGTGGTGCGGAAGGTCGGCGGGTGCTCTAGAATCGGCGGCTGATGGAACGTAGTCTCCGGTGGAGCGAGGTCGCATGGCGAACGCGAGAATCGACGTGGTCGGACCGTACGAGATCGAGGTGATCGTCGATCTCTACAACCGGGTCTTCACACCGAAGCACGATGCGTCGCACTTCGAACGCCGCTTCAAGGGCCGCCATAACGTCTGCATGATGGTCGCCAGCGTCGAAGACGCGGCCGTGGGCTTCAACTTGGGCTTCGAGCTGACACCCAGCACCTACTTCAGTTGGCTGTGCGGCGTGCTGCCGGACTACCGCCGGGCCGGGATCGCCAGCCAGTTGCTGGAGGGCCAGCGGGCCTGGGCAGCCGACCACGGTTACGTTTCCATCCGCTTCGAGTGCGCGAATCAGCATCGTCCCATGCTGCACGCCGCCATCACACAGGGCTACGACCTGGTGGGGCTGCGCTGGGACACCGAAAGCGGCGACAACGTGGTGATCTTCGAGCGGATGCTGACCTGACCGGGCTACGACGCACCTGCGACCGCTTTCAGCAGATAGGCACAGACGAGAGCGGCGTAGGTGCCCAGCACGTAGCCGAGGATCGCCAGGAGCACGCCGACCGGCGCCAGCGACGAATGGAACGCGGAGGCCACCACCGGCGCCGACGCCGCCCCTCCGATATTGGCCTGCGAACCCACCGCCAGGAAGAAAACCGGCGCCTTGATCAGGTATCCTGCGATCAGCATGGCGGCCGCGTGAATCGACAGCCAGATGAACCCCATCACCACGTAGGCCGGGGTCTTGAGGATCTCGTGCAGGTCCGCCTTCGCCCCGATCGAGGCGACCAGGACATAGAGGAACACCGAGCCCAGCCGTGACGCTCCCGCGCCCTCCAGCTTCCGCAGCGGCGTCATCGAGAGCAAGACGCCGAACGAGGTGATCAGCACCACGGTCCAGGTGAACCCCTCCAGGATGTACTCCCCGCTCCCGCGGATCTCGAATAGTTTCGGCACGATCCCCCGGGCCGGCAGGAGCGTGGCCAGCCAACTGAAGCCGAAGCCCAGCGCCACCAGCACCATCAGTTCCCACGTCCGCGGGGCGTGCATCACCGACGCCTGATAGTCGCTCATCTTCTGCTGCAGGGCGTCGATGGCGCGCACGTCGGCGCCGGTCCAGCGATCGATGGCCTCGCGCCGCCCGGCCAGGAAGAACAGGCACGCCATCCACACCGCCGCCACTACGGTGTCCACCACGATGATCGGCCCCATCATCGAGTCCGGCGTCTGGACGAAGCCGGCGTGCTGTATGGCCGTCATGTTCGCGCCGCCGCCGATCCAACTGCCCGACAGTGCCGCCATCCCGCGCCAGGCGTCGTCCGGCAGCCCGTTCTCCGTGAACAGCGACGCGATCGGGTCGGTCACCGCCAGTGCGATCGGTCCGCCGACCACCACGCCGGCCGTGCCGACCAGCATCATGATGACCGCTTTCGGTCCCAGCCGGGCGATGGCGGGCAGGTCCAGCGAGAGCGTCAGCAGCAGGAGGCTCGCCGGCAGCACGTAGTTCTTGATCCAGACGTAGAGCGGGAAGCCGCCGCTGCTGGGGATGACGCCAGTGCTGGAGAGGATCGACGGAATGATGTAACACAGCGCCAGCGCCGGCACGATCCGCAGCACACGCCCCCAGTACGGATGCGCTTCCGCCGACAGGACCACGGCCAGCACCACCAGCAGGATGACGAGCACCCCGACCGGGTCTTCGACGAGAATCTCCCGCGTTGCCGCGTCCGCCTGCGCCAGCGTCTCGAACATGGGCGGAATCGTAGCGGCTGTGCAGGGTCGAGCAACGCGGGGGAAGGAAGAAGCGGGCAGCCGGGGACGCCGCAGCTTCTCGTATCCGTTCCGGACTCCCGCATGACGACAGGGCGGCCTCTTTCGCCCGCGTCATTGAGGCACGTTACGATGGCGCCATGACGACGCATTCGGCTGACGATTCATCCGCGGCGCGCTGGTCCGGCAAGGCGTTGTTTGCCGTTGTCGTGTGGGGCGCGTCGTTCGTCGCGACGCGGATGGCGCTGGAGACCTTCACTCCCTACGGGCTGACTGCCACGCGGCTGGTCGTCAGCGGCGCGGCGATGCTGGCGCTGGCTCGGTTTAGCGGCCGCGCGATTGTCCCTCGTGGCGACCGTCGCGTGTGCGTCGTCCTGGGCGCGATCGGCGCGGTACACCTCTTCATCCAGGCGCACGGTCTGATGCACACGTCGGCCGTGCGGACCGGCTGGATCATCGGATTCATCCCCGTCACGATCGCCCTGGGTGCCCGCGTCTTCCTGAAGCAGCGGCTGTCGTCGGCGGCGTGGCTGGGGGTGGCGATCGCCACGGGCGGGATCACGCTGATCATGCTGCAACAGGTGCGGGAGTTCGTAAACGCCTCCTTCGGCGACATGCTGCAACTGTCCTCCTGCCTGACGTGGACGGCCCACACGCTCATCAGCGCCGGGCCGGTACGGCGCAACGGACCGCTCACGGTGACGGCCTTCGTTACGGCGCTGTCGGCGGTGCTGATGGCGCCGATGGCGATCTTCGGCGGACCTCTGCTGGCGGGCGCGGTCACGCCGCGGGCGGTGGGGGCGCTGCTGTTTCTGGGCGTGATCTGCGGCGGTGTGGCCTATTACTGCTGGTACGCGGCGCTGACGGAACACGGGGCGGCCCGCACGGGTTCGTATCTGTACCTGGAGCCGTTCGTGACTTGGGCGGTCGCCCGCCGCGCGCTCCAGGAGACGGTCAGCGTGCGGACGATCTTGGGCGGGTGCCTCATCCTGCTGGGGGTGTACACGATCGCTCGCGCCCGCCAGCGGCTGGCGGAAAGGGCGGGCGAGGATTGAGCGAAGTCGCGTGCCCCGAGCAGCAATCAGCTCTCGCTTTCTTCCCAGAAGAAGGGCTTTCGGGTCCGCTGCCCGCCGCCGATCTCGTTCATGGTGGCGGCGTCGTACAGCCGGCCGTTCAACATGACGCGCTGGACCGATTCAGTATTTCGGATGTTCTCCAGGGGGTTGGCGCCAAGGATGACGAGGTCGGCCAGCTTGCCGGGCTCGAGGGAACCCAGGTCGGCGTCGAGGCCGACGTAGGCCGCGCCGTGCAGCGTCGCCGCCCGCAGCGCCTGCAGAGGAGTGAACCCGCCCTGAACCAGCATCCAGGTCTCCCAGTGGGCCGCCAGGCCGGCCATCTGCCCATGCGCGCCGACCTGAACGCGGCCGCCGGCGTCGATGAGCTTCTTGCAGGTTCGGGCCACGTCGAAGTGGTTGAAATCGTCCTCCGGAATCAGCATCCGGCGGCGGGAACGCGGGTTCACGACGAAACGCGGAACGAAGTCCAGCAGGCGCTCGTTCTCCCACACGTTGGAATGCTGATACCAGTAGTTCTCGCCCCAGATGCCGCCGTAGCCCACCACCATCGTCGGCGTGTAGCCGGTGCCGCTGGCGGACCAGAGTCCCATGACATCCTGATAGGCCGCCGCCACCGGGATGGCGTGCTCGATGCCGGTGTGCCCGTCTAGGATCATCGACATGTTGTGCTGGAAGAGCGATCCCCCCTCCGGCACTACCATGAGTTCATATTCGCGCGCCGCTGCGATGACCTGCTGCCGCTGGTCGCGGCGCGGCTGGTTGTAACTCTTGACGCTGATGGCGCCCATCGCCTTCATACGGCGGACGTGCGAGCGGGCGTCGTCGAGCGAGTTGACGATGGACCGGAACCCGCCGGATGCGCCGTACAGGATCGTCCCGGTGGAGTAGGTGCGCGGCGCGAGGATCGCGCCGGTGCGGGCCAGCTCGGCCGCGGCGAAGATCGTGAACGAATCATGCGATGGATCGTGGATCGTGGTGACCCCGAAGGCCAGATTGGCGTAGCTGATCCAGTTCTGCTGCGGGATGAAGCCGGATCGCCCCTGGCCGCCATGGGCGTGAACGTCGACAAGTCCCGGGATGATGGTGCGACCGGCGCAGTCGATGCGCTCGTAACCGGCGGGGATTTCAAGATCGCCCCCCCCGACGGCCTCGATGCGGTTGTCTTTGACCAGGAGCGTGCCGCGCTCGATCACCTCGTCGCCGCGCAGGGTGATGAGGCGCGCCCCCGTGAGGGCCGTCCGCGTCGGCGGCTTGTCGTAAGCGGTCTTGAACGAGATATTCCGCCCGGCGGCGGCCGGTGGGGGGAGTTCTTTTTCCGCAGGCGCTCCCTCCAGGAACGCAAAGGCGTCGGTCAACTCGCAGGTGAACAGCTCCGGCCCCAGCGCCCAGTGCAGGCGCCGCCCGTCGCCGGACCAGTGCAGCCAGAAGCCGGCGTCGCGGGAGACCTGGCGGGTGGGCAGCGCCTTCGACTTCGGCCCGATCTTGATTTCCCTTCCAGCGCGCGTGAACGGGCAGATGTAGACGTTGTACCTCTCGGCGAACGCCACCCATTGCTCATCATGGGAGAGCACGATGTCATAGGCGTTGTCGCTGACCAGGTGGCGGCGGTGGTCGCTGCCGTCCAGCTCGATGCTGGTCAGGGCGACCTTGTCGTTCTCGTCGTCGCGCTCGGATTCTATGAGAAAAACGCGCGAGCCGTCGGCGCCGAAGCGGGGATTCGCGCCGTTCCTGGTGATGCGCTCCGGCGTGCCGCCGTCGAAGGGCACCCGGTAGACGCCCGGGTCGCGTGACCACAGTTCGCTGGTCAGGTACCCGCCGCCGATGCGACGATAGACGATCCACCGGCCGTCCGGGGAGATGACCGGCTCGACGTAGTGGCCCGGATCGGGCGTGACCACGCGCCCCTCGCCGCCGGAAAGCGAGACGACGCGCACCGTCGACAGCGCCTGATCGTCCCACGTGATATAAACGATCCACCGGCCGTCGCGGGAAAACGAAGGGTAGAGTTCGAAATGGTCCTGCTGCTGCGTCAGGCGCCGCGGCGTACCCTCCGGCAACTCGCGTATGTACAGATGGCCCAGCGCCTGGAACACGACGGACTTGCCGTCCGGCGACACCTGCACCCAGCGCAGCAGCTTCACGTCGAACCCGTCAGGGGCGACTTCGACGGGGAATCGAAGCGCCTGCGTCACCCGGTGCGTGGCGGTGACGTGAAAGGGAATCCTGCTGACCTCCTGAGTAGCCACGTCGATGCGGTTTATGGCTCCACCCGCCCAGAAGACGATGGATGAGCTGTCCGGCGTCCACGCCATGTTGGGGTAGACGCCGTGAATGGCCCACGTTTCCTGCATGTCGCGATCCAGCCCGTCGTAGATCGGCCGGTCCTTGCCCGATGCGACGTCGTGCAGGTACAGCGTGGACCGGGTGCGGACCCGGCGGACGAAGGCGATCGTGCGGCCGTCGGGCGACGGCGTCGGGCGGACCGAGCCGCCGGCGCCGGTGATGAACGCCTCCACGTCGCCGGTGACGCGGTCGAGGCGTTTAATCTGATAGATTTGCCCGTTGGGATCCCTGTTGTATTCGAATGTGTCGCCGGGCGATACGTCCTGGCTGAAGTAGAGATATCTGCCATCGGGTGAGAACGCGGGTTCGCCCACGTCCTTCTGATCGTTGGGCTTGGTCGTCATCTGGACGCCCTCGCCGCCGGAGCTGTGATAGAGCCAGATCTCGCCGGAACCGATCGAGCGGCGCGAGGTGAAGTGTTTGCGCGCCGCCAGGTACTGGCCGTCGGGCGTCCAGACGGCGTTGTTCAGCAGGCGGTAGTCTTCGTCGGTCACGGCCTTCGGATCGCTGCCGTCGCGCTTCATGATCCAGACGTTGTCGCCGCCGCCGCGGTCGCTGGTGAAGGAGATGCGCGACCCGTCGGGCGAGTAGCGCGGCTGCACGTCCCAGGCGGGGCCGCTGGTCAGCGCCGTGGCGTCGCCGCCTTCGATGGGGATGGCGTAGATGTCGCCCAGCAGATCGAAAACGATGTGCGTCCCGTCGGGACTGACGTCGAGGTTCATCCAGGTGCCTTCGCGGACGTCGACGCGGACCTCCTCCGACGGGCCGGGAGGATTGGAAACGTCCCACTTCTCCTTTTCGTCCTCCTCCTCCTTATCTTCGTTGTCGTCGTCCTCTGCCTCGTCCTGGCCAGGGGCGATGCCGGTTCCCGGCGGGACGCCGCCATCGCCTGCGCCGCAGCACACCTGGCCCGCGGCCGTGGCCGCGCCGCCACCGAGCACCAGGCCGACCACAACCCACCACGTCGGCACCGATCGCTGCATCGCAACCCCCATCGTCATCGCGCAACCTCTACAGCCATCCGCCGCCCGCCACGCGGCGGACCATTGGACGGAGGATGGTAGCGGCGGGCATAAACGCGCTCAAACGGCTTGGGATCGGCGGGCGGATTCGATTCCGCGCCGGTACGCCCGCGGTCCCGTGAACGCCGCCGGCTGCGTGATGGATGCGACGAGTGCCCTTGGGACCGCCAGGCTCCAGCCTGGCGGCAGCGTGGAGCGGCTCCCGCGGCGTGAGACTGCGTTCACTGGGAAACGCCGCGCGGGCTGAAGCCACGCGGCTCGCTGGAAGGAGCTGCCGATTGCGTCACGCATTCAAGATGGGCGCATCTGAAGCCGGCGCCTTTCCGCGGGCCCAAGTCCGGGCTATAAACGCGTCGCCATGGTGATCGCGACCGCCCCCGTCCCGGACGCCGCGGTCACGCCGTTATGGAACGAAGCCGGAAGAAAACAGCCCGATGACACCCGCGACCATCCTCGTCCTCGACTTCGGCGGCCAGTACGTCCAGCTCATCGCCCGGCGCATCCGCGAGCAGCACGTCCACAGCCTGATCGTCGCCCCGGACATTTCCGCCGCCGAGGCCCGCCGGCTGAACGCCTTCGGGTTCGTGTTCTCCGGCGGACCCAACAGCGTCTACGACGACGGCGCTCCCCGCTGCCGCCGCGAGATCCTCGACATGGGTCTGCCGATCCTGGGCATCTGCTACGGCCTGCAGCTCGCCTGCCAGATGCTCGGAGGGCGGGTGACGGCCACGCCCACGCGGGAGTACGGCCGCACCAGACTGGATGTCACCGATCCCGGTTCCCTTCTGGCGCACGTACCGTCACCGACCACCGTGTGGATGAGCCACGGCGACGTGGTTACTCAGATGTCCGGCGATTTCCTGCCGGTCGGGGCAACGCCGACTTGTTCCTACGCGGCCGTGCGGCATCGCAGCAGACCCATCGTCGGCGTCCAGTTCCACCCGGAAGTGACGCACACGCCGTGCGGGACGCAGGTCTTTCGCAACTTCCTGTACGACCTGTGCGGCTGCGAGGGCGATTGGAAAGTCGGAAACGTCACCGAACACCTGACGGATGCCATCCGGCGGCAGGTCGGCTCGCAGGCCCGCGTCATCTGCGGCCTGTCCGGCGGCGTGGACAGCAGCGTGGCGGCCGCGCTGATCCATCGGGCGATCGGCGACCGCCTGACGTGCATCTTCGTGGACAACGGCCTGATGCGCAATCGCGAGGTGGAACTGGTCGAGGCGACGTTTCGCGAGCACTTCCACGTCGACCTGCGGGTGGCCGACGCGGGCGACCGCTTCCTGACGCGGCTGGAGGGCGTGGTCGATCCGCAGGAGAAGCGCCGCATCATCGGGCACGAGTTCATCGACGTCTTCAAGGCGGAAGCGGCCTCCATCGAGGGAGCGAAGTTCCTGGCCCAGGGCACGCTCTACCCGGACGTGATCGAATCCGGCCACGGCCACGCCGGTCAGGCGGCCAACATCAAGCTGCACCACAACGTCGGGGGGTTGCCGAAGAAACTCGGCTTCGAGCTGGTCGAGCCGCTCCGCGACCTGTTCAAGGACGAGGTGCGGCGGGTGGGCGAGCACCTGGGCCTGCCGCCGGAGATCGTCTGGCGGCATCCGTTCCCGGGACCGGGGCTGGCGGTGCGGATCATGGGGGCGGTGACGCGCGAGCGGCTGGCGATCCTGCGGGCGGCCGATGACATCATCATCGAGGAAGTGCGGGCGGCCGGGTGGTATCGCAAGATCGCCCAGGCCTTCGGCGTGCTGCTGCCGATATCGACAGTGGGCGTGATGGGCGACGGCCGGACGTATACGGGCCAGCACGTGATCGCCGTCCGCTTCGTCGAAAGCGCTGACTTCATGACCGCCGACTGGGTCCACGTCGACTACGAACTGCTCGGCCGCATTTCCACCCGCGTCATCAACGAGGTCCAGGGCGTGAACCGCGTGGTGTATGACATCTCCTCAAAACCACCGGCGACCATCGAGTGGGAATGAGGGGCGCCGTCCGCGGATAGTCAAGGAACCACCGACAACACAGATCACACAGATCAGACGGATGGCATAGCGCGGGCTCCGCCCGCAGACCAACACCGCGGTCCGGTTTGTACACACGACCCGTTTCAGTGTCAGGGTGGGGACGCGCTGCGCGTGCCGTGGGACTACCGCCCTTGTGCGTGTGCGACGATGGCGTCGTAGACGGTAATCGCAGCATCCGGATTGTGAATGGCGCTGGCTTGATCCAGGAGTCTCATTACAGAGGCGCTGTCCTCGAGCCACGCGAAGCTGTTGCTTCGCTCGTCCCCGCGTCCACCCGCGTAAGCCAGGGGATCGGCGCGTGCTTGCGACGCAACGCCCGCGCTCGCCTTCACCTCGGCGAGCGCCGCTTCGGCGCGGCGGCGGGCTTCGACCAGTGCGGTCTGGGCGGCCAGCAGCGCCTCGGCATGGATCCCCGACGGATGATCGGCCGCGGCGTCGTTGTGACACGTGGTGCAGCGGGAGGCGATCGCCTGGACGTCGCGCGGCTTGGACAGGTCGTGGCAGGCTTCGCACGAGTGGTTTGCGAGCGGCCCGGCCGAGATGCCGAAGCGCTGCAGCTCCGGCAGCGTGCCGGCCGCCAGGCCCGATTCCACCGTGTGACAACTGGCACAGCTCGTGGCGGGCGGGACGCCGCCGTTGTGGCAGTTGCTGCACGCCGTCGTGGCGTGAACGCCCATCAGCGGAACGGGGTGGGCGAAGCGGCCGGCCCGGATCAGTGAGGATTCCGCGTCCGCGGACTGCACTTCCAGAAAAACGTGGCAGGAGGCGCAGGTGCGCTGAATGGCCGTGCCGTCGTCGCTGACCATGTCGCCGTTGTGACAGCGGAAGCAGCCGGGGAAGTTCTTGTGGCCGATGTTGTTCGGATAGGTCCGCCAATCCACCGACATCCGGGGAAAGAACGTGGTGCGGAAGATATCACTCACCGCGATCACGGCCTGCCGGACGGAGGCGGCGCTGTCCCGCGCGACGCGCGGATACTCGCGGCGATAGAACTCGTTGATGTGCCGATCGATGACCTGCGGCGCGTTGTCCGGCGCGGTCCGGGCCGCAACCAGGGCGGCGATGGCCTCGCGCTTGATGTAGGGCAGCGACCGGTCGATCATCCCCGCCGAGTCCAGGGCCAGATCCAGCGCGACCAGCGGGGGATGAAAATCGTGGGCGGCGCGGTTGTGGCAGTCCATGCAGTCCACCGTGCGCTCGATGCCGTCCGGCTTGGGATCCCGGCCGGTCAGGCCGTCGCGGCGGTAGACGATCGATCGCCCGTCGGCCGTAACCTGCCGCACCCACGTGATATCCTGCAACCCCTCGTCGGTGGCGACGTATTCGATGCGGTTGGACAGCGCCATGTGCCAGTGGATGCCGCGGGCGGGGCCGTGCTTCGGGTCGCCGCCGCCGGTCTTGACGATCATCTCGACGTGCCGGGGCGAGTTGCCTTCGTCGTTGGCGTAGTGGGCGATGCGCACAAGCTGGTCGCCGTAGAACTTCTCCGGCCAGTGACATTCCTGACACGTCTCCACCGCCGGGCGCAGCTCCGTGATGGCCGGCGGGATGGGGCGATGATACGAATTGCGGGCCACCGCCAGTACCTGCCGCGCCCCCGAGAGCTTCGACTTGACGTACCATTCCGCGCCGGAGCCGATGTGACATTCGACGCAGGGTACGCGGGCGTGGGGCGAGCGCTGCTGGGCGACGTACTGCGGCTCCATCACCGTGTGGCACACCTTGGCGCAGAAGTCCGTCGAGTCGGTGTAGTGATATCCCTGATAGGTCGTGGTGGCGACCACCGGCACGACGAACACCGTCGTGACGATGACGAACTTCAGGACCTTGCGGTGGTGCGGCAGGTTCAGGTCCAGGCGGAGGGGCTTGCCCGGGTCGCCGTTGCGTCGGGCCGCCCGGCGCTGCTTGCGCCACTCGACCAGCGTCCCCAGCGGCATCAGCAGCAGACCCACCACCAGCACGCCGGGCAGAACCAGGTAGAACCACAGCCCCACGTAAGGATTGTGTACGGGGGTCAGCAGGCCGATGAGGAAAAAACACCCCAGGAAAAGAATGGCGGCGTACGCGAGGATGGCCCCGGCGAAGGTCAGCTTGTTCCGCCAGAACACCACCGATCTGGCGTCGGACTGCGGTTCGGAGGCTGCTGGATTCATTAAACGTTTCCTGCGCGTCGGACCATCCCGGCCGACCCTCAAGTCGCCTGCATTTCGTGGGCCGCGCAGCAGTGGTTCTTGTAGTACACCAGGACGAGCGCGAACGAGACCAGGAACACGGCCGCCAGAACACCGATCAGCGTCTGGGTGCGGCGGGCGGCGCGGAGTTGGCCGATCAGCTTGTGCGTCTGGGTGGTCCGTTCCGAAATCCCGCTGATTTCTCCCACGAAATCGTTGATTTCGCGCATGTTGAAGCTGTGGAACACGCGCCGCAGCCCCGAGTGTACCTCTTCGCGATGGTGGTGGAGCGTTTCCAGTTCCAGGTTGTGGTATCCCCACGACTCCAGTTCCGCATAGAGCCGGCCGGAGGTCTCGATTTTGTCGGCCGCCTCCTGCAGGGTGTTCCGGATGGTCGCGACGGCCTCCATGGTGCTCGCCTGGTGGCACATGGCGCAGCGGCCGTTCTGAGCCAGCGGCCTGACGTCGATGATCTCCAGGCCCGCCCGCTGGATGGCGTGGGATCCCTGGCCGTGGCAGTAGAGACAACTCGGGTCGCCGAAGTCTCCGTGCGGGCTGCCCAGGTGCTTTTCCTTGATGAGGGCATGACACCGGCCGCAGAAATACGAGATGCTCCGCCCTCGAGTCTCGCTGATGAACCGCCCCTCCTCGGCGGTGAGGGTGAGGAACTCCGGGTTGCGGCTGAGGTGGGCGGCGTCCTTGAATGCCTCGTCGTTGGGGAACTGATCGGCCCGCAGGCTGGCGTCGCCGCCGTGGCAGCCGTCGCACGCGACGGCGTTGGCGTAGTGAATGCTGTTCTTCCATTCCACGTCGACGATCTCGCTGGAGCGGCCGGCCAGATTCCGGTGGCACTGGACGCAGGCGTTGTCGGCGAAAGAATCGTCGCTCGGCTGTCCAACCGCCGCCGCGTGGAGCAGGAGCAGGCATGACAACGTCATGGTTGGTCCTCCTTGTGTCTGGGACCGAGCACGCGGGTGATGTTGCGGCGCTCCACCGCGACCAGGGAGGCAAAGAGAACCACGGCCGCGATCACCACGACCAGCATGTAGGCGAAATGCCGGGCCTCCTCCGTCAAGGCGCCGGCGGCGTCCAGCAGCGGATCGTGGGGCCACTTGGCCCAGACCATCAGGCCCAGGAAGAGGGCGACGTTCTCCGTCACCGTGACGATGAAGACGGCGCGCCTGGCCTGCTGCGCCCGCCCGTGGAGGTGGGCGGCGGTGACCTTCAGCGCCCAGACGGCGGCAGCTAGGAAGATCACCGCGCCGACGGTCAGCGCGACCCCGGCCGGGACCAGCCCGGCCAGCCAGCGCCCCAGCACGATGACGAACATCACGAACTGAAAGAGAACAAACAGCAGACTGACCGTCAGCAGCATCAGCCATCGCCCGACCGCGTCAAAACCCGCCATGCGACCGCCGACCAGCGCCAGTCCCCAGCAGCCCACCGCCAGCACCGGCCACCAGAACACCGGGTGAAGCCAGGCCCCGATGCGGTCGCTCAGCATCGCGTTGGCGCGGCTGACGAGGTATCCGCTGACCACGAACGCCAGGCACGCGACGCTGAACCAGGCGACGCCGCGCCGCGTCTGCGCCACGTCGAGGTCCGGCCGGCCGTCGCGATACCAGAACGGCAACGTCAGCAGCAGCACCACGCCGACGCTCTGGCTGAGCACGCCCAGCGCCGCCCCCTCGACGCCCAGCATTTGCGACGGCATCAGCTTGAGGTACTGGTAGACGGACAGGAAGTACCATTCCGGCCGGATGTGGGAGGGGGTGGTGCGCGGGTCGGCCGGCTGCTCGTGCTCGGCGAATCCCGTCAGTCCGACGATCTCCAGCAGCACGGGCAGCACGGCGAAGAACATGATCACGGCCATGGTACACAGCACCACGGAGATCATCTTGAGGATCTCATTGGGCCAGAACGGCTCCAACTGGTCCGGCTCATACTGCTCGGCGTAGTTGACTCCCATTTCCGACTCCCATGCCCCCTTTTTCACAGCGGCTTGCTGATTCCCGTCCTGCGGATCATGACGAAGTGCAGACCCATGACGCCGCTGATCAGCGCCGGCAGGATCCACACGTGGAGCGAGAAGAAGAAGCCGAGCGTTTCCGGTCCGATCACGCGCCCGCGGCGGACCCAGGTGACGATGGTCTCGCCGAACGCCGGCACGGCGCCGGGGATCTCCGTGCCGATCTTGGCCCCCCAGTAGCTGAGCTGCGTCCAGGGCAACAGATACCCGGTAAAGGCCAGTCCGGTGGTCAGAAGAAACAGGATCACCCCGCTGACCCAGTGCAACTCGCGCGGCGGACGGAAGATCCTGTAGTACGCCACGCGGGCCATGTGCAGCATCACCAGCAGAATCATGACGTTGGCGCCCACGGCGTGGACGCGCTGAATCAGCCAGCCCATCGGCACGTTGGACTTGATGAACGTCACACTGTCCCAGGCTCGCGACGGGTCCGGCTTGTAATACATCAAGAGCAGCGCGCCGGTGAACACCTGGATCAGAAACGTGAACAGCGCCAGCCCTCCGAAGCAGCCCGCCCAGCCCAGCGTGCGCGGGACGAGCTTCTTGGTCACGTTCTTTTCCAGCACCGGCGTGACGTGAAAGCGCTGATCCAGAAACCTGTATATGGCGGAGATCATCGTTGCTCCCGGCCTACGCAATCACCAGAAACCCGTCCTCGACGCTCGCCTCGATCACCTTGAGCGGCCGGCTGACCGGACCGCTGACCGGCTCACCGTGATCGTTGAACACGGCGCCGTGGCAGGGGCAATGGAACCGGTGTCGGCCGCCGTCCCAGGCCACCAGACATCCCAGGTGCGTGCAGGAGGCGTCGTACACGCGCGGCACCCGGCCGGTGTACACGACGACCAGCGGCACGCCGTTGAAGTCGCGGTAGAGCGCCTGGTCCTCGTGCAGAGAGTCCAGCGGCACCTTGACGACTTGCGACTCCGACAGAGTGGCAGGCAGCCGCAGAAACGACGCCACCGGATAGACGACCGTGCCGGCGGAAACCGCCGTCATGCCGCCGATGCACGTTTTCAGAAAGGTGCGCCGCGGCGCGGAAAGATCGGACGCCGGTTCGGCGGCGCCGGCCGCAGGAGGCTGCACGGCAGCCTGCAGCGGTGGGGGGGCCGTACGATCACTCGGCGTTCCTGTCGCCTGATGCTCCGTCATGGTGTCGGCTCCAGAGACTGGTGGCGCCACAGTTGGGCCGCCTGCTTGTAGCACTTCATGGCTTCATCGAAGCGCTTCTGTGCCTCGAACACGCGCCCCAGCATGAATTGGATTTCCGGGTGCCGCGGGTGAACGTCGCGCAGCGACGACAGCAGCCGTTCGGCCGTCTCCAACTCGTTGCCGCCGCGGGCCAGGGCGATCGCCGCGAACCCGATGTTGGCGTCCACGTCATCCGGAGCGCGGGCGCGCACTTCCTGCAACTCCTGCTCGGCGTCCGCCAGCCTGCCCTGCACGAGATAGCAGCGCGCCAGACCGACGTGGGCGGGGACGTAGCCCGGCAACGTCTTCTGTGCCTCGATGAACTTGTCCGCCGCCAGCCCGTCCTTTCCCAGCTCCAGCAGCCGGCGGCCCATGGCCGTCAGCGCCGCCGCCCGGTTCAGTTCCGCGGAGTCCGGCGCCGCCTCCCGGGGGGCGATGGTCAACTCGAACTGCTCGCGCGAGATCAGGCCCGCGGCCAGGTTGCACGCGGCCTCGACGATCTGACGAAACTCATACGTAAAACCGGGCCGCTCATGCACGATCCGGCCTTTCGCGTCGACGACGACGGCCGTGGGCAGGACGCGGACCGCGTAGCGGGCGAAGGTCGCGCGGCCGATGTCCTGCGCGACCGGGATCGAAAGCCCCGCTTCCTTCACGGCCTCAGCCAGCCTGGCGGGATCCTCCTCTCGGGCCACGATCAGCCACGCCTGCGCCCGCAGGTCGGCGTGGTCGGGGGACGCGAGGATCTGCTCGAGTTCACGCGCGGCACTGATGGTGCGGTCATTGTGAAGCTCGCCGAACAGCAGCACCGTCACCCGCCCGATCAGTGCCCGATCGTCCAGCTCCAGCCCCCCGAGCGTTCGACAGGTGAGGCGCGGCGCCAACCGTCCCGTTCCGGGCTGCGTTTCGCCTTGGCCCGCCGCCGGCGCCGTGAGCGCAGCGCACGCGAGCGCCGTCACGACTATGGCCAGATCGCGCACACCTGATCGCGGCCGCAGCGCACTGAGATGGTGCCGAGAGTCGTTCATGGTGAATCCTGGGTCTCCAGTCGGCCGGGCGGGTCCGGCCGACGGTAGGTCTCTGGTTTATGGCAGGCGGGAGCGCAACTGCCGCCCGACGCTTCGGCGTTGAAGTTGATCGCCAGCGGCCACCCTTCGGCGCCGAACGGAACGCTCTCTCGCATGTGGAAGGGTTGCCGCGACGCGTGGACCTCGTGGCACGCACGACAGGTGCGCCCTTTCTTCTGATTCACGTGGACGTAGTGCAGGTTCTGGATGCCCTGCTCGGTCTGACGGGCAAAGCCGGTGATGCCCGCGCCGAACGGCTCGAGCACCAGTTCTCGCACGTGGCAGTTGAAGCACAGGTCGTACAGATCGAGGCGAAAGGGGGCATAGAATTGGGCGGGGTAGTCGTTCGTCAGCAGCCTGAAGTGATCGCTGGCGTGAGGATCGTGACACGCGGCGCAGTCGCCGTTGCGGATCGGTCCATGGTGGTAAGGGTTCTCCGCCAAAAGCGCCGCCATATCCTCCAGCACGTCGCCCTGGCGGGTCGTCACGCGGCGATTGTGGCAGGACAAGCACAGCTCCGCGGGCTGCTGGTCCAGCAGCGCCGGGTGCGAGGCGGCGTGGGGCTGGTGGCAGTTCACGCACGCCCGGTCGTCGCGTACGACTTCATGGACGGTGGCGGCGCGGGCGATTCTCTGCCCCACGTCTGCGTGGCACGAAGTACACAGAGCCGGCACGTCGCTGATCAGTTGAGCAGGGAGGTCGGACGCGTGCGGATCGTGGCAGGCGGAGCACTCGCCCTCCGCGGCCGGCGGGTGGTCGAATCCTTTCTGCCGCAACTGCGCTTCGGTCGCCTGGTGACAGGATACGCACAGCCGTCGGCCCGACTCAACCAGCAGGTGCGGTTGCCACGACCCGTGCGCCTCGTGACAGAGCACACAGGCGCCGGAGGCCACGGGGGCGTGAACGAAGGCGTGGGCGGTCATGGGGCCGGCATCATGACACTGCCCGCACAGACCCTCGACCGGGTCCGCACGGAGCATCAGCCGCAGGTCGGATCCGTGCGGATCGTGACAGCCGGTGCAGTTTCCGTCCCGGACGGGCGCGTGGAGGAAGTCCGGACGCTTAATGATGTGGCACTGGAGGCAGAGACGCTCCGCCGGCAGGCGCAACTCGAAATCGTGTTCCCGGGCGGAGCGCAATTCGTGGCAGGCTTCGCATTTCCGCTGGGCCGCGGGCGCGTGCGCGTGCTTGTGGCGAACCTGCTCCGAGTGGCAGTCGCCGGTGACGCAGCCGGTGGTCACCGCCTCGGCCGGCCCGCGCGTGCTCGGTGTCTGCCCAGCGGCGGATCCGACCAACAACAGGGCAACTGCGATGGCCACGCTCGGTCGAACCGCACTGCCGTGCCGGCCGCCACCGCCGACGCTCGCATCCCCTGGCCGCAGGCCACACCGCCCACACCGAAAGCACGGACAGCGCATGATCCTGCGGAGTGGCTGCACGCCGCGTAGCGCGCCGTACCCGTAGTGTGGCTCATCCCTGTTCACAGAAGACCTTGTTACGCAGGATTGCAACTCCGGCGTCTGGCCGCAGACGATCCCTGGCCGCTTCGACCGGCCCGGATCGAACCCAAGATATGGCAAGCAAGGCACGTACCATCACCGCGGGGAAGGCAGGGCCTCGTGGATCCGACCGGGCGGTCGTGGGATTTCGGGTGTTCGCACTCGGGGAACTGCCAGCCTCACCCTTACCGTTCGCTGCAACCATGACCAGAAAAAAGCGGTCTGGGCACCCGATTTAGTCCACGTGCCAACGAGTTTCCCGATTCTGAGACAGAACTGCCGTGCAGGATTCCCATTCTTGAGAATCGGGCGACAGCGCCACTGCCCCGCCGGACCGGCAACGGAGCCGTCTGCGCTCGCGTGACGTGCTGGCGGTCGTAGCCGCGGCGACCGGTGGCACGCTGTGTGCACGTCTGCGGTGGGGGACAGCCTGCTCCCCAGGCGCGGGCGTCGGCGCGTCGGATCGCCGTCCGCCACCGGACCGGGTGTGACCACCCGACGTGGGGTGGCGCCTGCACGCGACTCGACGGTCGGATGATGCGTCGCGTGATGGCGGCAACGAGCGAAGTCTGGCATGGCTCGCGGACACGGCAATCGTCGATCGTGCATCCACCTCACTCTCCCAATCTGCCGCGGTGCGCGCGGTCTCGGCGCCGTGGTCGTCGCGTTCTGCGTCGCGGCCGCGTTGTTCCTTCCGTCATCGGCGATGGCGCAGCCCGCCGCCGCCGCCGAAGAGAACGTCCGCTGCCTGAACTGCCACGGTAAGGACCTCATCCTCCGCATCAGCGTGCAGGAGCGATGGGCGATGCTGTCGGCGCCGCCGGCCGCACCCCGCACTGACCTTGCCGGGCTGTACGTCGACGCTCAGTCGTTTGCGGGCAGCATGCACGGCGGGCTGCGCTGCACCGATTGTCACCCCGGATCAGGCACGCTCCCTCACCCTGCCGACCTGCCGGACCCGTCGTGCGACGCGTGTCACGCGTCGCAGGCTGCGGACTTCGCGCTCAGCGTCCACGCACACGATCCGGGCAACGGCAACGGTCCGTCGCCGCGCTGCTGGACCTGCCACGGCGCTCACGACATCCTGCCCCCGTCGCAGCGGGCGTCACGTACCTACCCGCTGAATGTGCTGGAAACGTGTACCGCGTGTCACTCCCAGCACGGGGCATCACCGAACGTGGCCCTTCCCGGCCGCGATCTGGTGGCGCGGTACATGGACAGCGTCCACGGTCAGGCGGTGACGGGCGCCGGCCTGCCGGTGGCCGCGACTTGCCCCGACTGCCACGGCGCCCACGACGTGCGTCCGTCCCATGATCCGAACTCCCTCGTCCACCGCAGCCACGTCCCCGACACGTGCGGCCGATGCCACGTGGGGGTGGAAGAAGTGTATCAGGACAGCATCCACGCCCGGTTGAATCACGCCGAAGACGGCGGGGGCCGGGGCCCGGTGTGTACGAGCTGCCACACCGCCCACCGGATCACCCAGGCGCAGACCGAGAGCTTCGCCCGCGACATCGTCGAGGAGTGCGGCACCTGTCACGCGCCGCTGTACGCGACCTACCGCGAGACCTACCACGGTCAGGTGAACCGGCTGGGCTACCGCCGGGCGGCCCGCTGCAGCGATTGTCACGGCGCGCACGACGTCCGCCGGGTCAGCGATCCGGCGTCGCGCCTGTCGCCGGACCATATCGTCGGTACCTGCGCCACCTGCCATCCGGGAGCGAACGAAAACTTCACCCGCTTCATTCCCCACGCGGATTTCCGCCATCCGGCCGACAGCAAGCTGCTCTACGGCATCTGGCTGTACTTCATGATCGTCATGACGGCGACGTTCAGTCTTTTCGGCCTTCACTCGGTACTGTGGTGGGTCCGAGCGAGGGTCGAACGCGCCCGCAACGGCCCGCCGAACTCCGGGCACGGGTCCTCGGAGCGCACCTTCGCCCGCTTCCGCCCGATTCAGCGCTTCACCCATGCCCTGGTCATTATCAGCTTCATGGGGCTGACGCTGACCGGCATTCCGCTGAAGTTCAGCGATCAGCCCTGGGCGTTGGTCATCGCGGACGCCTTCGGGGGGGGGAACGCCGCCGGCATCCTGCACCGGGTCTTCGCCTGCATCATGCTGGTGTACGTCGTGATCCACGTCGGCAGCGTGGTCCGCTGGGTCCGAGCGCAGGTGGGCAGCGGCCGGCGCGGGTGGCTCTTCGGACCGGAGTCGATGATGCCGCGCTGGAAGGACGTACGCGACCTGTTCGGGATGTTGCGGTGGTTCTTCGGGCGCGGGGCCAAGCCCCGGTTCGACCGCTGGACCTACTGGGAGAAGTTCGACTACTGGGCCGACGCTTTCGGCACCGTCATCATCGGCGGCTCGGGGCTGCTGCTGGCGTTTCCGGTCGCAGCGAGCACGGTCCTGCCCGGCTGGATCTTCAACGTCGCCACCATCGTACACGGGTACGAGGCGCTGCTGGCCGTCGGTTTCATCTTCACCATGCACTTCTTCAACGCCCATCTGCGGGTGGAGAAGTTCCCCACCGACACCGTGATCTTCACCGGGCGTATCAGCGAATCGGAGATGAAGGAGGAGCGGCCTCTCGAATACGAGCGGCTGGTGCGGGAGGGGCGGCTGGAAGCGCACGCGACGACGCCGCTGTCCTTCGGCTGGAACCGGGCGGCGCGGTGGCTGGGGATCGTGCTGCTGACCGTCGGCATCGTCATCATCATCCTCATCATCTGGGGGGGGCTGATGGGGCTGGGAGATCGATAGTGACGCCGCAGCGGAGGCTCATCCCGGACCGCACGAGGCGGAACCGCAGCGGCACCGCTTCCGCCCGCCGAGCCGCGCTGCTGGCGGGCCCACTGCTCCTGGCGATGTCGGTCTGCCTGGCCGGCTGCCGGCGTGGCGCTGCACCCGCCGCCGATGAGCAAGGCGGCATCGCGCCATCCGAGGTCGCCGCGCCCGCTTCGTTCGCGCCAACCGCTCCTGCGCCGCCGGTCGAATCGCCCCTCGCAGGGCCTACGGATCCGAGCGACTGCACGGCCGCGGCCTGCCACGGTTCGTTGCTGACGCGGGCTTCGATACACCTGCCGATGAAGGACGGGGAATGCACGGCCTGCCATGTGCCGCAGGACACACCGCACCGCTTCGAGCTGGCCTGCCGGGATCCCCAACTCTGCCTGCACTGTCATTCCGCTGTCGGATCCAGGCCGCACGTACACGAGGCGCTGCCGCGTCACGGATGCCTGGCCTGCCATGATCCGCACGGTTCGGAAGGCGCGAACCTGCTCAACCGCGCCGGGGTGGAGTTGACCTGCCTGGCGTGCCACCCCGTCGAGCGGCACGCCTACCTGCACGGACCGTTCGTCCTGGGCGAGTGTACGGCCTGTCACGATCCGCACGGCAGTGACAACCCGGGTCTGCTGGTCGGCGGCGCGGGTGATGAGCACTGCTTCACCTGTCACGGGCAGCGGCGCCGGCCGGCCGACGCCTCCGGCAAGCCGCACGAGCCGATGGCGCGCGGGTGCGATGCCTGTCACGTGCCGCACTCCTCGCCGAATCGCGGGTTGCTGGCGTCGCCGGTCGAGACGCTCTGCTTCTCCTGCCATCCTGATGTGGAAAAGAAAGTCGCCACCGCCGACACGCCACACGGGGCGGTGCTCGCCGGTCGCAGATGCGCCCACTGTCACGATTCGCACGCGGACATGGGCGAATACCTGCTGCGAACGGATGAAACGACGCTCTGTCTGGGTTGTCACGGGGCGGCCATCGTGGCGACGGACGGCCGGACGATCCCCGACATGCGCGCGGTGCTGACCGGACGGGCGTTCGAGCACGGGCCGGTAGAGGCGGGCCAGTGTACCGCTTGCCACGACGTCCACGGCGGCCGCAGCACGCGCTTGCTCCGCGAGCGGTTCCCGGCCCGGTTCTACGATTCGTTCGACATTCACGCCTACGCCCTGTGCTTCCAGTGCCACGATCCGCAACTGGTGACCGTGGCGCGGTCGTCGACGGCCACGGGTTTTCGCGCCGCGGACGTCAATCTGCACTACGTCCACGTTCATCGAAGCGACAAGGGACGCACCTGCCGAACGTGCCACGAGATTCACGGCAGCGACCTGCCGCGGCACATGGCGTCGCAGGTCCCGTTCGAAAGCGGCGGATGGACGCTGCCCATCGCGTTTCAGAAAACGTCCGGCGGCGGGCGGTGCAGCCCCGGCTGCCATCGACCCTACGAGTACGACCGCGATTCGCCGCTGACGGTGACGGACCCGCCGGCCGAGCCGGCGGACGACGCCCCCCCCCGCGAAGGGGCCGCCGACGGCGCGCCGAAAGGAAGGCCACGATGAGAAGAACAACTACTCCCTCACTCCCTTCCTGCGGGCATTGGCTCACTTGGATCATGGCTTTGGCGTGCCTTCAGTCGCCGGCTTTCGGCGATCGCCTCCGCGGAGTGGAGATCGGGCAAGCTCTTCCCGCGTACGATTGCCCCGGCCTGGACACCGATCGCGTCAGCAGCGCCGACGCCGCCGGCACGACCCTCGTGCTGGTGTACCTGGCGGCTCATCAGGAGCAGTCGCGTCGAGCGCTGGAGGACGCCCATGCCGTGCTCGCGACGCTCGACGGCTCGCGAATCGTGCTGAACTACATGTCCGCCGACGCCGATCAGCGCGACGTCTTCCGCACCTGGCGCGACCGGAGCGGCGCCTACGAGCCGTTCGCGTTGGACGCGGGCCGCGTCTACGGCGGACGGCTGGGCCTGATCGTCTACCCTACGGCCGTGGTGACCGCGCCGGACGGCTCGCTGAAGCACGTCATCGCCAGTTGGACGCCCTCCGATCGCCAACGGCTGGAACTCTATTGTCGTGCGGCGCTGGGCGAGTTGACCGATGCCGAAGTCGCGGCACAACTGGCGCAGCAGCGTCCCGCGGATGACCAGGCGCGGCTCCGCTCGGCCAGCCACCGCACCACGGCGGCGATCCTGCGGGCGCAGGGTCAGATGGACGCGGCCGTGCAGGAGTTGCAGCGGGCCGTCTCGCTCGACCCCGACGGGACCGAGGCGCCGCTCGACCTGGCGGAGATCCTGCTGGCGTCCGGCGACGTCGACTCGGCGGAACGCCACCTCGCGGCCGTGCTGGCCCGTTCCGAGGACCTGCCGCGAGGGCAGTTGCTGATGGCCCTGGTGGACGTGGAACGGGGGCGGCTGGATGAGGCACAGCAGCGCCTGACGACGCTGGAAGATAGCGCCGAAGACCGCGTGCGCCTGCACTATGCGTTCGGACGGCTTGATGAACAGAAAGGGGACTCCGCGTCCGCGGCTCGACGTTACCGGCAGGCCGCGGAGGCGGCGCTGGGCCGGGGACGGCCGCCTTCGGGCACGGCCCCACGATGACGCGCGAGACCAAAGCCTCAGACGTCTATTCCCGGTACGACGGTCCACTCATGCGAACGGTCATGGATCACCCACTCGAAGCCGAAGCTCTACCCGACCGGTCTGACGACGCCGCGACGAGGAACTCCGCGTCCGCCGCCGCGGACGCTCGGCCGGGGTGGCGCAT
>QZJT01000124.1 GCA_003597935.1 Phycisphaerales bacterium | reverse complement strand
GCAGTGTGGCAACCCAGACGCATGCGCCAGTATGGCCACCCGGACGCATGCGCCGGCTGCCCGCACGGTGCCGCCTGTTGTCACGATCCGACCCAAGGCCGCCTGGTCAGCCGCGGCCCGTATGAGGAGCATCGAGAACGGCTCCGCGCCCGCATGGCCACGGAGGAAGGTCGAGACATTTACAAGCGCAGAAAACAGACGGTCGAACCGCGGTTCGGCCACATCAAACGGAACATGGGTGTGCGGCGGTTCCTCAGACGTGGGATCGCCAAAGTAAAGACCGAATGGAGTATGGTCTGCACCGCCGTAAACCTCGGAATACTGCTCAGTCATTGGAGTGAAGTGGTGAAAACACTGTAACAAGTCGTGGAGCAGGGGTCTGCCCGGAGCCGGAAGGCGACCGATGGCCGCTCGGACCGCACCGAGCCCATCCCAAAGCCACACCGCCGCAAACCCGGCAGCCCCGTCGGCGACCACGCACGCCATCAGCCATCACCTGGCAACACTATGACGCCAGAGTATTCCGACAGCCTGGTAAGGGAGCGGACGGGAGAACGACGTTCAATGTGGAACCCGGCTGTGCCAGAGAATACTCTCGGACGGCGGAACTTCTCTTCATTCTGCGGAGACGTTGTGAGGGTGACGACTTGTTGCGGCCGGAGGCCGCCTTGGGTAATCCGAACCGCGACCGTAAGGGAGCGGACGGGAGAACGACGTTCAATGTGGAACTCGGTTGTGCCAGAGAATACTCTCGGACGGCGGAACTTCTCTTCATTCTGTGGAGAAGTTGTGAGGGTGACGTTTTGTTGCGGACGGAGGCCGCCTTGGGAATGCACTACCGGCTCGATCCGGTCCATCGGCCCCAAAGATGTTGAAATATGTTCCGCCGGCAGGTCGGGTCGAGGTCGAGCCGTCCGGCGCCGGTCGTGAGGCCCTGGCGGCGTGTGATCGCACGGCTCCGCCGTGGATGCGGTTCTCCGAGCAACTCCCGCCTTGAAAGGCGGGGCTCGGGGGACAACGCGCACGCTCGCGACGAATCCGCCCGCCTTGATGGGCGGGGCTCTGGAGTGTGGCACCGGTTTGCAACCGGTGACGTGTGGCACCGGTTTGCAACCGGTGAGGTGTGGCACCGGTTTGTAACCGGTGAGGTGTGGCATCGGCTTCCAGCCGGTGGACCCCGGCATGAATGCCGGGGCTCTGGATGTGCCACCGGTTTGCAACCGGTGAGCAGTGTGGCACCGGTTTTCAAGCCGTGGCCAGTTTGACGGCGGCCTCCTGGCGGTGATTATTTCACAGTCACGGTCCGCTTGCCGGCGGGTTGGTCGCAGACGGACTTGCCGTCGGCGTCGCGGACTTCGGTTATGGCGCAGGCGTATTCGCCTTTCTTGAGGTTCTTGAGCTTGTATTTGCCCATGTTCTCACCGTCGATGTCCACGCGGGTCTGGATCGGCTCGCCGGGCGGATCGGTGGGGGTGCATTCGACGGTGACCCGGCCGCCGGGGACCAAGGCGCGGACTTCACCGAGGAGCGTGCGGTTCTTCTCCTTCACCGTCAGCGAGTGTCGCTCGACGGCCTCGCACGGGCCGCAGTAGAGCTTGGCGATGAACATGTCGTCGCGCCCGTTGGTGGCATGCACGTCCACTCCGCTGGTCGGGTCGAAGTCGGCGTCGCTGGAATCGAACTTGCCCGCGACGACGACCGACGAGTCCGGCGCCACGGCAACGGACCAGGGAACGTCGTTGCCCGTTCCGCCGATCGTGTCGGTGCGTACATAGGCGGCGTCCAGCGTCAACCAGGTCGCGAAGATGTCGCGCGGGCCACTGATCGCTGTTCGCTCATCGAGGCCCTCGCCCGGGTCGAAATCCACCGTTCCGCTGAACGGCCCAACGACGACCAATTGTACCAGATTGCGGTCCAGCGCGATGGAGAACCCGGCCTCGATGTTGGTTCCCCCCATGTGCGCCGTCCAGCGGTATGACCCGTCGCCGGCGCGGGAGGTCACGAAGATGTCGCTGAATCCCTTGGCGATGCGTATATCTCCATCGCCGCGGCGGTCAAAGTCCACCGTGTCGACGAAGCTGCCCGTCGCGTAGATATTGCCGGCCTCGTCGGTCATGACATCCCGCCCCTGGTCATTGAAGCCAACGCCCCCGAACGTGTGCGTCCAGTGATACGCGCCGTCCGGCCCGAGTTTGGTGATGAAGGCGTCCTCATTGCCGGCCGAGTGGTGCATGTCCACGCCGGGACCGGGGTCGAAATCGACCGAGCCGCGGAAGTAGCCGGTCACAACTACGTTTCCGTTGCCATCCACAGCAGCGCCAAAGGCGTGATCGTCCAGCGGCCCGCCGAACGTAGATGACCACAGATATCGGCCGCGGCCATCTAACTGCACAACGAACACGTCATTGCGACCAAAGCTGGTGCGCCGATCCTTGCCGGATCCCGGATCGAAGTCGGCCGTACCAGTAAAATCGCCGACGACGATGATGTTCCCTTCCGGATCGATCACGATGTCCTTCGCAACGTCCTCTGGCCCATTTCCGGCGAAGGTTCGTGTCCAGCGGTAGTCCCCCCCCGCTCCGTACGAAGTCACGAATGCGTCGTGCCCCGACGCTTTGTGCTTGTCCTTTGCCTTCCCAGGATCGAAGTCAACCTTTCCCTGGAAGGACCCACACAGAAGTGAGTCGCCGTTCGAGGCCACGGAGATACCGAGGCCTCCATCGAGCAGTTTGCCTCCAATGCGGATGGTATACGAGTATTCGCTGTAAGGATCGAACCTGGAGACAAAAATGTCGCCCAACCCCTTTGAGCGGTGTTTGTCTTTTTTCGTGCCTGGATCGAAATCGACGGTTCCGCGCATCACGCCCGTAACGAGAAGGCTGCCGTCTGTGGCAGACACCACGCCGTTTGCGCTGTCGTCCTCGTCCGCCCCGGAAGCGGCAGTCCAACCGTACTCAGTATGGGCGCACTCTGCGGGACGGGCCGGTAATGGCCCGACGATCAGCAGCGGTACAATGCCGGTCAACTGCAATGACTTGAACATCGTGCTTGCTCCCGGGGGCATCGGCCAACGTGCTGAGCACGCGCCCCTGTTCCTGCTCTTGGGTGAAGGTACTACTACAATTATAGGCGCACCCTCGAGGAAATTTGAATGCACGCAGCGGGTCCGGGCGAAAGCTCGCTCGGAACCGCCGCGCTGGAGACAAAGCCGTCCGTCAGTCGGGGCATCCGCTCAACTCGAACCGATCCACGTCGAACATGAGGCCCTTGCCGATGGTGACGTGGCTGTCGGGCCCGGCCGTCAAAGTACCGTAGAGCGACACGTGTCCGAAGACGCGGAGGATCGAGTTCGGCCCTACCAGCAGGTTGCCTGACCCGACCACGGGCGTTTCGATGATCATCATGCTCGTACCGGTCCCGCCGCCGGTCACCCGCCAGTCGCCGGGACCGAGCTTCGGCTCGCAGTACAGTCTGAGCGCATGTGGTTCGTCCTCATCTTCAGGATTGGTGGCATCGACGACACCGCGATTGACCAGAGCTACCTGAATGTCCAGCGTGCCGTACAGGCCGTTGTCCGGGCCCAGGATCAGGAGGGCATCCCGGTCCGTCGGGGTTCGCAGCAGGTAGACGCGCCCCAGGCCGATGATGTAGCCGCACCCCGACGTGACGGTGGTGCCGGCGAACTCGATATTGGCCTCGTCCTCCTCTCCGCCTGTGTACAACGACCGGATGTGCCCGTCGAGCACGAGGTCTCCACCCTGCTTGAAGGCAATCCTGCCGCCATCATCGCCGATGGTGAGCACCGTCTGCTGCTGGAGCGCCAGCCCGTCGCGCCCATTGATGGTAAGTACTGCGGCGATGCCGTCCACGGTCAACTTACCGCCCCCGGAGTTCTCAATGTAGAGTAACGACAGCTTCGCGATCTCGACGGACTCGGCAAGATCCGGATAGTCACCGCTACCCAACCATGGTATCGTAGCGGTGTCGTCAACCGAAGTCTCCCCTGGCCAGTAACCTTCAGGCCCGGCCCAGTTCAGGTCATTCTTCCAGTTGTGGGGGTCGCCTTGCGAACTCGTCCAAACGTAATCATCGCCAGCCATGGCCATACCGGCGCCCGCGACTCCGAAGGCTGCGACGACGGTCAGAACGACCGCGAATATGTAAAAGAAACGATAATCGAACATGCGCACTCCTTTCGAGAAATCGACGAAACAACCGCCGGAGGACGCCCAGCGCCCGGCGGCGAAGCCAATGTCAGCCGCTGGTGCAACCCGCCTCCAGACCGTCCGTGAAAATACACCCGTCGCCGTCCCCGGCGGTGAAGGAGACGGTGGTGCGCTGCGTCGAGTTGATCGAGATCGACTTCGCGTCCATGTGCCACTGGCCCTCCTGCGCGTCGGACACGACCACGATGCCGTCGAACTCAAGGACCCCTTCCGAGACAGTCTTGGCCACGGACACGTGGTCATCCAACTCGATCGTATGCCCGTCGCCGACGAACAGCTCGCCAATGGTCAGATGGGGCGCGTCGGCCGTCACCAGGCCGTTGAAGTTCGTCGGATCGTCGATCCTGGCGGTGTCGTTTGCGGTATGGGGATAGTTGTCGTTGGGGTCCCAGTTCTGGAAGAGGGTCCAGCGGCTGTCGTTGTCGTTGGCCAGGCCGACCCAGACGTAGTCCTCTCCGGAGGTCTGAATCGCCACCGGGACGACAACCGCCAGGCCCACCAGGACCAAGGTGATAATCAATTGTCTTGTTGATCGCATGTTATTTGTTCTCCACGTACCGAGCCGGGCCCGATACAAGCTCATTCCGAAGGCACGCACTTTACGTCCCAGCGATGGGCGTCGAAGGCGAGGTTCTTCCTGACCCGCAGCGTGCCTCCCCTGCGCACCATGAGGTGCCCTGAGTCATTCGGCGAACCGTCCCAGAAAGTATCCCGCACGAACGTGCCCGGGCGGCTGAAGATGGCCCAGCCGTACTTCCAGATGAGGAGGTTCCCGGTGCTCGCCAGGCCGGTATCGACGTTGAGCTTGGACTCTTCGCCGGAGCCCGTCCCCTTGCCGCCGTCCACCAGCCAGTAGCCGCTTCCGCCCTTCGGGTGGCAGATCAGGTTGATCGTGCCCGGCTTCTCCCTTTCCCCTGGATCCAGGCCGCAGTCGACCGCCGTCTGGACACGCCCATTATTGACCAGCAGTACGTCGATGTCAAAACTGCCGCACATACGGACGTCCGAGGACAGGACCAGCACCTCGGCGTCGTCGGGCGCGGCGACCTGGCCGGTGATCAACGTTCGATAGGCCGCGACGAACGTCACCGTACTGTTGCCGTCCCCCTTGATGGTCAGGTTGCTGCCATCGCCAAGGACGAACTTCGGCGCCGTCGTCTCGGCGTTGTCAAAGCGGATGGTGCCGCCGATCGTCGCGACGCCGCCGCCGTTGAGCTGCAGGACGCCGTTGTTCCGGATCAGGACGTCCGAGTTATCGCCCAGTATGTTCAGACCGTCACGGTCCTCGATGATGAGGACGCGCGGATCGCCGGAGTTCTGGAACGTCAGCTCCACGTGCGAGTTGGAATTGGCGTCGATCGTAAGCGACGCGATCGTGCCGGGATCCTCGCAGTCGAAGATCGGGTACTGGTGGTTCTGATCAAGCTCCGGGATGGTTGCGGAGTCGATGGAACCGGGCGTGCCCTTGGGGTTCCAGTTGTCCTGCTTGCACCACGAGCGATTCTGAATCGGCTGCCCGTCGTCATTGTCCCAGACGTAGGCGATCGGGTCTTGTGCCGCAATCGGCCCGGCAGGCGCGCCGAAAACGCAGGCGCCGATGAGCACCCATATCCAACCGTGCTTCATGACGAAAAACCTCCATCGACGGCTCTTCAGCCGCCGGTCGTGATCAGACTCGCCGTCCCATTGACGGCAATCGCCGTGTCCATGTCCTTCGAGTTGACCCAGACCCATTGCGCTTCGAGGGCGGAGTCGCCCTTGATCTCGACGTTGCCCTCGAAGCGGGCCTCGCCCAGGTCGGTGACGCCGGTGGTGACTTCCAGCGGCTCGTCCAACTGGAGCACGTGCTGGTGGCCGAGGAAGAGGCGCGCCACCACGAGATTCTGAACGTCCTGGATCACCAGCGCCTTGGGAACAGGGTCATTGATGACCGCCTCGTCGGTCGCCGACGATTGCCCCGGATACGCGGCGGTATTGTCCCAGTTGTCCAGGTTTTCCCAATCGTTCGGGTTGGGATCCGTGGCATCAGCCTCACCGGTCCAGTTGAAGATCGTGCCCGCCACGGCCGTGGCCGGGGCGTAGCACGGCACGAGTGCGAGCAGCACGGCCATAAGCACGCGCAGCACGTCGCTTGACTTCATGTGAAATCCTCGCTATGAGTGTACGCAGACTCTTCGGCGCCCCGCGCTGGTTCGCAACACATGGCGCGGGGCGCCGGACGATCTCACTCGGGCGGGGGCTTGCCCCCGTCCGGGTGAACCTTGACCGATGCCGGGCCGGGGAATCCCGAAGCGGCATCACGTTGAGGGCGCAAGTTCAGCCGGGCGGGCCGCGGACGCACTTGTCAGACCACCTGCCTTCCCATCCGGACGCGGGAAGTTGAGAAACTGCGCAAACCGCGCGGACTACGTACCCTGCACGAACCGAATCTCCGCAGGGTGGACAGTTGAAGCCGGGAAGGTCGAAGGTCGAAGGTCGAAGGTCGAAGGTCGAAGGTCGAAAGTCGAAAGTCGAAGGTCGAAGGTCGAAGGTCGAAGGTCGAAGGTCGAAGGACCGCTGGGTCCGGGGGGCGTGGAGCCGCCCGGCGGCCGATCGACCAGCACTTCCCGCACAGCGCCGACCATAACGCACCTCACTCGCCACGGCGCGGACGCCGAAGCGTCCCGCCGTCCGTCTGCGTTACAGTCCCCCGGGTTGGGTCAAGCCCGTAAGCCCACCAACCCAGCCGGCCCTACTTGGGATAATACGACCCGCCAAATGCCGGGTCAAGCGGGCGTCGACTTTTTTTTATCGGCGGGCCGCAGAATCCGTAATCTCCCCTACGCCCGCCATCACCGGCAGGGTCGCACGATCTCGCGCCAAGATGGTACGATCTTCCCCAATGAGGTCGTGGCCTGGCATATCATCGCAGACACTGCGCCGTAACTTGTTCGATTCCTCCGGGCAGCCCACCGCTCTGCTGGAAAGCTCACGGCGTGCCATCGGCACTCCGTGCCGCCCGCCGGTGGCACGCGACCGCTTCCGGTGTCACGGATCCGGTTCGCTGCCGTTCTGCGTCGACCCGGTCGCGCCGGCCAGCCACACCGCGATCATCCGGATCTGCTCCTGCGTCAACCGCTCCTGGAAGCTCGGCATCTGCGCCGGCTCGCGACCGGTGCTCCGATACAACGAATCGTCCGCCGGGTTCGAGATCATCCGCACCAGCCAATCGACACCGCCATGGCCATACATCTCCGGCGCGTGCCGGGTGCCGGTGCGCTTGCCCTGGTAGCCGTGACATGCGTTGCACTCGTCCGTGAAGAACTCGCGTCCCAGCCGAAGCGTGGCGTCGGCGGCAGGAGGGACGCCCCGCCCGAACGACTCGACTCCGGGCGGCGACGCGGCCCGAGCGTCGATCGTCAATCCGACGCCGGGCTGACGCCCCTCGGCCGCCAGATACGCCGACACCGCATCGAGATTTCGTGACAGTTCCGCCTGCGCCTCCGCGCCTCCGTACTCCTCATCGATATCCTCGCGCCATTCGATCATCCGCGTGTGCGCCGGCTCGCCATCGGCTTTTTTCATCCGGCCGAAACGCTCGGGATCGCCGGGGTCTGCGAGCAGCCGGCGGACCCACGCGCTCGTCCCGAATCCTGCCAGGTCCGACGACGTCGCGGGTTCCGCGGGGATCCCGCCAAGACCGTCGTGTCCGGCGTAGCGGTGGCAGGATGAGCAGTGGCCGGCAAACAGCCGTGGACCCTGGGTGACGGGGTCGCGGGCCAATAACTCACCGGCTCCTGCCGGAGGAATGCCATGGCGTCCGGCCAATTCCAGCGCCCGTCGCGCCAGAGTTGCGGCTCGGTCCTTCTGAACGTGAAAGTCCCGTGCCCGCAGCACCCGCCGATCGCTGGCTGTCAACTCTCCGCCGGCCGCGACTCTGGCTTCGACCGCCGCGACCGTCGCAGTGTCGGGCTTTCGATCTGCGAAGAATGCCGCCGCAAGAAGAACCAGGTACGCGCATGCGCCAAGGCCCGCAACGACGCGCCCGATGACGCGCCCGCCACGCGCTTCGGCTGCACCGCGGGCGTCACGGACCGTTCGTGCCCCATCCCCGGTGTCCCGAAGCCCTCGATCGACAAACGGCAAGAGCCCCAGCACCAGCCCGATGACGCCGGGGATGATGATCGCCCCGATCACCTCCATCCCGGATCCGTCAAACAGCTTCAACCACTGGAAAAGGAAGAGGAAATACCACTCCGGGCGGGCCGGATAGTCCATCTGCGACGGCTCCGCCGGCGCGTCCAGGAGCGGATCTCCGGCAGAACGCGCCCTGCAGATCAGAACGAGCAGGACGCCCAGCACAATCACCAGCGCGATGCCGTCGCGAAGCCGCTGCGGGATGTCGAACCGCCGCTGCCGGGTGGCGGACGCCGCGCCGGCAGCGACCCTCCCCAACCGCCGCCGAATCGCGATGAACGCGGCCGCCAGTCCGGCGAACGATGCCGGCAACACGGTGACGTGCATGGCGTGATACCGTGTCAGCGTCGCCTGGCCAAACTCGCTCCCGCCCAGCATCAGCCGCTGCAGCGCCGGACCCACGACGGGCGTCAAGGCGACGATATTGGCCGGCACTCGGGAAGCCCAGCATCCCCGCTGGTCCCACGGCAGCAGCCAGCCGGTCACGCACGACGCGCCGGCGACTGCCAGCATGACCAGGCAGATCCACCACGCCACCTCCATCGGGGCGCGGTAGGCCGCGAACCAGAGCGTCTGCAAGACGTGGATCGCCAGCGCAACGACCAGCGCCTGCGAGCCGAAGTGGTGCAGTCCGCGTACCAGCCAGCCGAGCGTCGTCTGTGTCTGAATCTGCCAGACGCTTCCCCAGGCGGCCGTCGTGGACGGGCTGTAGACGGTCATCATCGCCAGGCCGGTGACGGCCTGCAGGGCGAAAAGATAGACCGCCAAATGAAGCCAGACGTGACGCCAGGCGGGCCGCCCGGCCGCCCGCGGGTCGAACAGGGCACGAACCAGCGCCCCAAGCCCCGTGCGGCGCTCGAACCAGCCTGGAGTGTGCGTCCGCATCGATCGCGCCCTGTTACGCCCCTGAAGCGCTTTTATCCCGTGGCGCGGATGTTACACTGCCAGGCTCCCCGGGCAACCGGTGGGCGCACCGGGGGGAATAAGACTGGTCACACGGGTGAGAATCCATGCTCTTCATACGTGCCATTGCCGCCGTCCTGCTCGCGCTGCCCGCAGCGGATGGAAACGAAGATCGACCGACCATCGTAGCTTGCGAGCGGGCTGTCTCTGCAGCGCTGGCAAAGGCGGGCGTGGATCCCGCCTCCGTCCGGGTGTCGCCTCAGGACCTGACGCTGTTCGAGTCCCATCCCCCACGGCCGCCGCTGGTCGACTGGTTGTTCGCGAATCCCTTAAAGGCCCCGCTGCTGGCATCCTACGTCAAGTCGGCCTTTGCGATCACGTGGCCGGGTGATTGCGTGGACGCGACCGCCCAACTGTCCCGCTGGAGCGGCCGGGTGGTGCGCCGGGGGCTGGTCGGCGACCCGCTGGAGCAACAGCGCAAGCGGGCCAGGGGCGATCAACCGGTGCTCGGCGCCCTGGAACGGGTGTTTCACCTCGGCGGCGCGGCCCTGCCGGACGAGGTCCGGGCGCAAGCCGCGCAGCAACTGGCCAGCGCTACGGCAGACGAACAGACGCGCCTGGCCGTGCTGATGCACGCCCTGTGCGACGCCCACGAATGGGCTTCGATGGCCTGCAGCCTGTACGATCCGGCGGTCTGGGCCGACATCCTGGCGCGGGAGCGCAAGTCGGGAGCCAAAGCCGAGAAGGAGGATGATCGTCCGGCACAGATCCAGTTCGCCGGGTTGCAGCGCTCGGCGGACGCCGTCCTTGCCTTCGACCGGGCCTTGCCGCTGGTGGGGGCGCAGGAGATCGCGTTCGCCGTGGATGAGTTCGTCGCTCCCTACGTCAAGTCTGACATGGCCGCCAGGGACGGCAAATCGAAGTTCGGCGCCTCCGACGGGCGGACCGGCGAGCCGGAAGCGATCGACGCCGGGACGATGAACGCTTCCGACGAAATCGCCAACGAGCCGACTCCGGATCCGTCACGCTGGTCGCTGGTCATTCAGACGCCGCTGGGGCTGATCTCCGTCGGTACGGAGCACGACCTCAAGGGCCAGACCATGGCGCCCATTCTGCTGATCGACTGGAAGGGCGACGACAGCTATGCCCGGCTGGCGGCTAACTCCGCGCCCGTGCAGCGCGTGTCTGTGGCCATCGACCTGGCGGGGGACGACAAGTACGTCAATGATGATCCGGTGCAGGGCGGGTTCGGCGCCGGCCACGCGGGCATCGGGATGCTCTTCGACTTCGCCGGCAACGACACGTACAAGATCAAGCGCAACGGCCTGGCGGACGCGCTGTTCGGCGTCGGAATCCTCTACGATTTCGCCGGCGACGACCAATACGGGGCCATCGAGAAGGCCCAAGCCCACGCCGTGGCCGGTACGGCGCTGCTCATCGACGTCGCCGGACGCGACCGCTACGAAATCTACAGCGAAGGGCAGGGGTTCGGCGGACCGGCCGGCGCGGCCGCGCTGGTCGACCGCGCGGACATGGACCGCTACAACGCCGACGATGCCGACATCACGTTCCCCTCACCCCAGTCCGACCGGCACAACGTCTCGCTCGCCCAGGGGGCCGCGTCCGGCTGGCGCGGCGATTACATGCAGGGTTTGAGCGTGCCCGGCGGCGTCGGGCTGCTGCTGGACGAGCAGGGCAACGACATCTACTCCTGCGGCGTGTTCGGGCAGGGGGTCGGCTATTGGCTGGGCGCCGGATTGCTCATCGACTTGGGCGGTGACGACCTGTATACCGGGCAGTGGTACGTCCAGGGTGCGGCCGCGCACTTCGCCGCCGGTATCCTCATCGAAGCGGACGGCAGCGACAGCTATACCGGGACCATGAACATGAGCCAGGGCGCCGGCCATGACCTCTCGGTGGGAGCGTTGTTCGATCTGGCGGGCTCCGACCGGCACCGCAGCGGCACGCTCAGTCTCGGCGCCGGCAACGCTTCTGGCGTCGGCATCTTCGTCGACACCGCCGACAACGACAGCTACATCCTGGAGAAGGACGCCGCCAGCGCCCTGGGCTACGTGACGCCGGCTGACGCCGGCGGGATCCGCAAGGTCATTCAGGGCATGGGCCTGTTCCTGGATCTGAACGGAATCGACGGCTATTCCGCCACCCGCGCCTCGAACAACGCGATCTGGGTCTCGCCGGCCGCAACTTCGCCCGGCGTGCTGCCCGGGGTCGCTCGCGGGATCGATCTGTCCGAGAAGTAACGGGGTCCGACGGGGCGCATACCATTTGATCCGTCCCATCGAACGCCGGAAGCGAGCCACGGGGTTGAAGCCTGCGCGGATTCTCCCTCTTCAACGTAGCTACGAATCGCGCAGGATGATATAGCTCATTGCATGTCCTCATACTCCGCCGTACAGGACGAGAGCTTGCCTTCGGTCTTCATTCCCGTATCGCGCGTCCGGGCTGTCGCTCGCGGGCTGGTATGGACCGTCCTGGGGCTGGGGCTGGCGCGCACGGTGGCGTACTTCGTCTCGGACCTGCGGCTGGTTCCATCGGCCGTCTCCAACCGCATCGGCGATTACGCCGTGCTGGTCGCCATGGTTCCGCTGAGCGTCGTGTCGCTGGTGCTCCTGTACCGCGGATTGAAGTGGCTGGCGCTGGGAATGTGGCCGTCGCGCATCGGCTTCGTTTTCACCGCGCGCGGCTTGAGCGTGCGCCTCGGACCGTTCGGAAGCCGCGTTTACGCTGCCGGCCACGTCCGCGTGCGCTACCCCTTCGAAATGTCCGACGATGAGGCCGCACGCTCGTCGTTTGAGGCCTTTCTGCCGGAAGAAGAGCAGATCGCCACGCTCGTTCCCCAGATCGTCCCGCCCGACGGCGCCGCGATCCGGCTCGACCTGATGCGCTACTCCGGCCGGGCGGAATCCGATCTGGCGGCACGGCTGTCTCCCATACTGTCCGCGTGGCGGGCGCCGTGAGCACGGCCCATGCCCGCGCCGGTGACGACTGCACGGGGGCGATTCACCCGACCCGCTGGAGGCGGAGTGAATCACGCGGGATGCCGCCCGCCACGTTCCCCACGCCGTGCCTGGCGCGCGAATGGACATTTTTTTCAGATTTTTTTCGATGTCCGACTTGACATCAGATCGCGGCGCGGCTACGCTCTTCATAATTCGATACTACGCTATTGGCCGTGCTGAGCGAACCACCCCTGCCAGTCGGGTGGCGCTTCTGGCACGGGCCGATCTGTCGACGGGTCGGTGGCTCGCAGGGTCGGAGCAGCGTTGAGGCGCATTGTATTACCGCACCGGGCGTTGTCCGGTGGGGTCGAGCGCCTCGTCACGTCACTCGAAGGACAATACTCGTACCGTCGGCCAGGTGCTTCTGCGCACCGGGCACCGTGTGCGGACGCGGCGCGCTTCGTACTGTGTCTGTGCTGGGCGCGGGCGCAGGCTTCCAGGCGGACGTTGTGGAGGGGTGAAGCGTGCGGCGCCAGAGGCGCCGCACGGCGCTGAGGCTGCGCCCACTCGTCCAGCACGACGATTTGAAGTCGGCCGGTGGTCGGTCGATGCACGTACGTTCTTTTTGTGGAGGAGACGAGCTATGAAAACTCTGATTGCGACAGTCGTGATGCTGGCGGCCACGACGACCGTCGCGGACGACCGCGCCGTCGACCTGACCTATCCCGTGCAGAGCGAGTACGTCCCACCGAACAATCCCACCGGCGTGTCGGCGGCGCAGGCTGCCAGCATGTCGGTCGAAGCGATCGGTGCGGGCTTGCAGTACGCGGCGCTCTTCCTGGATGGCGACGGCGGCGACCAGATCTACGTCAAGGTCCAGCAGCAGACCGGCAGCGGCAATTTCGAGTACTGCGGGTTTTACCGCGGTGAGGGCGCCGGCGGCTGGCCGGGAATGACGGGTGGCGCGGCGTTCTTCCTGCTGACGGCCCAGGTACACTCCGCGGACATGCTCCTCGAGCACGACGGCGCCGGCAACGTCAAGCTGACGCTCAGCAGCATTTCGCCTCCGGGTCCGGATCAGGTCTACGAGCGCGGCGGGTGGATACCGCGGAACGGCGAGGAAATCGGCATCGCCGGCTACACCGGGATCGCTGCGATGGACGACTTCGGGATCGTAACCGACGGCGTGTGCGATGACTTTGAGCGTCCGGACGGGCCGCTCGGCGACAACTGGGCGCTGCGGGGGGGTGGCGATACCGGCGTGGTTCGTGACGGCCGCGCATACGTCGGCCTGAACCGCGTCCGCGCCCGCTACACATTCGTCGGTCGGTGCGGCGGACCGACGTGTGCGTACACGGTCAAGAAGAGCAAGGCCAAACACGGTTGCGAGGCGTGTCCGTCCGTAGGTGATGAGTACGTCGACGCCAACTCCCCCTGCGTTCAAAAGCGGGACTGTGCCCGGAAGCTCAAGACCAGGCTCGCCTGCCCCGATGGCGGTAACGGGTTCTGCAAAGTCAAGGCCAAGAAACGGCGCTGCCAGTAGGGCGGCGGGAGCACGCCCTCACCCCTGCTTCCCCGCTTCCGCCGGGCCCCTCCATCGAGAAGGGCCACGGTTTGACCACCACACACGCCGGAACTCCAACCGATGGTGGGAGTCGCTTCACACGAAGCGGCTCCTGCCGCTTTCTCTGTACCTTTGACGCTTGCCGGGTCATCGAGGCATATACCGGGTCGTCGAACGTGGGACCGGGCACAGCTTCAGGCCACGTGCCCCTGCTGCCGATGGTCCGGGTATCCCCGGCACGGCCGTCGCGCCGGGCGCCGCGTATGATAGAATCGGCGGCCCGTGCTGCGCCGCGGCCGGCCTTACGACGAGGCCGCCGTTGACGCGGTCGCTTGCGCTGATTCGGCAGGCAGTCATGCCCGAACTGGTCGTCCGACATCTCGACGTGCCGTCGCCGCGCGCGTCGCGGGCCCTGCACGGGCTTCGCATCGCCCACGTCAGCGACCTCCACTTAAGCCGCTGGACGCCGATGGTGGAGGAGCTTCAGCGGCTTCTGATCGCCCGGCCCGCGGACTTCGTCGCCGTGACCGGAGACTTCTGCCGGGTCCCGCGCGACTACCGCCGGGCGGCCGCACTGACCACGCGACTCCTCGCTCCGGTCGCCGCTCGACGACCTGTATACGCCGTCCTGGGCAACCACGACCACGAGTGCCTTCGTGACGCGCTGGCGCCGGTCTTGACGATGCTGCCCGACCGCTCCACCGTCCATCGCACCCACGGCGGCCGCATCCGCATCGGCGGCGTGGAGCAGCTCCGGCCCGGCGCCGGCGACATACAGGCCGCCCTGGCGGACGATGACGACCTGCCGACGGTGCTCCTGGCCCACTATCCCTCGACCGTGTACGCCCTCGCCGGACGCCGCGTGGACATCCAGCTCTCCGGTCACACCCACGGCGGGCAGGTCCGCCTTCCCAGGCTGGGCTGCATCTGGAGCAACGATCGACTGCCGGCCCGCTGTGCCTGGGGCCTGACACGGGTGGGGCGGACCGCGCTCCACGTCAGCGCCGGAATCGGCGTCTCGCCGCCGATCCGGATCCGCTGGAACTGCCCGCCGGAGGTGACGTTCCTGCGGATCGTACCGCCCGAGTCGACGGCCGCGGCGCACGACGGCACCGGCGACGTCGAGAATCCGAACCGGCGGGTTGACCCGCGGCGGCGTTCGGCGTAAGATATTGTCAGCTTGGATCGGAAATCTGGAGCGTGGCGCCGAAGCGTATACCAGCCATCATACTCTCAGCTTCATTCATCACACCCGCGCTCCCCTGACCCGCCCCGAGCCGATTATCGCTACCCGAAGCCAGAGGCTTCGAGGCTGAGTTCTCCGTTGCGGAGACCAGCGCAGGCGGTCCGCGAGCGCCGCGCCGTCGCTTTTATGGCCCCGTTGGCACGTGCCGACGGGCGTGAAGCGCGAGATGGGCGTGTCGACAGGGCGGACCGTCGAGGACGTGGATCGTAGGGTGTGAGAGGGGACGTTCCATCGTCTCGACGAGTTGATGGGCCCCTCCAAGACGCTCTATCCGAGGGTGAGCCAGGGGGATACGTGTGTCGACCGGACGGCGGGCGGAGGAGTCGCCGGCTGCGGTGGACAGGCGTGGGTAACGACGCAAGATGACGCTGGACATCCCGAATTACCGGGTAGTTGAACGCATCGGCAGCGGCGCGGACACGGCCATCTACCGTGCCCGCTGCATGAGGACCGGCACGGACTACGCCATCAAGACCGCCAAGGTCCGCGCGCCCGAGGACATGAAGGTCATCGACCTCATGCGGGACGAATACACCGTCGGATCGCGCCTGGACCATCCGGTGATCCGAAAGGTGTATGAATTCCGCCTGATCCGCCAGCGGCTGCGCACCCGTGGGGCGCTGCTGTTCATGGAGTACGTTCCGGGCATCTCCATGTCGGACAAGAACTTCAAGGCCTCTCTGGCGGACGTGCTGCGCCTGTTCGCCCGGGTGGCGGCGGGGCTGGCGGCCATGCACCGGGCCGGCTACGTCCACGCCGACATGAAGCCGGGCAACATCATCGTCACGCCCGAAGGCGACGTGAAGCTCATCGACCTGGGGCAGAGCTGCAAGTTGGGCGAAGTGAAACCTCGAATCCAGGGCACGATCGACTACATGGCCCCCGAGCAGGCCCTGCGCAACACCATCGACCAGCGGACCGACGTGTTCGGCCTGGGCGCCGCCCTGCACCGCGTGCTGACCGGCAAGCCGGTTCCGACGGAGATGAACCAGACGGTCAATCCACACTCCCAGCGGCTGCTGGGTAAGCGGGTGGAGGAGGCGCCGCAGCCCGTGCTGACCGAGCTGCCGCTGCCGGTGGCGAAGCTCATCGACGAGTGCTGCCGCTCCTCGCCGGACGAGCGGCCGTCCGACATCATCAAGGTGCAGCAGCGGCTGGTCCTGGCGCACGCCGTGCTGACCAAGCCGCAAATCGAAGATGAATTCGAGTTCGGCGAGGACGACGAGCACGCCTTCGATGACCGGCCACGGGAAGTGTTCACGGACGACGAGTTGAGCGCGTTTCTGAACGAGAGCGCGCAGGACGAAGGCATCTGACGGTACGAAAAAGGTGTCAGGATGATTTTTCTGTAATGCACCACCCGGATGCCCGGATCGGCTCCGGGATGGTTTGCGGCTGAACGGCATCTGACGCACCCGCAAAAATCATCCTGACACCTTTTTTTCTGCCCGGCGCCGCGCGGGGCAGCGCCGGGCCGGGCAGTCGCGCCGGATGGGCCCGGATCAACGGACGTCAGTTTCCGCCGCACACGTTCGCGGGGTCTGGCTCGGCGCTGAGGCCGAACATGGCCGTGCCACCGGGGGCGGCGATCGTTGGACGCGTCCATTTTCCTTCGTCGTCGCTGTAAACCGACTCCCCCACGAGTCGTCCGGTAGTGGAGAATGTATTGTTCTCGACCTTGAGCGTGTGACCGCTGAGGCCGCCGCAACCGGTATTGAGGATGACCTTGCCGCTGCCCACCACACAGCCGTCGTTGCCGCCGTGCCCCACGATGATGGCGCCCTGGCAGGCGGGATCCGTCACGTGCCACTCTCCGGGTCCGGTGACGAGGGTGTCGACCCACAGAATGGAGTCCGCCTGCGCGATCCAGTAGCCTTCCGCCTCATCGTCGGTGATCTTCTGGCGTGTTGACAGGTGCAGGCCGACGCCGCTGTTGTAGTTGCCGTCGTTGGAGATGACGAAGGCCCGATTGTCGAGGGCGACCTGCACGTCGCCCTGCCCGATGAGCCTGATGGAGCAGGACTGCTCGATGGGCGAGAACCCGCAGTCCGAGCCCAGGATGAGCCGGTCTTCGTCATCGGTCGCCTCCGCGATCAGCGAAGTCCTGGTCCCATCGTACAGCTCAAGAACGATGCTCCCGGCGCCGGTGAAGGTCTGCACGCCGGAGATCAGCAGCTTACCGCCGTCCAACTCAGGATCGACCGTCCCGCCCTCGATGGTGAGGACGTTGTCCTCCGCATCGAGCACGGACGTCGCGCTGGTACCGTCGCCGACGATGAGCCGCCCGCCCGCCTTGATGGTCAGACTCGTGCCAGTGAAGTTCTCGGCGTTGGCAATGGTCAGTTTCTTGCACACGGCCGCGTTCGCGTTCGGCGGAACATGGGGGACCGTGCCGTTGTTGATGATGGCCTCGAGGCTGGCGGTGGGAACGCCGTTGCTCCATTTCTCCTCGTACCAACTTTCTCCGCTGTCACCCTCCCAGGTGGTAGAATCTTGCGCCACTGCCGGCTGCGTGAAGCCGCCGACCGCCCCGAAGGCGACCAGCAGCGCCATGAATATGACTGCCAGAAATCGCATAGCCTGTCTCCCATTCCGCGCGTCGGCCGCGCGTTGGAACATCTGACTCTTGCCCGTCGCGGCGAAAGCCGCGCACAGGCGCCGATTGGAAAAAGAAACTGGCGGCATCCCTGCCGATGTGTGTGCGTTCCTACCGTCCCTGAAAGGCGTTCTGAAACCGGGCGAAGTCGCCCAGGTCCACATCCCCGTCGCAGTCGAGGTCGAGGAAGCGGCAGTCGCAGAGACGGTCAACTCGTCCGGGACCCGTCAAGCAGTCGGCGAGCGTGGCGTAGTCTATGGCGTCAATGACGCCATCGAATTGCGAGTCTCCGGTCCGAATGCGGCGCATCATGATGATGCCGAACCACCGCTCCGGTGGACCGTAGCCCCACTCCCACACTGCTTCTCCCCATTCGCTGATGTCGGGCCACGTGTGGTTGGCGTCCGGGTCGTCGACCAGCCGCATGAAGCGACCGTCCGCCGCGCGGTACAGCCAGATCTGCGCCACCCCGTAAGCGTCGTCCGTACGGTTGAAGATCACGTCGCCGAGATCATTGATGTTCGCCAGCAGGCCCCTGTCGGTCAGCACGCGGGTCCGTCCATCCGACCACAGTTCGATCAATGTGCGTTCACCGGCTGCACTCCAGGTAATCTGCCTGCGGTCGTTGATCTCCGGGTTCTGAAGCTGCGTGAACGCGGATGGCAGCGTGGATCTTTTCCCGTCCGACCAAAGCTGGATCCGGGCGTTCCAGGGATTGACGCAGACGTTCATCCGCGACCACACCATGTCGCCCAGGTCGTTCAGGCTCGGCGACAGGTTCCAGCGGTCGTCGTCACGCTTGCTGATCCGCCGCACGGACCGGCCGTCCCACAGCATCGCGTCGCCGTTGCAGCCGTTCTGCGGTCCGCGTCCCCAGGCGACCCAGCCAAGGTTGTTGATGGCCGTGTAGATCGTCATCTCGTCCGGGCCGACGGCATCGATAATCGCCTCCCGCCCGTCTTGCCACAAGATGATCTGGTCGTCGCTCGGCGGCAGGATCCTTCGAGCCCATACGATGTCGCCGTCGTCGTTGATCTTGGCGCCCTTGTCACGGTAGTCGTCGTGCGTCAGGCGCACGAGCGACCCGTTGTCGTAGCGGAAGATCTCCTGCGAATCCTGCGATTCATCAAGCTGCATCGTAAAGGCCAGTTCGCCGCAGTTGTTGATCGTCGCGCGAAAGGCGTAGCGAGGCCACGCCACGATTTCGATCAGCTCGAAACCCTCCGGCACCTCCGTCTGGGCGCAGACGCTTTGGGCTGCCCCCAGGACGGCCGCAATGCTCCCGATCATCCAACTAACGCGACGTGCAGACACGCTCTGAGCCGTTCCCTTCCGCCGCCCGGCGCACCGGGCCATCGACCTCGACTCTTCACGGGACGCAGACCTGGACGACCTCGTCCCGATTCCAATTCGCCTTTCAAATGCTCAAAATGCTCGGCCGCACCGGCGGCGAAGGCGGCGCTTTCGCCGCCGGCGCGTCGACCCGCCTCGGGTCACGGTTCCGGGTCACCCGTCTTCCGCGCGACCACCTTCACCTGATCCCAGACGGACAGCTCAGAGCCACTGTCGATCACGATGGAGTCGCAGGAGAGTTGGTAGCCCTGTCCCGCGATGGCGATGATCAGGCCCGACGAGACCGTCAGATCGTCGATGGTGTAATCGTCGTCCAACGTCAGGGTCGGTTGTCGCTCGTCGTCGATGATGGCGTCGTCGTCCGTCGTGTGCGGATAACAGTCCGCCGTACACGTGGCAGGCGCCGTCCAGTTGTCCTCGTTGCTCCAGACCCCATTCCCGGGGGGCTGGTCCCAGATGAACGTGCCCGCCGCCAGGACAGAAGCGGCCGGCACCAGCACAACCAGCGCGGCGACCAGGACCCGCAACGCCGGGGGCCCCTCCAGCAACATCTTCCTCAACACAGCCATTCTACTACCTCCAGACGCTGAACACGAATCCGCGGCGGTGGACGTCCACAAAAACGTCCAGGAAAAACGCGCGGAGGTTCGATTCCCGGATTCGGCGTCCGTGCCGCCTCCGTCCAGGGCTTCATGCCCGCAGGAGCGTGCTTTGCGCGAGAAGACCGCTCCTCGACCGTCGCAGTCCCCAAGGCGCGCGCCCGGACGTCTCTCGGATGGCGCCCCGCCGCACGTCTCGCGGCGGGCGCACTCTAAGCGCTCGCGGCACGCGGACTCCGACGCACTCGGTCCACTTAGCGCACTTCAACCACCAATCGGTGGCGCCGACTCTCGAGGGCGCACACCGACACTGCTGACCGAGCCCCGCCTATGCGGCCGGATGCCCGATCAAATTACGTCATCGCATTCCCAACCGCTCACGCGCGCGGATGGCGGATGGCGGATGGACCGCCGTTTTGCGGGCAGGCGTGGAATGCGTGCCCGCAAACCTTGCCTTCGGGCTCTCGCCACCCATTGCTGACGACATGCCCGATAACATGAGTCTAACACATGATATCCGATCGTGCAGGCAAAAAACCAAGAAATTCAGAAAAAACTTCCGGCGGGGCCGAATACCGGGGTTGCGTGCCGTGTGACAACACCCCGCTGCGATGCGTATCATGGATCCCTCGGTCTCTCCGAACGCGACATTCCCGCCGGGGAGCGTTCGCGACGAGAGCATCTGACGACGGACGCGCGACATGTCTGACGAGGCGATTCAGGACCACTACCCCGAAGACCTGAGCCACTGCTTTGGCTGCGGCCGGCTCAATCCCCACGGGCATCAGCTCAAGACCCGCTGGGACGGCGAACAGACCGTCGCCGAGTTCCAACCGAAGCCGTATCACACCGCCGTTCCGGGGTTCGTCTACGGCGGGCTGATCGCGTCGCTGATCGACTGCCATGGCACCGGCACGGCCGCGGCCGTGGCGTATCGCGCCGCCGGCCGGGCGCCGGGAACGCAGCCGCCGTTCCGCTACGTCACCGCATCATTGAAGGTGGACTATCTGCGCCCCACGCCGCTGGGGCCGGTCCTTGAGCTGCGCGGCCACGTGCAGGAACTCAAGGGCCGCAAGGTCATCGTCGCGGTCACGCTGAGTGCAGCGGGTCAGGTGTGCGCCCGTGGCGAGGTCGTCGCAGTGGAGATGCCCGATACGTTCAAAACCTCGGCGCCCACGACGTGACCATCGCGGCACGTGCGCTGCACCGACCCCCCAGAGCCCCGCCTTTCAGGGCGGGCGGGGGTCGCAGGATGGCGTTCCGATCCGAACGTGCGATCACGCGCAGGCCGACCGCCCGGCATGAATGCGCATGAATGCCGGGGCTCTGAGGACGAGTGTACACTTCCGCTCAGAGCCCCGCCTTTCAAGGCGGGAGTTGTTCGCAGCACCGCACCCCCGGCGGAGTCGTCCGATCGCACGCCGCCGAACCTCCCGCCATGAATGCCGAAGCTCCGGCGGCGGATACCCGTCCCTCCCAGAACCCCGCCTTTCGAGGCAGGAGTCCGCCGGCTGGACGCGGCTGACACACGCGCAGACCCGCTGAACGTCGGCGCCGCACCGCTGCTTTACTGCCGGGCTGATGGGGCTATAATCCGCAACGGCAGGCGCCTGGGGGCGCCGCGCTCGCGCTAGCGCCTTATCAGGCGGTCAGGCGGGGCCGATGGACTTTCGTGCGGGTGACTGCTCGGGCTGAGACTGACCGTCGCTGCGTCATGCCGAGTCCCGGCCGCGGGCGGCGGACCTGGAGGTTGCTTCACGTGACTTATTCATTGATCTTTGACGGTCTGCGCCGCCTGGCACCCGGCCTTGCGGCCGCGGCCATCCTGTCGTGGACCGAGCCGGTCCTGGCCCAGATGCCCGGCCGGCTGCCGGGGGAGGCCAACGGCGTGTTTCAGTGGGTCATCGTATTGCTCATCGCGGTGCTGTTCGGCGCGGTCGTCTTCATGAATCCGAAGCGCACGCACCAGGACTGACGCGAGACGGCAGGACGGAGGTGTTCGACGTGTCCAAGCAGACTCTGATCGCGTTTCTGGTCGGTCTGAACCTGCTGCTGGCGGGGGCGCTGCTGCTGTCCGGCGACGTGCTGCCGGCGGCGCGGGCCCAGAGCGGCGGCTCGGTCGGTAACTACCTGGCCGCCACCGCGGCCATCGATGGTCAGCAGTATGAGATCCTCTACGTGCTGGACCTCAGCACGCGGCGGCTCCATGCTTTCGCCCCGACCAACATCCAGACCAAGCGGCTGGAGCATCTCGACGAACGGGACCTGGAGGCGGACTTCCGCCGCTGACCGGAGGTTTCCGGCGCGGGCCGGGAACCGAAGATTGTCGCAGTCCCCATTCGCTGAGGGAACTTCCATGAATCCGAACAAAGACCTGACCATTGGCGTGCTGAGCGTGACGGCGTTGATTCTGCTGGTCGGCCTGGTGATCGTGCAGACGCGACCGGCGCCGGCGTTTGCGGCCGGAATGACCACCTCCGGCGGCGACTACGTGATGTCCATCGGCAAGGTGCAGCGGTCTTCCCCCGACGACCTGCTGTACGTCATCGACACCGTCGAGGAGAAGATGATCGCCTACACGTGCGATGTGAACCGGCGCGAGCTGAAGATGACCGACGCCGTCGATCTGAAGAAACTCCGCGAGGCCGCGAAGGCGCCGCAGCAGCCGACTCCGCCGCGCGGAACGCCGCCGCCGCAGCGCGGCCGGCCGCGCCCGTAGCGACTTGAGAATCCTGCTCCTCATCCTGATCATCGCCATCGGCGCCGCCGTCGGCTGGCTGTATCTTTTCAGGCCGGCGCCGTTGAGCAGCCAGATGGGCGGGCCGCGCCCGTGGCGCCGGCTGGGGGCGGCCATCTGCGTGGTGACGACCGTGATGTTCGTCGCCGGCGTCGCCCTGATGGACGAGTTCCAGACGCCCCGCATCGGCCTGATCTACTGGAGCATCATCCTCTTTCTGGTGTTCTGGCTGTGCGTGCTGGCGATCCGGGACGCCTGCTTCACCTGTTCGATCCTGGCGCGCCGCCGGCGCGAGGCGCGGCAGCGCTGGGCCGGCGCCGATGGCCGCGGCGGAGACGAACCCCGATGAGCGCGCGGCGGACGTGGCGGACCTGCCTGACGGCGGCGGCGTTGGGGCTGACGGCCGGCGGCTCGTGCTCTCCATCGAAGAGCAACCCCCTGGACGACATGACCACCGCGCGCATCACCATCGGCGAGCACGCCTTCGAGGTCTGGGTGGCCGCCGACGACGCGACCCGCGAGAAGGGGCTGATGTTCGTCCCGGCGGAGCAACTGGCCGATCTGTCGGACGGCGCGCATCGGGGCATGATCTTCGTCTTCGAGACCGAGAGGCTGCTGTCGTTCTGGATGAAGAACACGATTACGGCGCTGGACATCGCGTTCATCGACGCCGACGGGATCATCGTCAAGCAGCACACGATGAAGCCGCTGGACCTGGGCAGCTACCCTTCCGAGCGGCCCGCCCGATTCGCCCTCGAAGTCCGGGCCAACCTGTTTGCCGAACTGGGCATCAAGACGGGCGATCACGTCGAAATCCCGCCTTCCGTGCTAAAGACGGAGGAGTAACACGCCGATTTCTCGGACGGTCGACGTCCGTGCAGGGGCGGGGTGCGCCCGGGCGCCACACGGACACCGGTTGGAAAGTGGTGCCACACATGGACACCGGTTGAAAACCGGTGCCACACTCAGACACCGGCTGGAAGCCGGTGCCACACATGGACACCGGTTGAAAACCGGTGCCACACTCAGACACCGGCTGGAAGCCGGTGCCACACATGGACACCGGTTGAACACCGGTGCCACACATGGACACCGGTTGAACACCGGTGCCACACTCGGACACCGGCTGGAAGCCGGTGCCACACCAGCTATGCGCGTACTCGTGGTGAATTCCGACGGCACGTCGCTGCAGCCGCTCACCCGGCGCTTGCAGGAGGGGGGATGGCAGGTCATCGAAGCCCAGGACTGGTCCATGGCCCGCCAAGCCGTGCAGGTCGGTGACACGGATGCCGTCATCGTCCGCGGCCGGCCCGCCGACGCCCAATACGAGGCATTCCAGGCCCTGGCCCAGGCGATCAACCGGCGCGGCCTGCCCGCGGTGGTGACCGACGAACGCTTCTCAATCGGCCCCGACGCCCGCACCCTGGTGGACGTCACGGGCACCGGCGCTACCGAATCGGACCTCGTCAACCGCCTGTCCACGGTGATGCGCTACCACGTGTGGGTGCGCCGGATGGAGTCCGAACTGGAGAACATGCAGCGGCTGGGCAAGCGCCTCAACGATCACTTCAACGAACTGGACCAGGAGATGCGGCTGGCGGGCCGTTTGCAGCGCGACTTCCTGCCCCGCGGCGCCGAGCCGATCCCCGGAGTGAAGTTCACCACCATCTTCCGCCCCGCCATGTGGGTCAGCGGGGACATCTACGACTACTTTCGCATCGACGAGCACCACGTCGGGTTCTTCATCGCGGACGCGGTGGGCCACGGCGTGGCCGCCAGCCTGCTGACCATGTTCATCAAGCAGGCCGTCTCGCCCAAGCGCGTCACCGGCCAGTCCTACGAAGTGCTGGACCCCTCCGAGGTCCTGCGTGCGCTCAACGTGGGGCTGGCGGACCAGATGCTGCCCAACTGCCAGTTCGTCACGGCCTGCTACTGCCTGCTGGACACGCGGACGCTGACGCTGCGCTTCGCCCGGGGGGGGCATCCCTACCCGGTGCTCATCCGGGCCGGCGGGGCGGTACGGGAACTTCAGGCCCTCGGCGGCCTGATGGGCCTGTTCGCGGGCGAGACGTTCCCGTCCGACGCGGTGCAGCTCGCGCCCGGCGACAAGGTGGTGCTCTACACCGACGGCATCGAGCTGGCGTTTCCGACCGAGCCGGGCGCGGCCGGTCCGAACGCGTGTCACCTGGACCTGTTCGCCCGCATGGGCCGCCTGCCGCTGCCGGAGATGGTCGAGCGGCTGGAGGACGAGATCGACGATCAGACCGGCTCGCTGGAACCCAGGGACGACATCACCGTCGTGTGCCTGGAGATCGCCGGCGCCGCCGCAGCGCGGAACGGCGGGCTATAATCCCGGTGGGGGATCGTCCCTGGACGGCCCGCGGCGGACCGTCCACGGGGCGCCCGTCCCGGGAGAGCAGCCATGAAAGGCGCCGTCATTTTTTCGGGGAGCAGCCCGATCGTCGTGCTCACCAGCCATGAGGGACTCGAGGACCCGGACATCGTCGAGCGACTGCACCAGAAGGGCATCGGCAAGTTCATCGCCTATCCGGTGCCGGTCGCGACGCTGAAGGAGCGTTACGGCATCCACTTCGACATCGTCACGGAAGACCTGCACGAGAGCGACGACCTGCGCGTGCTCGATTTCAACGGCGGCCGGGCGATGGACCTGCTGCCGCTGCACGAACTGGGCGAGCCGATCATCCATGATGAGGCGGCGATGGTCTGATTCACACCGCCCCTGACGCGTGCGGCCCCTCCCTTACCGTCGGGGTCCGGCTGGACGCACCCAAGAGGCAATCGTGCGCGCGGCGCCGGGCCATCCGAACCGCGACCGTAGGGAGCGGCTGATGCGTCGCGGGACGATCCGGGTGCTGCACAATGCCGCCGCCGTGCAGAGGCCGCTTCGTCACGGGCGCGGTTCGGATGGCAATATCCCGCGCGCTGTCAGCATCGCGCGATACGCCGGTCGCGGATCCGGGTAGCCGTCTCTGGGCGGCAGGTCCCACTTGGCGAAGAGCTTGGCGTTGTCCTCCGCTCCGCGGTCGAGGTCGGCCTTCTTGCGTTCGTCGTGCAGCTCGTCGTGGTGGATCAGAGCGTCGCGGCAGCCGATCACCTTCAGCCCCTCCCCGAACTGGATCTTCAGCGACAGGTCCGGGTCGAAGGCGAAGAAGTAGTACCGTTCGTCCGCGAAACCGACGCGCTCCAGCAGCGTGCGCCGCAGCAGGCCGAAGTTGGCGTATGGGTAGCCGCGCACGTGGCAGATCTCGTACGATTCGCCGTCGCGTTCGACGCGGTCCAGCACGTTCCGCACGCTGTGCCAATTGTGGTAGAAGGCGACCATGCCCACGTCGGCCAGGTCAGGACGCTCGATGAACCGCACCGCCGCCTCGACGCTGCCCGGCAGCGGATAGGCGTCGTCGTTGAGCCACGTCACGTACGTGCCCTCGGCGGCGCGAAACCCCTTGTTGAACGCCCGCACCGCCCCCTCGCGCCGCTCTTCCAGGATCACGCGCAGGTCGCCTTGCTGCGCCAGCCATTCCCGCGTGCCATCGGTGGAACCGCCGTCCACAACAAGGGTATGGCACGCAGTCGAGACGTTGTGTCGGATTCTGTCGATGCAGCGCTGGAGTTTGTTGAGCCGATTGAAGGTCGGTACGATGATGGAAACCGTGGGCTGCGTCACCATGAGTGCTATCGCTTACCGTTCCAGTCACGGGTCCACTGCGTCACGCGCGGCGCGGCCCGGCCGCGACGCCTGCGGACGTGGAGGCTGAGTATGGCAGTTTGGGCTTGCACGGCGTGGTTGGCAATGGTGGCAGCGCCGGCCCCCCAAGCCGGTGCTCAGGACCAGCCGGCCGAACCTCCTGTTCACGCGCTTCAGGAGGGCGCCGCCGCGGATCCCGGCGGATTCTGGCCTACCGAGCGCATGATCGAACTGATGACGCGCCGCTGGGCGGACGAGGTCCGTCAGCGTTACGGCCTGGATGATCGGCAGCAGGCGGCCTGGGCCGACGGGATGGCGGACCGCTGGACGCGGTTCTCGCGCCAGTATCGCGAGCGGATGGCGCCCATCGTCAACCAGTTCATCGAAATGCGGCTGGACATGAAGCCGCCGACCGCCGACGAGGTGCGCGCCTTCGCGGAGAAAGCCGGCCCGGCGTTCGACCTGTTCCGGGCGGAACTGGTCGCCGGCGGCCAGGAGCTGCGCGACCTGCTCAAGCCGGGGCAGCGTGCCAGGTTCGACACCGACATGATGGGCATGACGGCGGCGCTGGAGACGGCCCGCAAGAAGCTCGACTTGTGGCAGTCGGGCGAGTTCAACGAGCGCGACTTCTGGGATCCCCCTCGTAGCGAAAGAGACCGGCGGCGGGCCGAGCAGAATGCCGCGCAAACGGCCGAGGGCGCGGCCGGCGATGCGGCCGGCGGTGGTCGGCCGGGCGACGGGGGGAACATCGCTCCCGCCGCCGCGGACAGTCCGCCCGATCAGATCGAGATCGAGCTGGACAACTGGCAGAAATACGTCGAGCGGTTCATCCGCACGTACAAGCTGGACGATCCGCAGACGGCCGCGGCCCATTCCATCCTGAAGGAGCTGCGCGAACGGGCGATCGGCCATCGCGACGCTCACCGCCAGGAGATCGAGGACCTGGAGCGCCGGATCGCCCGGCACGACGGTACGCCGGAAGAACTCAGCGAACTCGAAACGCGCATCGCCGACCTGTACGGCCCGATCGACCAGCTTTTCGAGCAACTCAAGTCGCGCCTGGACGGCATCCCCACGCAGGGCCAGCGTGACGGCGTCGGCCGGCGGGAGCAGCAGGAAGGCCAGCGGCGATAGTGGGTTCGACCGCATGATCGTACTGGACGGCATCGAGGCGGTGGCGCCGCCGCTTTGGGGGTGCGTGCTGACCGTCGGGAACTTCGACGGCGTACACCGTGCCCACCAGCAGCTCCTGGCACAGTCGGGCATGTTCGCCGCCCACACCGGCGGGCGGGTGGTGGTGTTGACGTTTGAGCCGCACCCGCTGACCGTCGTCGCGCCGCAGAAGGCCCCCCCTCGCCTGAGCACACGGCAGCAGAAGATCGACCTCCTGGCTCACTACGGCGCGGACGTGGTGGCCGTGGCCCGCAGCGAGCCGTCGCTGCTGGGGCTGGAGGCGGAAGCGTTCGTTCAGCAGGTCATCGTCGATCGGTTCCACCCCACGCACGTGGTGGAGGGAGCTTCGTTCGGATTCGGACGCGGGCGTCGGGGTACGACGGACCTGCTGGCGGCCGCCGGGCATGAGGCCGGGTTCCAGGTACACGTCGTTGACCCGGTGCGGCTGGAGATCGAGCCGGGCGAGGCGGTGATGGTCTCGAGTTCGCTGGTCCGATCATTCCTTTCGGTGGGCAAGGTGCGGCGGGCGGGTCTGTGCCTGGGGCGGCCATACGCGGTCGGCGGCCGGGTGATCCACGGGCGCCATCGTGGCCGCTCGCTGGGGTTTCCCACCGCCAACGTCGAAGTCGCAGGGCAGATGGTCCCCGCCGACGGCGTATACGCCGGCCGGGCGAAAGTAGGCGATCTGCTCCGGCCCTGCGCCGTCAGCATCGGGACCGCGCCGACCTTCGGCGAATCCGGTGAGCGCGTGGAGACACACCTGATCGACTTTGACGGCGACCTCTATGACGCCGAGATCTCGGTCGAGTTCCTCGACCGTTTGCGCGACAATCGGCCCTTCAGCGGCCCCCAGGCGTTGACCGAGCAACTGAAGGTGGACGTGGCGAGAGCCCGACAGCTCGCCGAAGAGAGGGATTGAGGGAGTCAGGGAATAAGCGAGGAAGTCAGAGAGTGAGGTAGTGGCGTAGTGAGGCAGTGACGGGAGTGAAGGAGAACGCGAGGAGCGCCGCACAGGACGAGGGCGGCGCAATCCGAACCCCGACCGTCAGGGAGGGGCTGGTGCGTCGCGCTACGCTCACGGCGCCGGAGAACGCCGCCGCCGTAAAGAAGCCGCTTCCTCACGGGCGCGGTTCAGATTGGAGCCGCTTCCCCTCGGGCGCGGTTCGGATGCGCGCCGTCGGATCGCTTTACGCCACCGGCACGCACACTTCAGTGCGCAGTTGCTCCGGCGGCGTGCTGCGCGGGTCGTTCAGGTAACGTTCGATGCAGGGGTCGCTTCGCGGCGTCCGGCCGCTGCCGGGCAGCCACTGCCCGAAGAGGCGCGTGTAGGTGTAGTGGAGGCGTTCGTACGGGCCAACGTGCTCCGTGACCGCGTATTCGCCACCCGCCACGTCCTGCACGCCGACGTCGCCCTCGCCCTGGACGCTTGACGCCACGGGAAGGCAGGCGTCATAGCGCAGCTTGTCCGGCGGGGTGATCTGCGGGTCATCGTATGCCAATCCGATGGGCGGCCCCGCCCCGATCAGCCCGCGGGGCCCCGCCCACGACATCAGCCGCGTCCACGCGTATCCCACCTGTTCGTAGGGTCCGACGTGCCTGATGAACGCGACACGTTGGGGCTGAAGGGTCTCGATGCGCACATGCACGGTCGGGTCTCCTTTCAAGGGCGTGAACGCGTCGACGCGTCCCCGCTGGTCATAGTGAACGCCGCTGGCGGCGGGGGGGAGGTCTACGGCCGTCAGGCGGGCCGGGCTTCTTCGGTGATCGTGCGCAGACGGGGCGTGCGTCGGCGGCGCCGCACCGGCGGCGGATGCGTCGTCGTCGGCGCGACGGGCGGGCGCGGGCGCGTCGCCCGGGGGGGGGCCTTGTGAGGCCGAGGCGTCCGCGGCCCGGCGGGCGGCGCGAAACTCGCTGGGGGACCGGCCGAACATGGCCTTGAACGCACGGCTGAACGCCTCGTGGGTCTCGAACCCGGCGTCGAACGCAACCCGCACGATCGGCTGGTCGTCGAACCGCAGCCGGTGCGCCGCCCGCTCCAGCCGCAGCCGCCGCACGTGCTCCATCACGCCCTCGCCCATCATGCCGCTGAAGATGCGGTGGAAGTGAAACGGCGAAAAACAGGCGAGTTCGGCCAGATCATCGAGGCACACGGCCTCGTCCAGATGCGTCTGGATGTAGACCAGCACGCGCAGGATGCGCTGGCGGTAGTCCGCGGCCGTGGTGGGACGCTTTCCGGTGCTCATGCGGGAAGTATGCCCGTAAACCCTGCGTCATGCTTGACCGTTTTTGCGGATTTGGGGCGTGGTGCCGGTTTCGAATCGGGGACCGGGCGGGGCCCGGGGTTCGAACCGGTGGGCGAGTGTGCCGTTGGCTTCCAGCGGGCGCGCGAGCGCCGGACCCTGCACACAATCCGTGCGGCCGTCCCCACGTCGTGCGCTTCGCTCACGGCGCGTCCTCACTCCGTTGGCGTTCCTCGCCCGCAAGGCGCACGATCGTAGCCAGGGACTTCGGGACTTCAGTCCCTGGTGCGCACGCCCCCCCCCCAATTCTCCCCCGCCCGGCAGGGCGGACGAGGCGCTCGAGTGGGACGGGGCCGCTATCACCGTCGGGAAGCACCCATCCGCCTGTCGCAGTCGCGACGCTTGGAGCCATCGGCGGATTCGCCAGCGCATCCGTCCCTGCCGGCCTGCTTCGGGCAACTTCACATGCTGATGGGCCTTGCGGGGGCGTGGAGGCATCCTGCCGCGCGTCGAAGGCACCAGTTGAAAACCGGTTCCTCAACGAGTCACGGGACCGTACTTGAACCGAAACACAGTTATAGGATGTAGCGCCTGCGTTCAGACACTGGCGATTCTCGACGCGCAGGTGGCGCGGTGTCGATACGTCCTCCGTGAGAATCGAGCACCGCGGGTCTGACGTTCTCTGTTGGGCCTTGCGTAAGTCTCCATTACACAGCACCTTCAGTCATTCGGAGAATCTCGCGTTCTCAGCCCCGGCGCCTGCGTGTCATAAGGGAGCGGAGCATGGTAAGAGCGCAGTCGGGCGGGTCCGGGGCGGCGTACCATCCTGTTCCGGCGTTCTGCCCACTCACCGAGGGGGTGGTGGAGTACCGGCTGACTGCTTATGTCGCGATCGGGATGTGCAAAGGACCGCCCAGCGGCCACTTCGAACTCGTCGGCAGAAAGAGACCCGATGGAGTCGGCAGTTGTGTACAGGAAGTTCTCTCGAAACCCGCTGTGGTGTTCGGTGAGATTCGGGAGTATCAGAAAGGCGGGAGGCGCTACTGCGGAGTTCCGTCGTGCAGTTGGACGGAAGGCGGCGCGGAGTGCCCCTCCAAACCGGGGAAGGTGTTCGCGGTCTACATCAACCCACGCGGCGAGTTGTTCCCGTAGCGATGAGTGCAAGCTGACCCCGACAAGCCCGGATACCCGTTGGACCGTTCCGGCATGAAGGTGACGTTATGGCCGAGAGCATAGCCGATTTCGTGGACAGAGTCGGCGGGCCGCGCCAGTTCGTCGCGGAGCCGTGGCTGAACCGAGCGGGTGACTGCATCGAATGGCACTTCGTGCCCGATGCCTATCATGCCGACCGGGTGGACGGAGTTCTGACGCTATTTCGTTCCGACGAGTGTGACGCCGAGGTTGTCGGCTTTCAGATCAAGGGTGTTTCGGCGCTGTACCGGGTTCTCGGCGATTTCGGAGTCGTCGTCGGCGACGGCGCGGTAGCCGTCGGCGTTCTGATCCTGGGCGCCTACTGGACCGGGGATGACCTCGATCGTCCGCGGCGACGGGAAGCGTACCAATGCCTCAAACAGCGGCTGGGCAAGGACGCTGATCGCAAAGTGTTCGCAACCTCCTGACCGACCGCACGCCGTACCGCCGGGGCGCCGGGCCAAGGACACCTCTTACGCTCTACTCCTTCTTTCCCTCCGGCTTCGGCAGCACGGGCGGGCCGCCGGCGGGGATGGTGGACTGATAGTCGTAGTAGCTGCGGAGCTGCTGCCGCAGGTAGCCGCCGCGGGTCACCTGGGCGGCGTTGAGGACGGCGCCGAAGAAGTGGGCGGAGACGCCGGCCAGCAGCGAACAGGCCCGGCGGGCGGCGCCGCGGGAATCGACGTTGGCGCGCACCACGAAAATCACGCCGTCCACGGCGCTGGCCACCAACGAGGCGTCGGACGCCAGCAGCACGGGAGCGGTGTCGATGATGATCTGGTCATACCGGCCGGCGGCGTCGGCCAGCAGCCGGCTGAACGGCTCGCTGCCCAGCAGTTCGGCCGGGTTGGGCGGCAACTGCCCGCAATAGAGCACGTCCAGGTTCGGGACGTCCGTCGTGACGACGCAATCGGCGAACGTGGACTGGCCGACCAGGATGTTGCTCAGCCCGGCGTCGCGTCGCGCCTCGAAGTGCACGTGCAGCGCCGGCCGCCGCAGGTTGGCGTCGATCAGCAGCACCCGCCGGCCCGCCTGCGCCACCGCTGCCGCCAGGTTGCACGCCACCGTCGTCTTGCCGTCGTCGGGGCTGGGGCTGGTGACGGCGACCGTGCGCTGCCGCGCGGCCGGGGCGCTGAACTGTAAGTTGGCGCGGATCTGGCGGAACGCTTCGGCGACCATCGAGCGCGGCGCCTCCACCACCGCCAGTTCCAGGTGCCTGATGTGGACCTCTTCGTCGTCGCGGTCCGGCACGAAGCCCAGCAGAGCCATTTCCAGATGGCGCGTCACGTCCTGCGTGGTGCGGATGGAGGTATTGAGCAGATCCAGACCCACGGCCGCGCCCATCGAGGCCAGCAGCGCCAGCAGGATCATCAGCGGCAGCATGACGATCGTCGGCGTGCTCTTCGTCAGCGGCCGGACCGGGTGTTGCGCCCACTTGATGGTCACGCCGCTGCGGTTGCGCACCAGCCGGTCCAGATTGCTGACGTATTCTTCGAGTTCGATCTCCTTGACCGCCATGACGTCGACTTCGTTGCGAAGGATGGCGTACTCGTTCAGAGCGCGGTCGTAGTCGCGCTGCGTCGCGTCCGCCAGTTGCAGGTTTTCCATTGCGGACAGCAGCGCGAACTGCATGTTCTGATACGCGCTTTCGACGGTCTGCGCCACGGCCGCCCGGTATTCGTTGAGCTTCTGCTCGCGCGTCTGGCGGAGGGTCTCCTCGGTCGTCTTCAGCGCCCCGTCCAGCCGCCGCATGACCTCGTGCCGCGGTCCGTAGCGCGACGTGTTCAGGGCGATCTGCTGCTGGATGGCGAAGGCGCCGGCGGCGAGCTGCTGCACGTAAGGGTCGGCTTCCACCGCGGCCGCGTCCTCGGCGGTGACGCGGGCGCCCTGGGCGTAGAACGCACGCAACGACTCAAGCTGGGCCAACTGCAAACGCAGCGCTGCGACCTGCTGGGTATAGAGATAGGCCTCGCGCGTCGCCCCCCCCAGGCCGCCGGCCATGAAGCCGCCCGGCAGCCGTTCCGCCGCCGCCCGCAGGTCGCGCCGCTTGTCCGCCAGCTTCTGGCGGTGCGTATCCAGTTCCTCCTGGGCCCTGGCCTTGTCCTCACGGTAGTTCTCGGTGGAGCGGTCCTTGACGTGGTCGAGGTAGCGGTTGACGACCTCCTCGACGATGACGTGCGGATCGTCGATCGACCGCGTGCGTACGGCCACGCGCATGTAGTTGGTGCCGCGCACCGGCGCGCTGATGAGGTCTTCGATCAGTTCGGCTTCCCGCTCCTCCTTCGGCACTGACTTGTACCACGCGGTGTTCTGGAGGTTGGCGGTGCGCAGGGCCGTCTGGATGACTTCCGGGTTCTTGACCAAGTAAGACTGGGTCTGGACGAAGCGTTCCTGCTCGCGGTCGGCCAGGCGCACGTCGGTCAGCGAGAGCGGGTCGCGCGGGATGCTGGTGATCAGTTCTACGAAACCCTCGGCGTAATACGTCGGGTAGTATTTCCACCAGACGTAGAAACCCGCGCCGGCGGCGCCGCCCAGCAGCACGAAGAGCACGAGGATCAGCACCATCCGCCGCCGCAGGATCGCGGTGAGGTCGGCGAAGTTCGGCGCGGCGGCGCGCCCCCCGCCGCGGACCGGCGGCAGGATGCGTTCCGAAATGGTGGCAGGGGTGGTACTCATGCTTAGCCCAGGGAGTCAGGCAGTGAGGTTCCTCACGGCCGCACGCCCTGATTCCCTTCTTCCATCGCCTCTTCCTCGATCACCAGGTTCGCCAGCAGCCAGCGTACCGCTGAGAACAGCCCCAGCGCCAGCGGCAGCATGGCGATGCCCAGCAGTTGGTGCGGCGCGCCGCGGGCCCATTCCTCGTGGCCGTAGATGTGCAACACGCCGGTGACCACCACGCGCACCATGTTGCAGATCACGGCGATCGGGATGCACGAGAGCACGACCAGCAGCCGTTGCCACTTCGGCCCGTGCATCAGGTAAGCGACCGCCAGGCCGATGGCGACGAAGGCCATGATGAGGCGCATCCCGCTGCACGCCTCCGCCACGTTCAGGTGGCCGTACAGGCCGGTGTGGCTGTTGTAAAAGTCGATGACGACGCTCTGCGTCTCGATGCTCACGCCCGGCAGCACCGCGTCCAGGATTCCACCGGCCATACGCGACGCCACCTGCCGCAGGGGAAAGGTGACGTTCACGTACAGAAGCTGCGGCAGCGGCACCGCCAGCAGCAGGTACGCAATGGGGAACCACACGATGCGAAACACGGACCACCCGCCGAAGAGCAGCGCCAGCGCCCCCAGCGAAACGACCAGGGCGACGCCGCGGGCGTAGGGGAGCGGGAACAGGAACGTGGCCAGGAAGACAGCCAGCGCCGCCGCCAGCGCGGCCGCGCCCCACCAGCAGGGAACCACCGGCGCGCGGAACAGCTCATCCCGCCGCAGGCCCAGAAAGTACAGGCTGATCAGCGGGATGATCCAACCGTGCGACCAGTTGGCGTCGTTCCGCCAGGTCCAGACCAGGTAGCGCGTGACGGTGGCTTGAAACACCACTGCCAGCAGGACCGCCACGATCAACAACTGCACCCGGGCCGCCGGGCCGAAGTATTCGGCCCAGCGACGGGGCGGTCCGATCGAGATGGTAGACGTCGTCGTCATGGATCGCGCTAAGGAAACAGGCCGGGGAACCTGGGGGCGACGTTTTCAGGGTTGATCTGCGAGGAGAACGAGTCGATGTCCGCGAAGTTCCTCGAATAGGTGAAGCTGTAGCCGAGGTTCGACACCGGGTTCGGCAGCGTATACGCCCGCAGGCGGGCCAGGAAGGGCGCCAGCGGGCTGGTGCCGACGTTGATGATGTCGCCGCGGCGGATGAGGAAGTCGTCCTCCTTGCCGGCGAAGATCGCGTCCAGGTCCACCTGGATCATCTGCTCGCGCAGGCCGTTGCGGCGGTAGACGGAGCAGTTGGTCGGCCAGGCCAGCCCGGAGAGGCTGCCGGCCGCGGCGATCGCGGACTTCAGCGTCACCCTCTCCGCGTTGAACCCGTAAGCGCCCGGACGGATCACCTGGCCCATCACGTAGTAGAGGCCGATCTCGCCGCTGGTGATGCGGATGACGTCCTTGGGCCGCACGATCACGTTGAAGTCGCGGTCGCCGCTGCGCAGCGCCTCGGCGGGGATGCGGATCACGCGGTAGTTGCGCACACCCGCGATCCGGTCCCAGTCCACCGCCGACTGAAGCGACTCGAACTCGGGCACCTGCGGGACGGCAGCCTCCAGCGCGGCCCGTTCTTGTGCCGTCGCGCCTTCCCTGACCTTGAATTCGCCGGCTTCCGCGTCCCATTCGAAACGAACCTCGTCCTGCTCCTGCCCGGATTCGGGCGGCTGCGAGGTTGTCACGAAGGACTGGGGCTGCTCCTGCTCCATCATGTCGCGGATCAGGTCGGCCTCATCGGGCGGGGCGCCCTCCGCGGCCTCGTCCTGCGGCCGCTCCCCGTGGCCGGCCTCGGGCGGCGGCGCGGCGCCGTTGACGTCGGCGTCCCGGCCGGCGTCGGTCTCGGGGGGGGGGGCCGGCGGCGCAGGCGGCTGCGGCGGCCGGTCGTACACGTCCTGGCGGAACACGTACACTTCAGTGACGAACTCATTGAGCCCGCCCACCTGGTTGATCGCATCCAGCACGCGAAGATCCGGCCGACGGATCGGGAAGGTGCCGGCCCGCAGCGGCGCGCCGCTGGCGGCGCTGACGCCGACGCCGAAGATGGAGTACGAGGCCTCCAGCAGCGAGATCGGGCTGACCAGCACTTCCGGGCTTTTGAGGATGTCGTCGGCGACCAGGCGGCGGCGCAGCGTGTCCTCAAAATGGCGCACCGTCTGTCCGTCGGCGCGCACGCGCCCCAGTCGGGGCACGGTGACGTCGCCGAGTTCATCGACCAGCACCTGCGCCTGCCACGGCACGAACTGGATGAGCAGCTCCTCGATCTGGATGGCCAGCACGTCTCCGGCGGAGATGGTGTATTCCCGCACGATCGGGACCAGGTCTTCGCGCGTCGGTTCAGACGACCCCGGGATGTCCCAAGGCGAGTCCTCGACCGTCAGCACCGAGCGGATGCTGCGGCCACCCTCGTCGCGGAAGTTCCCCAGCACGGTCGGGTCGAGCCAGCCGTTGAGGATGGAGTTGCAGCCGCCGCAACACGTCGCCGTGACAATCGCCAGCCAAGCCGCGGCCCGTCGAGTTTCGAGCGTTTCAGGTGCCAATGCCGGAACTCTGCTCCCAACCCCGTCAGTGCCGGAGAACATCCCCCTGATATCGGCACTTACGACCGGAAGCGCCAATAATACGCCCGAACGCCGTCAACGGGAAATGCCGGCAAGCCTCGCCCAAAGCTGCCTTTTATGGGACCGAAAAGGGTCCCAGCGGCCCCCCCGACCGCCCCACCCATACTGGCCTTGGCGCCTATTCGCGTGTATTCGCGGTTCGTCCGCCTCAACTGTGCTGCGAATTGGGAGAGTCCCCGGTGAGCGTGCGTCGCCGCTGCGTCTCCTCCTCCAGGATGCGCCGTTCTCGCGGCGTCAGCGAGCCGATGCCGGTGCGGCTGATCTTGACCAGGATCTGGTCGAACTCCCGCTCCCGCGCCTCCAGCGCGAGACGATCGCGCCGCGCCTGCTGCGCCAGTCTGCGGGCTTTGCGCCGCGCCCACCAGCCGGGCCTCCTGGGCGTCTCCGGCTCCGCGCCCGTCGAGAATTCGAACGCGAACTCATCCGAGTAGTCGCCGCTGAAGCTGTAGGCCTCATTCCGGAGGATCTGCCGCTGCCGCAGGCACTCGATGTACCCGAACACGGCAATGCACAGCAGCAGCATCGAGCTGTCGTCGGCGAAAAAGGCGAACAGGCCCAAAACAATAGCGCCGATCATGCCGACGCCGGTGGCTATTTCCATGCTGCGGCGATAGCCGCGGAACTTCCAGATGATCGCCTGCACGATGCGCCCGCCGTCCATCGGGAACATCGGCAGCAGCACATTGAACAGCAGCAGGACGTAGTTGATGCCGAAGAGCACCAGCAGCCAGTAGTGCAGGCCATGCGGTGTCGCGACTGCGCCCACCGGGGTGAATGGGTGGAACGGGTTCCACGGAATGCCGCCCAGCCCCCCGAAGCCCAGGGCGATCACGCCGCCGATGACGACCAGCAGCACGCCGTTGACGGCCGGGCCCGCGGCGGCGGTGATCAGATGGGCACTGGCCCGTTGGGGTGTGTGGACGAAGGCCAGCCCGCCCAGCGGCCACAGCAGAATCTCGTGGGCGCTGCCCCCCACGTAACGGGCCCCGAAGCAGTGGCCGAACTCGTGCAGCAGGACGATCACGAACAGCGCCGCGGCGGTGCCGAAACCGTGCAGGATCGCCATCGATAGCGGCGTGTGGAATTCGCGGGCGGCCGAAACGTCCTGGCTGAGCACGTACATCGCGCCGAAGATGAACAACAGGTGCAGCCGGATCTGAACGCCGAAGAGCCGCCCGATCGGCAGTGACCAGTTGATCGGATTGTCCATGGGCCGGTCGAATGGAGCCATCGTCTTGTGATTCTTGCCGGCCGGGTGGGGCTATGGCAAGCGCTCCGCGCCACGGACGCCGCGATCTGCCGCCTGCAAACGCTCCGTCGCCTGCAGCAGCGTCCGTTTTTCCGCCTCGGTCAGCGAATGGACGCCGTAGTCGTGGACCTTCTTCAGGATCCGGTCCACGGCCTGCTGGTCAACCTCCCGCTGGCGGACGCGTTCGCGAAACGACCCCCTGGCCTCCCGGCGGCCCGGCTGCGAGCCGTCCACCCCCTGCCCGCGGCCGAAAAACGCCGCCCGACGCCGGATATCCCACCAGGATCGCCCGCGCCACGCCCACCAGGCGCCGCCAACCAGTCCCACCAGGTGACAAAGGTCTCCGCCGTAGTTCGATCCCTGGTTGACCACGTTGTACACGTAGCCGGCGCCGTAGACGAGGGCGAGCGTGCGCAGACGGGCGGGAATGACGCCCATGACCAGGAATACTTCGTGCGGGAACAGCACCGCGGCGGCGCCGAGCACGGCCAGCACGCACCCCGACGCGCCCAGGGCGCTGGCCCGGATGGGCAGGAACCCGACGTAGGCCGAGGCGGTCAGCACCACGTTGGCCAGGACGCCGCAGATCAGGTACAGGCCGAGCGTCGCCCTCGCACCCCAGCGGGACTCGACCAGCCGACCGAACATGTACAGCCCGAACATGTTGAAGAAGATGTGGGGGAAGTCTGCGTGAAGGAACGTGGCCGTCACCAGCCGCCACACCTCGCCGTGGGCGACGACGCGCTGCGGGATCAGCAGGCCCCAGGCCAGAACAGCCTGCGACTGGAGCATGAAGACGACCACGTTGGCGACGATCAGCACCGTCACCACGCTGCCGCGGCCGAATCCGCTGAGCGCGGTGGCGGCGCCGCCGCCGCGACCCCAACCGCCGACGTCCCGGCGGGCGTATTCTCGATCCTGCCAGCTCATCAAAAAGGTCCCATCCCGCCTGGCGGCCGGGTATTGACTTCGTACGGCCCGGCCGCGCCGTTTCGCAGCAGGTACGCCGCCAAGGCTGCGATGGTCTTGCCGTCGCGGATGCGGCCGGACACCAGCATGTTATGTACGGTCTGCGGGCTGAGCACCTCGGTCTCGATCCTCTCGGCCGGCTCGAGCCGCTGGCCGACGTGTTCCAGCCCCGTGGCGACATAGGTGTGCATGAGTTCGGTCATCACGCCGGGTGAGGTGTAAAAAGCGATCAACGGCTCGATGCGGCTCGCTCGATAGCCGGTTTCCTCGATCAATTCCCGCCCGGCCGTGACCTCCGGCGGCTCGTCCGGTTCGCGCGTGCCGGCCGGCAATTCCCAAAGCTCTTCGTCCACCGCCCGCCGCACCTGGCGGATCATCACGATCCGTCCGTCGTCCAGGACCGGCAGCACCAGCACCGCCCCCGGGTGGACCACCACCTCCCAGGTGAACGGCGCGCCGTCGCGGTCCCGGTAGACGCGGCGTTCGATCCGGAATCGCCGAGCGGTGAGAATGACTTCGGCTTCCACAGGATCGACCCCGATCCGACGCTGGTCCGGCAGGAACGGCAAGCGGCAGCGATTATAGGCCCGCGGCCGGGCAGCGCCAAAACGGGCCGGGTGAGGGCGCACGACACTTGCGGCGGGCGGCCATTCGGTGTGGCACCGGCTTCCAGCCGGTGGGCATGGCCTTCCAGGACGCCACTCGCGGCTTCGCCGCGACAACCGGCAAGATGCCGGTGGCACACGCACAGCGGAGCGTATTCTCAGCCTCGCCGCATCAGTCACGCACCCGGCCGGGTGACGAGCGGGGGCGTTCAGCTTGACATCACCGCAGCCGCCTTGCAGAATGCTGCTTCGCAAGAGACGGGTCGCCGCGTCTTGCGGGACGCCTCGCAGTGCGCCGTTCTCAATGACCGTGCGCGATTCGTAGCGACGTCCGAAGCAGAGACTCCGCGCGGGCTGTAGCCACGTGGCTCGCTGGTGGCGCCGGATCGCGCAGGGTGATTCAGCCCGCGATGGTGCGGGATGGCCTGGCCGGCAGGGTGCCCGTATCAGACGGGCGGAAACCGGATGCGTGCAGCGCGATGGCGCGGGCAGGAAGCCCGCAGCACGCGGGCACAGACAGGATGCCCGCGGCTGTGTAGCGGATGTGGCGGAACTGGCAGACGCGCAGGCTTCAGGTGCCTGTGGGGGCAACCCCGTGGAGGTTCGATTCCTCTCATCCGCATGTCTGTGACCGATTGCCTGCAAGGACACCTCGAGGGCCAGGAATCGTCCACGCGATGCGCTGCGCGGCCGCGCGTTCGTGCGATGGACTTCACCCCATGACGGCGGCAGAGCGCAAGTTCGAGCACGCGGTGAACGCGAAGCCGGGGGACTTCGACGACGCGGACTGCCCCGAAGAGATTGACATGTGTCCCACCGGTCGGGCGGGTGGCGTTGGGCCGCAACGGGGGTTTGGCCTGTGTGATCGGCAGAATGGTGAATGACTCTGAGGATAACGCCGTTGGCCTCTTGTTCTCTGCACTTGTGACCATTGCCGCCGGCCATGACTGACGCGCCCCTCACTTCCCGCCCCCCGGAGCACGCCCCGCTGCCGCGGCTCAGCGCGACCGTCACCGACGGACTCGCGGGCCTCCTGCGCCGCGCGCGTACCTACGTCGTCGTCGAGGGCTTCGCCTGGCTGGCGGCCGCCGCCCTGGGACTGTGCGCCATCCAGTTGCTGCTCGATTATTCGTTCCACGTCGAGTGGAGCATCCGCGGTCTCGTCTCCACCATCGTGATGGCGGTCACCGCACTCATCGCCTGGCGGCGCGTCATCCACCCCTGGCGCAAGCCCCTCGCCCCCGGCGACGCTGCCCGACTGGTCGAGTCGGTTCGTCCCGAACTGGCGTCGCTGTTGATCTCCGCCCTGCGGTTCTCCACCGGCGACATCGGCGATCCTGCCACCAACTCGCGCGCCCTGGCCGCCGACACCATCGCTCGTGCCAACCACGCCGCCGCCGGTCTTGATTTCGCCGGACCCGTCACGTCGCGCCGCTTCCACCGCAGCGGCGCCGCCCTCGGCGCCATGGTTCTGGTCGTCAGTTTGTTCGCCGCGCTGGCCCCGGACGTTGTCTCGCTGTGGTTCAGCCGAAACGTCCTGCTGCGGGACGTGCCCTGGCCCAAGCGCACGCACATCCACGTCCAACTGGAAGACGGCGTGCTGCGCGGCGCGATCGGCGATGACCTGCCGATCACGGCCCAGGTCGAGGGCGTCATGCCACGGCAGGCGGACTTCGTCTTCCGCACCGCCTCCGGCCGCAAGGGGCGCGAGACGATGACTGCGGTCGGCGATTTCGGCCTGCGGTACGTGGTGAAAAACGCCCGCGAGGACTTCGAGTTCCACCTGCAAGGCGGCGATGACCGCACGCCCTGGTATCCGGCGAAGCTGGCCGAACGCCCGCGCGTGGCATGGTCGCGGATCGACGTCACGCCGCCCGGATACGCCCGATTGGAACCCTTCACGCTCGCCGACGGCCGCCGCGCCGTCCAGACGCTGCCCGGCAGCCACGTGGCCATCACCATCCGCACGCAGGCGCCGGTGGTCTCGGCCGTGCTCATGGCCGGCGACGAGGAACTGTCGCAGGCGTCGCCGATCGAAGGCACATGGCGGGCCGAGCTTACGGTGTACGAATCCACGACGTGCCATTTCGCCCTCACCGACGCCGGGGGGCTGACCAATAGGCGGCCGGTGCGCTTTGCGATCCGCATCCAGCCCGATGAGCCGCCCACCGTCCGCCTCGTCACGCCCGGCGCAGGGGAGATGCTCACCCCCGAGGCGCGGTTGATCGCGGACGTGGAAGTGGCCGACACCTATGGCATCGCGACGATCGAATTGCAGGTGGACGTTCAGAAGAACGCGCCCTCGACGCGAACGATCGTCCCCAGGGGTTTCACGCCCGGCGTCACCCACGCCCGCGCGAGCATCGAACTGCCCCTGCACGATGAGGGCGTCTCGCCCGGCGAACGGCTGACACTGACGCTGCGGGCGGCGGACTTCGACGACGTCTCCGGCCCGAACGTGGCGGCGTCCGATCCGCGCGTCTTCCGCATCGTGACGCGGGAAGAACTGCTGGCGGAACTGGCCCGCCGCGAGCAGGAATACCGCCTGGAGTTCGAGCGCCTGCTGGATCAGCAGGAGGACGTACAGCGGCGGTTCCTGACGGTGGTGGGCGAGGAGGGCCGGATCACCGACGCGGCCGCATGGTCCGAGGCGGTCGCCCCGGTCGAGCGACTGCAGCGCAACCTCGGCGGCGCGGTCGGCGTGATCGGCCAGAAATTCGCCCAGATCCTCGCCGAAATGCGCGTGAACGGCCTGGACACGGGCGTGGAGCAGGCGCGGCTGGGCGAAGGCATCATCGCCCCGCTGGAGACGCTGGCCCGCCGCGATTGCACCAACGCCGCCGACGCCCTGCGCCGCTACGGCCGGCTGGAAACCGCCGACGACCCGGCCGCGATCGACGCGTCATTGAACGAGATTCTCGGCAGGATGCGACAGATCCTCGCGCATATGATCCAGTGGGAGGGATACCAGGAAGCGCTCACCCTCCTGCGCGACATCGTCGGTCTGCAGAAGGAACTGAACCGGGAAACGCAGATCGAACTCGAACGCCAGGGGTCGGACGTATTCGATGACGAATGAGCCGGCGGCGCAGGAAGGGAAAGGTCGAAGGTCCAAGGTCCAAAGTCGAGGGTCGAAGGTCGCCAATCCGAACCGCGACCGTAAGGGAGCGGCTCCGCCGATCTGAACCGCGACCGTAAGGAAGCGGCTCCGCCGATCCGAACCGCGACCGTGAGGGAGCGGGTCATTTGCAGGATCACGATTGCAGTTGACGCGGAATACGAGACAACCCATGCGATCGAGACAACCGATACCGTTTATCCGCGTGCCCGCTTGCGCGGCGATGGCATGGCTCTTCATCGCACCCGCGCCCGCCCAGGAGGACGTCGAGCCGGGATCCATCCATCCCCTGCAGCGCAAGGAGGAGATCATCCGTGACCGCGTCGACCGTCTGATCGACCGCATGTTCCGGCTCAGCGAAGAGCTTGCCGAGACCGAGCCCGAAAGCGCCGCCCGGCTCAGACGGGCGCTGACGAAGATCGGCGAGGCGGGCGTGCAGGAGCGCGTCGAAGCGGTGATTCGGCTGCTGGGCGAGGGCGGCGCGCTCCACCAGGCCCGCGATCAGCAGGAGGAACTGGTGGCCGGGCTGGAGCGCGTGCTGGCCATCCTGATGCAGCGCGACACGGACAACGAGGAGCGCCGCCGCCAGATTCAGCAACTGGAGGAATACCGCAGGGAGCTGAGCGACATCCTGAACCGGGAAAAAGAGCTGCGGGCCGACAGCGGCGACGCCACCGCCAGGAAACGGCTCGGCCAGCAACTGGACCAGGCGATCGAGCGGGTCCGCTCGCTGCTGAACCGCCAGCAGCAACTGTCACAAGACGCCGCGCCGACCGCCCCGCAGAACCCCCCCCCCGGCGCGGACCCATCGCAGGCGCCGACCGGCCCACCGCCCGCCGCCGCCGAGCGCCAGCAGGCGCTGGCCGACCAGACCGATGCCGTCGCCCGTGACGTCGATGAACTGGCCAAAGAAGCGCAGCGCCTGGACGGCCGGTCGGCGCCGGCGCCGGACGGGCGGGATCAGTCAGAGTCGCCGCAGGGCAGCGACAACACGCGGCGACAGGACGGACCGCCACCGGGCGATCAGGCGCCGCCGCAAGGCGGGCAGCCAGAGGAAGGGCAGTCGACAAAAGGGCAGTCGCAGGAAGGACGGCCGCAGGCGAAACCGTCGCCGGCAGGCCGGGCGGCCGGCGAAGCGTCCCGATCGCTGAAGTCCGCGTCGCAGCGCATGTCGCAGGCCGGAAAGGCGCTGGAGCAGAGCGATGCGGAGTCGGCCCAGCGGCGGCAGCAGGAGGCGGAAGAGCAGCTCAGCCGGGCGCTGCACGAACTTGAGCGGGCGAAGGAGTCGCTCGATCGAAGCGACCGGGGGGGGGCGGATCAGGCTCGGGCGCAGGAGGAGAACGCCGACAAGGCCGGCGCGCTCAGCCAGCAGATGGACCGGGACCGCCAGGGCGGCGAATCCGGCGAAAACCAGGAGGGTCAGGAGGGCCAGCCAGGACAACAAGATCAACAAGGTCAACTGGAACAGCAGGGTCAACAAGGTCAGCACGGGCAACAGGGTCAGCAGGGCGGCCAGGATCGGCAGAACCCGCCCACCCCGGGCCAGGATGACCTGAACCGCGCCGAGCAGGAGATGCGCGGCGCCGCCGAAGACCTGGAACAACACAACCCCGAAGACGCCGCCCGCAAGCAGGACCGCGCCATCGACGCACTGGAGCAGGCGAAGCAGCAACTCGAACAGGAACTGGCCCAGAAGCGCAAGGAGGAACGTGAGGAGATCCTGCGCGACCTGGAGGCCCGCTTCCGCGACATGCTCGCCCGGCAGAAGGGCGTCAACGAAACGACCGCCAGCCTCAACGAGATCGGCATGGAGAACCTGTCACGGGCGGACCGGCTCCAGGCGGCCGACATCGCCCGCCGGCAGGAGCAGCTCGCCCGCGCCGCCGAGACCTGCGTCCACGTCCTCGACGAGGAGGGGACCACCGTGGTCTTCCCGCGCATCCTGGGCCAGGTGGCGGAGGACATGGACGCGGTGGCCGTGCGGCTGGGCGACCTGCAACTCGGTCCTTTGACTCAGGCCGTGCAGGCTGAGATCATCGCCGCTCTCGAGCAGCTCCTCGACGCCGTCAAGCGCATGCAGCAGGAGAACGAGCAGCAGCCCCCCCCCGGAGGCGGCCCGCCGCCCGACGGCGCCCCCCCCCTGCTGCCGGCCTCCGCCGAGCTGAAGCTCCTCCGCGCCGCCCAGCACCGCGTCCACGCCCGCACCGCCGCCATCGACGAAGCCGCCCGGAAGGACGGCGAACCCGCCCGATCCCTGGAAAAAGCCTTCAACGAAGCCGCCGCCCGCCAGCGCCAATGCTCCCAGATCGCCCGCGAGATCCTGGAGCGGGAGAATCCGCCGTGACGCGGCGGTCGCTGCGCCGATCGCGCGGGCGAAGAAGAAGGCCGCCGAGGACGCAGACGACGCGGAGGGTGGGAGGGTCAACATCCCCGACGGAGCCGCCCCGCTCTGCTGCCGCGCAGCGGCCCGAGGGCTGTAGCCGCGGGTGAAGCCCGTCTGCGGGCGTCACCCGCGCCGGCCGGCCGCGTCTGCCCTCGGACGTCACGCCCGGGGCGGCGACGGCTGCCTCGGCGTGGACGGCACGACCGTGATCTGGCTGACCACCTGGTCACGGTACTTCTCCTCGACGCGCTTCAGGTGCTCGGCATACGCCTTCAGGTCATGTCCGAATCGCTCGCTGATCTCGTGGCGGCGTTGCCGGACTTCTTCCACGATGGGACCGTCCGCGCTCATTCGACTGACTCCATCGGCATCAGCATATAAGGCGTCACCAGAATGGGAACCGATAGTCCCATCTGGACGTTCAGCACCTCAAGGTGCTTTGTTTTGTTCGCGTTGGCGAGGTGACGACAATTCCAGGTGATCAGATAGTCCATGCGATAAAACGACGCCAGTGCAAGATGGACCGCGTCGGCGGCCGGATCGTGGGGCATCAGCTTGCGCGCCCGGTATGCCTCCGCGATTTCCAGCACGTTGGATTCGACCGCCAGCGATGGAATACGCTCGATCAGGGACGGGCAATCGGACTGTGTCGGATAGCTGCCCGAAGCCAGTTCGTCGACTACGACCGACGAAATAAAGCACTCGTAGCTGCCCCGTTCCCGGTCCCACCACTCACGAGTCCGAGCGATGTCCGCCGCCAGGGCTGGTCGGTCATCGCAGTAGTACAACGGGATCGTCGTCTCGATGTATACCGTCGGTCGCACACCCGCATTCTACGCAACGTTGCCCGGCGAGCCAACGGCACCGATGGATACGCACCGCATGTCCGGAAGATTCGGCCGGGTCGGGCGCGGCTGCTGGGCAGGCCGCCGTCTGGCGGCGGCTCCCGACAAAGGTCACCGCTGCGGCGCCGAACATTCCGTCTTCTTGTCTTCGGTTGCGGGCAACGCCCGCGCCGTGTGACGACCCGACGCCGGGCGGGTCAGCACTCGGCGCTTAGATCACACACCGTCACCTCGTGGGGACCGGGCTGCTGGTTTTTCCACCGGGTCTTCGCCTTGCCATCGTTGTTGGTCTGAGCGCCCTGGGGGTTGCCGCCGTCGAGGCGGAAGGTCACGGCGGTGTTGGGCTCGGCCCGTTTGAGCTTGCCGACCACTTTTTCGCCGCCCTGCTTGCACCTGGCCTTCAGCCTGGCCCGTTCGCCGCACCCGGTGGACAGAGTCGTCACGTACTGTCCGTCGGCGTCGGAGACCTTCGTGAAGATGTACCCCCCCTGCCCGTCCGGCTCGGCGGTGTAGATGCCGCCGCCGGAGGAGACGAGGTAGCTTCCGTTGCCCAGCAGGTAGCCGCCGCGGACGACCGGGTTGCCGATCGACTGCACGTCGACGAAGGTAATCAGCTCGCCGTCCGGCTCGTAGTGGTAGAGGCCGCGCTCGCCGGCCGGGGCGATGGCGTTGGCCACCAGCACCGTCCCGTCCGGCAGGACGACCAGTTGCTCGGCGAAATCGAGATCGACGGCGAAATCTTCCAGGAACTGCCCGTTGCGGTAGCGCTGCACGGCGTGGGTCGTCGAGTTGGTCACCAGCACGTCGCCCTCGAAGGCCTCGGCGTCGAAACAGCTTCCGTTGACCGCGAAGGAGCCGGTGTTGTTGCCGCCAGCGTCGTAGGTGACCACCGCGTTACCGATCTGGCCGGCCGCGTTGACCACGTAGACCGTCTGCCCGTCGAACCCCAGGCTGCGGATGTTGTCCAGCGGCGCCCCATTGGGCCCGGTTTCGATGCTGGACAGGAAGTTACGTTCCGGGTCGAAGCGGTGTACCGCGTCCTCGATCTGGTCCGCTACCCAGATCTCACCGTCCACGATGGTCGCCTCCTTGGGCGTCGTGAAGGCCCATCCCTGAGCGTTGATGTCGGTCAGCCAGTTCTCGTCCAGCACCGACCCGTCGTTGGGATCGAACAGCATCACGCGGTCGCCGCCGCTGTCCACCAGCATCAACTGCGCCTGCGCCACCGGCGCGATGGCCCAGAGCAGCACTCCCAAAGCCAGGCATCTGATCGTCATTTCCGTTCCTCCTCGATCATGGAACCAGTACACCGGCCGCGACGGCGCCGCGGCTTGAAGACTGATTCACGCAGTTTAGCGGAATCGGCTGGTCGATTCAAAAAAACGCGGGCGGTGCAGCATCCGCGGCACCGTCCGACCCTTCCGCCGGACATCAGACGTGATCCGCGTCGGTGGCGATCTCGCTGTCGCCGGAGAGAATGACATCGATACCCGTCATGGTCCCCATCGGAGACAGCACCCAGGCGCCGCACTGAGGCTCCGCCTGAAGGACCGGCCCGACGATCACGCACACGTGCCCGGACAGTGCCTCACGCTCATCCAGAACGCTCGGCCGGACCGGCCCTTCCGGATGGGAATGGTAAGAGCCGAAGACTTCAAGCGCTTCCACCCGCGCCAGGCGATAAGCGTCCAGCAGCGTGCGCCAGTCCACCTGAAAACGCTTGCAGCGATCGCCCTCGGCAATGTTGGCGGCCGGTATGACCCGCTCGACAACGGCGGCGCCTCGGCGGACCCGCCCCAGCAACAGCCCGCAACACTCGAACGGATACGCCGCGAGGGCGTGCTCGATCAACTGCGCCCGCTGATGGTGCGACAGATGGAGCGACGTAAGCGTCTGGACGGTCTTCACGGGATCACGCGGCGTCGGCCCGTGGCCCGGCGCTTTGGGATCGTCCCTCGACGTCAATCCGCGTGCAACACGTGCGGCGGCGACACGCGCGACGCCGATGTCGGTACATCGCTCTCCCGTGAGTGCACGTTTACTCCGGGGCGTCCGCCACGCGGACGTGGACGCGCTCGATGGCGAGCGCCTTGCCGTTGCGGGGGTCCACTTCGGCGATGATGCCGCTCATGCGGGCGTCCTGCGTGGCGACGTCGAACGAGATGGGCACACCGGTAATCATCGCTGAGAGCACCCGGTCGGTGCGGCGGCCCAGGACGGAGTCGTAGGGGCCGGTCATGCCCACGTCGGTGACGTAGGCCGTCCCGCGCGGCAGCACCCGCTCGTCGGCGGTGGGGACGTGGGTGTGGGTGCCGAAGACGACGCTGACCCGCCCGTCCAGGTGCCAGCCCATCGCCACCTTCTCGCTGGTGGCCTCGGCGTGTACGTCCACGACGACCACCCGCACGTCCGGCGGCAGCAGGCCGAGCACGCGATCGACGGTGCGGAACGGGCAGTCGAGCGGCTGCTTCATGAAAAGCCGGCCCAGGACGGAGATCACGGCGATGGCGTGCCCGCTGCGGGTGCGGTAGACCGCGAACTCCTTTCCGGGAGCGTCCTTGGGGAGGTTTGCCGGCCGCACGGCGCAGTCCGACCGCTCCAGAATCGGGATGATCTCCTTGCGGCGGTAGACGTGATCGCCCAGCGTTAAGACGTGAGCGCCCATGTTGCGAAACTTGTCGTACAGTTGGGCCGTCAGGCCGGATCCGCCGGCGGCGTTCTCGACGTTGACGATGGCGCAGTCGACGGCACGCGAGTTTGCGATCTCTTCCAGACCATGGCGCAGGGCGCGGCGACCCGGTTGCCCCACAACGTCGCCCACGCACAGGATTCGCAGAGTCATGCGGGATTGGACCTTCCGGGAACCCCTCTGAAGCGATACCGGTTGAAAGCCGGCGCCACACACTGAATCACCGGCTGCAAGCCGGTGCCACACTCAGAGCCCCGGCATTCATGCCGGGCGGAACACCGGCTGGAAGCCGGTGCCACACACAGAATCACCGGTTGAAAACCGGTGCCACACCGGACCGGTGCCACACCGGACCGGTGCCACACACAGCAAGTCTACTTCGCGAATTCGACCGCCCGCACTTCCCGCAGCACGGTCACCTTGATCTCGCCCGGGTAGGTCATCTCCGACTCCACCTGCACGGCGATGTCGCGCGCCAGCTTGGCGGCCAGCGCGTCGTCCACCTTTTTGGCGTCCACGATGACGCGGACCTCGCGCCCGGCCTGGATCGCGTACGCCTCCTTGACGCCGTTGTGGGCGGTGGCGATCTCCTCGAACTGCCGCAGCCGCTGGATGTAGCGTTCCAGCGACTCGCGGCGTCCCCCGGGCCGGGCCGCGCTGATGGCATCGGCCGCCATGACGATCGGCGTATAGGGCGACGTGGACTCGACGTCGCCGTGGTGGCCCTCGATGGCGTTGAGCACCTCGGGCCGCTCGCGAAGCCGGCGGCAGATGTCGGCGCCGATCTTCGGATGGCCCCCTTCGATTTCATGGTCCACCGCCTTGCCGACGTCGTGCAGGAAGCCGCACCGGCGGGCGAGGCGCCCATCCAGCCCGAGTTCATCGGCGATCGCCTGGCACAGGAAGGCGACCTCGATGCTGTGCCGCAGCACGTTCTGGCCGTAGCTGGTGCGCCATTTGAGGCGGCCCATCAAGTCGATGAGCTTGCGATGGAGGCCGCCGACGTGCGCCTCCATGGCGGCCGCCTTGCCCGAGTCGATGATGTCCTGGTCCACCTCGCGGGTGACCTCGTTGAAGACCTCTTCGATGCGACCGGGGTGGATGCGGCCGTCCTGAATGAGCCGCTCCAGCGAGGCGCGGGCCTTCTCGCGGCGGACCGGGTCGAACGAACTGACCACCACCACGCCCGGGGTGTCATCGACGATCACGTCCACGCCGGTGACTTTCTCGAAGGCGCGGATGTTGCGGCCCTCCCGGCCGATGACGCGGCCCTTCATGTCGTCGGAGGGGATGGTGACGGTGGAGACGGTGCCTTCCGACGTGTGCTCGGCGGCATAGCGCTGGATGGCGGTCAGGATGATGTCGCGCGATTTGGTCTTGGCCTCCTCCTTGGCCTCGGCGACCGACTCCGCAACCAACTGGGCGCTTTCCTGCTCGAGTTCCGTCTTGAGCTGGCTCAGCAGCAGTTCGCGCCCCTGCTCGGCCGACATGCCGCTGATGCGCTGGAGTTCCTCCCGCCGCTTGACGAGCAGCGTATCCGCCTCCTCGTGCAGTTTCTTGAGCGCGGCGGCCCGCTCGTCGACCTGCTGCTGCCGCTGGTCGAGCTTCTTTTCCTTGGCCACCAGCGTATCCAGCTTGGCCTCGAAGTTGTCCTCGCGCTTGGCGAGGCGCTTCTCGATTTCCTTCAGTTCGCGGCGGGTATCGGCGGACTCCTTCTCGAACTCGTCCATCTTCTTGATGAACTCGTCGCGCGCGTCGACCTCCGCGGTCTTGCGGATCTGCTCCGCGTCCGCCTTCGCTTCGGCGACGATGGCCTCGGCCTTCGCCTGGGCGGCGGCGATCTGCAGCTTTCCGAGGTAGTGCAGGACCGCGTACATCGCGGACGCGCCGAGGGCGAACGCCAGGAACGCCACGCCGGTGGTCACCGCGGCCGTGCTCTCTGCCAGAACGTCGAACCCCATCATTCGACCCACCCTTTATGTCCAAGTCCGGCCGTATCGCGGGCGCGTCGCAGTCGAGACGGCGCCGGCAGGCCGCAGAGGAGTGCGTGACGGGAGTGCTGATGTGTGGCCGAGGCGAGAGCCGCCAGTCAGGCGCCGCGCGGGATCCGGCGGCGACGCCGGCGTCGACAGGCCTGACACAATGGTTCTACGGACGCCGCGATCAACTCGCCTGGACAGACCCAAGCCGGTGTTCGGGCGTCAAACCCGTCCGGGCGATGTCGGAGACCCACCCTGCCGCGCCCGCCGGGACGTCGACATCCGAGTGTGTGCGACGGACAGTACACGAGTGAACCAATTGTGCGACCCTCAGCCCCTGTTGACCCGACCGCCGCCGTGACGGCGGCCCATCAATCCTGCAACCACCGAATCAACCCCGGCAGCACCGGAGTCGATGTCATCGAGAACAGTCCCGCCACGGCCCGCAAACCACTGATGTCGGCGAGCACGTCTCTGCAATGCGCTCCGGGCATCGCGTCCGTCCGACCGGTTGACTAGCAATCAACGCGCCAGACGATAAGCTCCGTATCCATAGATGGTTGCCGCCCCCGCTGAGCGGCTTCCCAGCCCGGTGAGTATACTGGGTCCCAAGCCGGTGTCAAGCTGCGGTCCGGACCGATACGAAAGCAGCCGATGGCGAGAATCCGACCGCCTGGGGGCCAGCCCGGCCCGTCGCCGGAGAGGAGCGCGGCAGGAACCCTCGGGTCGAAACCGCAGGAGTGCAATGGACGCACGGTCGCGGGCATCAATACGGAGGGAGCGGCGACTTGGGATCCGCCCGCCTTGAAAGGCGGGGCTCTGACAGGCGGGGCTCTGACAGGCAGGGCTCTGACAGGCAGGGCTCTGACAGACGGAGATCGGAGAGGCGAAGCGCTGAGAGAGGCGAAGCGCTGAGAGAGGCGAAGCGCTGAGAGGAGAGGTGCTGAAACGTCAGAAACCGTCGAGGCGGGAATCCGGCCGGACCCCGCCTTGAAAGGCGGGGCTCTGAGGCCCTAGAACCGTGGAATCGTGGAACGCGTGGGAATCTAGGGGTTTCATTCTACAATGAGGGATGGCTGCCTACCGGCAGGGGTGCGGGCCGAATCCGTCGCAGTGCGAATCAGGCGCGACCGCAGTGTGGAGAGTACATGTCCGTGAATGGTCTATCTCGCCGTCTTGGGACGCTGATGCTGACCCTGTGCCCGCTGTGGGGTCTGCCCCCGTGCGCCGAGGCCGCCCAGACGGCCGCACCCGATAAGGCCGGTCCGCACGGCCGCCCGACCCTGTACGCCGACGTCGCATCCGTCGTCCCGGGGAAGCCGTTCGACGTCGCGATCGCGTTCGACCTGGACGAGGACTACCACATCTACTGGATCAACCCCGGCCAGAGTGGACGGCGTCCGTACGTGACCTGGGAATTGCCGGACGGGTTCACCGCCGGACCCCTTCGTTTTCCCCCGCCGCGACGGCACGTCGCCGAGGGCGACATCACGACTTTCGTTCTGGACGGCGCGCCCACGCTGCTGGCGACGATCGCGCCTCCTGCCGCCATCGCATCCGACACCGTCTCGATCACGGCCAGGCTGGACTGGCTGATCTGCAACACGACTTGCTACCTCGAAGAGAAAACACTGTCCCTTGAGATTCCGGTCGCAGCGCCGGGCAGCAAGCCCAAGCCCGCCCACGAGGACGTGTTCAGACGGGCACAGCGGGCCATGCCGCTGGCCCGATCGCAACGGGGCGTGAAGGTTGCCGCGGAAGTCGTCGGCTTCCGCCCGGAAAAGGGCGCGGCCTTCGACTTCGTCGTCACCGTGTCCGTTCCCAAAGGACTGCACATCCAGAGCCACCAGCCGACTGAAGAGTGGTACATCGCGGCCGACACGTTTCTCGAACGGACCGACGGCATCCGGTTTTTCGACCCGGTCTACCCGCACCCGCAGATCCGCGAGGCCAGGTTCCTGGGCAAGGTCAGCGAATTCTCGGGCGAAATCCCGATCCGCATTCCCGCGACGGTGGAATCCACCGATCTGGAATCGCCCCTGCGACTGGCGGGGATCTTCCGCATGCAGGCGTGTACCGATGGTGGCCAGTGCTATCCACCCGAGTCGGTGACGTTCGAGGCGACCTTGGCGTCGAAGACCGCGGACTTGGGCGCCGTCACTGGCGAAGACCCCCGCGCCACCACGGCGCCGGTCGAACCGATGGCGACGGACGCTGCCGTGGAGGCGGCGGTGGAGTCCGCGGCGGAAGCACCCTCCGCGACGGTTGACCTCCTCACCCCTGCCGGTTCGACGCAGTCCGGCTCGGCGATCCCTCCACCGGTCGACCCGGACGGCATCGGCGGCATCGGGATCTATCTGCTGTTCGGGTTCCTGGGAGGGCTAATCCTCAACGTCATGCCCTGCGTGCTGCCGGTGATTTCGATCAAGGTACTCAGTTTCGTCCAGCAAGCGGGAGAAGATCGCAGCCGTGTGCTGAGGCTGGGGCTGGCGTTCTGCGCGGGGATCATGGTGTGGTTCTGGGGCTTCGGCGCGATTTCCGTCCTGGGCGGGAACCTGCCGCTGCAGAATCCCCACGTCGTCGTGGCGCTGACGGCCGTGATGTTCGTGTTCGGGCTGAGCCTGTTCGGCGTTTTCGAGATCAACCTGCCCGGCGTGGCGACCACGTCCCTGGCGGGCGCCGCCGAGCGGGAAGGATACACCGGTGCTTTCCTCAAGGGCCTGCTGGCCACCATCCTCGGCACGGCCTGCACGGCGCCGCTGCTGGGCGGGGCGTTGGCCTGGGCGGCCTCGCAACCCCGCTCGGTGGCCTTCGTTGTCTTCACAGCCGCCGGGTTGGGAATGGCGCTTCCCTATCTGGTGCTGTCCGCTGCGCCCGGATGGATGCGTTATCTGCCGCGCCCCGGCAACTGGATGATCACGTTCAAACAGGCGATGGGGTTCCTCCTGATCGGCACGGCCGTGTGGCTGTTGTGGGTGCTGTCCCACCAGTGGTATGAGGGCGGCGTGGTGTGGACGGTGGCGTTCCTTGCGTTTCTGGGACTGGCGTGCTGGCTGGTCGGCAAGATCGACGTCAACTGGCGGTCCGGCGCCCAGTTCGCGACCTGGTTGGTAGCCGTGGCCGTCGCCGTGGGGGGCTGGTTTTTCTGTTACCGCTACATGTTCGACCCGCAGGAGGCGGTGGCGGCGCGTCGAGCGGGTTCAAGGGGGGTGGTGGCCGAGTACAACCGCCTGAACTGGGACGATGGGATCCCGTGGCAGCCCTACGAACCGGGCAAGGCAGAAGCCCTGTCGCGACAGGGATACACCGTCTACGTCGACTACACCGCCACCTGGTGCCTGACGTGCCAGACCAACAAGAAGACGGTGCTGGAGACCGTGGCGGTGCGCGAACGGATGGCCAGGCTCGGCGTAGTGCCGATCAAGGCGGACTTCACCAACCCCGACCCGGCGATCGAAGAAGACCTCAAGCGATACCATCGCTCCGCGGTGCCGCTGAACATCATCGTACCCGCCTGCGCCCCGGACAACGTGCAGGTGTTACCGGTGATCCTCACCCAGAACACGGTGACCGCCGCCCTGGAGACGGCGGGTCCGTCGCATGAGGACGCGTGCTCGTAGCAACTGTGCGACCGGTCATCGTCGCGCGAGCCGGTCTCTACTTGTACCCTGCACACGCCTCGATTCGCCGGTCGATCTCCGCCAGCAGTGCCCGATAGCGCTGCCCCGTCGTCCCGCCGTATTCCGCCTCCAGACGGTCGTCCTGCAATCCCTCCGGCAGGTCGGCCATGACCGGCACGAACGCGTCGACGTCGAAGCCGCCAGCCAGGCGCTGCTGCATGGCTCGCGCAGACACCTCGTCGCGGGTAGCGGCGTGACCGAAGCGCGTGCCGGCCCTGTCGGCGGCGAGGTCCGCGAAGGAAAAGCCGCTGCCGCCGCCGGCATCCAACTCTTCCTTGAGCAGCCCGATGTCGTAGCTGATGCCCTCCGTCGAGAGCACCGCCAACGCGGCGCTGACCAGGAAGTGGCGGCTCCAGTCGACCCGGCCGCGCAGCGGAACCATCCGGGTCAGCCGCAGCGACTGCGGCGGAACGCTCTCGCCTGGTATCCCGGTGACGAACTCGCCGATCACGTCGTGCCCGAGCGCGATGCCCAGTGCGATGACGGCCGCGCGGTTCTCGACGACCGGATCGGCGCTGGCCGAACGCTCGTGCGCGAGCCGGAACGCGGCCTGCAGGAACGTGGCGAATCGCTCGTCCGGGGGCGGCAGGCGCCGGCCCAGGCGCGAGATCCGCTCGAACTGCGCCCGCATCGCCGCCACCACCTGCTCGTTCGGGCCGACCTCGCCGAAGATGTCGTTGCGGAACCCCTCCGGCATGTCGATCTTGCCATACGTGGCGGCCAGGTGCGTCGGCGCGATCTCGACGCGCTCGATCTGATCCAGCGCGGGCTTCAGCCGCGGATCCGATGCGATCCGATCCGCCAGCCCCGGCGACAGCAGCCAAAGCAGAACGCGCGGCACGCGAACGCGGCCGACCTGCAACGCAGTGACGTCCAGCCGCAACCGGCCGTCATCCATCGACGCCCGGCCGCCCACGGTCGCGTTGAGGTAGTTCGGCGACGCGCCGCCGACGGGCAGCCGAATCGACGCAAGCAGCCGCGCTTCGTTCTGCTCCAGTTCCACCCGGGCCTTGCGGTCCTCGGAACCGAGCGACAGCCCCCACGCCAGCAACAGGTTCACGTCGCGGCCGGTCAGCGTCAGCGTGACCGTCCGCCCCGGCGGGATGACCCGCGGGCTGTGGCTGCGGATCAGCCTGGTCAGCCGCACACGCTCGTCGGAGGTCAGCCTGGCCGTCTCGAACGGCAACGGCTTCGATTCGATCGCTAACCCTGCGGCGACCGCGATCAGCGCTGCACCTATCAGTGACGCCGTGGCGCTGCGGATCAAGACGCGCCGCACCCGACCTCGTGCCCCCGACAGGCCCAGGCCGATCCAGCACCCCGGCAGGCCGCCGATTGCGGCAGGCAGAAGGTCCAGCGCGTTCGGGGGACGCAGACCCGGTCCGCAGCGGGCGATTGAGGCCATGACGGACACCAACAACACGGCCAACAGCGCCAGGCCGAACGCCTTACAGGCGACGCCGGCGCCGCCGGCACGCTCGACCGAACCAGTGCGACCCGCCGCAACCCGCTGCGACGCTGCTGCGCAGACGCCGAGCACGGCGTAACCCAGGAGGGCGATGACACCCACCCGACACAGCGCCAGGATCAGGTCCTTCAGCCGGCCGGAGTCCTGCAAGTCCCAGAGCGGCCCATCCACCAACCACGGCCGGCCGCGTTGGAGCAGTCCGTGGACGATCAGCGCGCCCGCCAGCGCGAGGAAGGCGATCCGGGGGATGGAGGTTCGCTCCTGGCCGGCGGGCGGCGATGGGTGATGTTCGCTCGATGGAGGCATGCGCGCGGACGGCACGTGATGGGTCTCCGGGACGAATCGCGCCCGCATGGCTGCGATGCCGCGCGGCGTTCACGGCGGGCGGTGGCGACTATATCACCGTGCCCCGTGGTTCGCCGCACGATGGGCGGGGGAAGGGGCCCCGGGGGTGCGTGACTGATGCGGCAAGACTGAGAGTGTGCTCCGCTGTGCGTGTGGCGCCGGCATCTTGCCGGTGGTCGCGGCGAAGCCACGATTGGCGTGGCCTGGAAGACCACGGCCACCGGCTGGAAGCCGGTGCCACACCGAGAGGCCGGTGCCACACCGAGAGGCCGGTGCCACACCGAAAGGCCGCCCGCCGCAAGTGTCACGCACCCGGGGCCGGGTTTTGTCGCGCCGGCCCGGCCCGCCAGCCCGCCATCGGGTCTTTCCACCATGCGGATCGCCCTGTTAGAATGGGCCGTCGTTCGCTTGGGCCGAAGTCAAAGTCAAACGTCCCCTCGTCTCCGTCGCCTGCGAGCCGGCCACGGCGAAGGATCGGCATGTCCCCATGAACCACCAGACACGCATCGCCGACTCTCCGACGCCGACGACCGCTGAGCCGCTATTCCCTGCGCCGCCAGCCGCGCGCGAGCCTGTCGCGGACAGCGACGAGATCGCCGCCCTCCGCGCCGTGGTTGAGGGCACGGCCGCCGCGGTCGGGCAGGAGTTCTTCCTGACGCTGGTCCGCCACCTGGCCGCCTCGACCGGCGCTAAGTACGCCTTCATCGCGGAATTCGTGCCGGAAACGCGGGCCCGGACGATCGCGTTCTGGTTTCGCGATGGGTTCACGGAAAACGTGGAATGGGACCTGCGCGGCACGCCCTGCGAAGACGTCGTCTTCGGCAACCTGTGTCATCACCCCACCGGGGTCAGTCGAATGTTCCCGGCGGACGAGCCGCTGGTTCAGCTTGGAATCGAGAGCTATCTGGGCGTCCCGCTGCGCGACCCGCAGGGTCGAACGATGGGGCACCTGGCCGTCTTCGATGATCGGCCCATGCCGGCGGAGCCGCGGCGCACGTTCATCTTCCGCATCTTCGCCGCCCGCGCGACCGCTGAGTTGCTCCGCCTGCGCGTCGAGCAGCAGTTGCGCGAGAGCGAGCAGCGCTACCGTGACCTGTTCGAGGAAGCCCCCATCGCCTACGTCCACGAGGGGCTGGACTCCAAGTTCATCAGCGCCAACCGCGCCGCTATGCGCATCCTCGGCATCACTCCCGACCAGGTCGCCGGGACGGTGGGCATGTCTTTCATCCCCGACACGCCCGACGCCCAGCGCCGGGTGCGCGAGGCGTTCGAGTCCATTGGCCGCGGCACGGACACCGGCGGGGTCGTGCTGGAGCTTCGCCGCCGCGACGACGGCCGGCCCATCTGGATCCAGTGGTGGTCCAAACCGGACCCGGGCGGGCAGTACACCCGCACGATGTTCATCGACATCACCGACCGGGTGCTGCTGGAGCAGGAGCAGGCGCGGCTGAAGGCGCAGAACACCTATCTGCAGGAGGAACTGAAGTCCGTCCACAACTTCGAGGAGATCGTCGGCCGCAGCGCGTCGCTTGCCGGCGTGCTGGAACACGTGCGCCGGGTGGCGGCGACGGATGCCTCGGTGCTCATCACCGGCGAGACCGGCACCGGCAAGGAGCTGATCGCCCGCGCCATTCACTCGGCCAGCGCCCGCCACGACAAGCCGCTGATCAAGGTGAACTGCGCCGCCCTGCCCACCGGCCTGGTCGAGAGCGAACTGTTCGGCCACGAGAAGGGCGCCTTCAGCGGCGCCATCGCACGCCGCATCGGCCGTTTCGAGCTGGCCCACCGCGGCACGATCTTCCTCGACGAGATCGGCGAGCTTCCGCCGGACGTGCAGGCGAAGCTGCTCCGCGTGCTGCAAGAGCGCGAGTTCGAGCGCGTCGGCGGCAGCGAACCGATCCGCGTGGACGTCCGCGTCATCGCCGCCACCAATCGCGACCTGGCGGCCGCGGCGCAGGACGGCCGGTTCCGCCAGGACCTCTATTACCGTCTCAACGTCTTCCCCATCCACGTGCCGCCGCTGCGCGAGCGCACCGACGACATCCCGCTGCTGGTTCAGTTCCTGCTCAATAAGTTCGCGACGCGGATCGGCAAGCGGATCGAGGGCGTCTCGCCGGAGACGCTGGGGCGCTTCATGGCCTATCGCTGGCCCGGCAACGTCCGCGAATTGGAGAACGTCCTTGAGCGCGCCGTCATCCTGGCCAATGCCGAGATCCTGGACATTGACGTCGCCACCTTCGCACGCACTGCGGACGCCTGCCCGGATCCCGCGTCGCCTGCGCCACCGCCCGCGAGCCTGCAAGACGTCGAGCGGGAGCACATCCTGGCCGCCCTGCACCGCGCCCACTGGGTGATCGAGGGTCCCTCCGGCGCCGCCCACACCCTCAACCTCCATCCCAACACTCTGCGCAGCCGGCTCAAGAAGCTGGGCATCCGCCGTCCCGCCCACGACCGTTCGTAGCCCCCACGAAACTCCGTGGCCTGCGCATCGCAATCGTCGTGGCCCGATCCCACCGCGGATATCGCCATCGCACACAAAGCGATATTTGATAAAGGCTTAAGCGCGACACTTATACCGCCGCCGCGCGGCACGACACCTGCCCTTGCCTCGCCGACACCGAAGGAGTCGACCTTGCTCAGAATCACGCGGACACAGAAGGACGGCGGGCTATGGCTGCGGTTGGAGGGCAAGCTGGTGGGCCCCTGGGTGGACGAGTTCAAGAGCGCGATCGCACGGGAGGAAACCCCGCCCGATGCGATCTGGCTCGACCTGACGGACGTGCGGTTCGTCGACTCCCGCGGTCTGTACTGCCTTCACGTGCTGACGAGCCAGGGCTGCCGCATTCACAAGACCTCCAGTTTTCTGGCAGAGCTGATGCGCACGGAGACCTCGCCATGACGGCGCCATCTGACGGCCTGAGTGCAGCGATCCTGGGCTTCTGCCCGGATCAGGATGAGACGGCCTTCGTCGCGGCGCTGAAGGCCGGCGACGAGCGTTCGTGCGAGACCCTGGTCCGCCAGCACGCCGGCCCGATGCTGGCGGTGGCGCGGCGCCTGCTGCGCTGCGAGCAGGACGCCGCCGACGCCGTTCAGGAGGCGTTCCTGATGGCCTTCCGGTCGATCCACGCTTTCGCCGGCCAATCGAAGATCAGCACCTGGCTTCACCGCATAGTCGTCAACGCCTGCCTGATGAAGCTCCGCGCCGAGCGCAGCAGGCCCGTCACGTCGATCGAGCCGCTCTTGCCGACGTTCGACCAGACCGGTCATCACAGCCGCCCGGTGTCCGCGTGGCACCTTCCGCCTTCCGAGAGTGCCGAAGCCGCTGAACTCCGCGCGGCCGTCCGCCAACGCATCAACGAACTGCCGGAGTCCTATCGAACGGTCATCCTGCTCCGTGACATCGAGGAGTTGGATACACAGGAAGTGGCCGAGCGACTTGGCATCAGCGAGGGCGCCGTCAAGGTGAGGCTCCATCGCGCGCGCCAGGCGCTGCGCACGTTGCTGGATCCTATGCTTCAAGCCGAGCGACGACCCGCCGGTCTGGCCCGTTGACGCGCGCGTGTGCTGCGTGGGATCTGCTGAAGCGTCACTGCGGATGAAGCTGACGTCTGAGCGCGGGCGTCGCCCGCGACTCAAGCCAACAGGGCGGATTTCGCGCTACCGCGGCAAACTTCCTGCCGGGAGAAAAAAGACACGGGGACGGCAGTCCAGACCGTTGTGAGTAGCTTTGGGTGAGTGCCTGATGCGGCGCGGTGCGCCGCGGGCCATGAGGACGACGCCGTCATCGCGTCCACAGCCGGTTCAGCCGGGCCGACACGTCGGACGATTCGCCCGAGTCATCCCCATCCGCCAGGTCGTCGTCGATGGAACGACTGACCCGCTGCTCGAACAGGCGATACGCCTCGGGCGGAATGAATCGCGTCAACTGGGCGTAGTTGTGGGCGTCGCTGGCGCCGAAGCGGTGGTGGTAGTAGCGCAGCGGAAAGTAGACGTAGAGCATGTCCTTCGCCCGCGTCATGGCCACGTACAGCAGTCGGCGTTCCTCTTCGATCTCTTCCTCCGAGCCGGTGGCCATGTCGGAGGGAATCATGCCGTCGGCCGCGTGGATGATATGGACCACGTCCCATTCGCACCCTTTGGCGGAGTGAATCGTGCTGAGAACCAGGTAGTCCTCCTCCAGGAAGGGCGGCTGGGCCAGGTCGCTGGTCGCGGCCGGGGGGTCGAGCGTCAGATCCGTCACGAAGCGACGGCGCGAGCGGAAGCGGGCGGCGATGTGCGACAGTTGCTCGACGTCGCGCAAACGGGCGTCGGCGTTGCTGTACACGCGCTCGGCGATCGGCCCATAGAAGACGCGGATCAGGTCGATCTGCTCGGGTAGCGTGGGCTTCGAGCCGGCAGGTTCGAGCCGCGGCGCGTCCAGATCGCGGGCAGCGGACGAGTGCCGCCGGCGAGTCGCGGGCCCGGGCACGCGCGGACGCTCCAACTTCGACGCGGCCGCCGATCGCACGCCGCGCGATTGCTCGTCTGCGACCGCCGGTGGCGCCGGTTTCGCATCGGGCCGGCAGACGACGTAGCCGCAACAGGCGGCGAGCACGTCAACAAGGGCGTGCAGCGACTGCGCGGCCGCGCCGGCGAGCTTCGGGGGGCTGGCGACCAGCCGCGCGAGCGGTCCGGTCACGGCTGGAGTGCCGGTGGTCGAAACACTACCGGCGTCGGCGTCGGCGAATGACGCGATGTCGACGGAGTCGTCGAGGAGTTCATCCGCAGGATCAGGTTCGGCGCCCGCCTCCGACTGCGCATCGGCGTCTGCACTGGCGGCGGGCGGCATCTGCGAGTTCCGCAGATCGGACTCCGCCGGTGACTCCGCGCGGGCTGAAGCCCGCGGCTCGCTGGATTCCCGCGCGGCGTCGAGCATCAGCCGCTCCATGATCGCCCGCGCCTTCTTCGGCCCGATGCCTTCCAGCAATTGAAGCACGCGGAACCAGCTCACCTGGTCGAACGGGTTCTCCAGGATGCGCAGCACCGCCACCACGTCTTTGATGTGTGCGCTTTCTATGAACTTCAGTCCGCCATACTTGTGAAACGGAACGTTGCGCCTGGTCAGCTCGATCTCCAGTTCCGCACTATGATGCGACGCGCGAAAGAGCACCGCCTGGTGCATCAGCGGCACGCCCTGCTCCAGGTGCGACAGAATGTGTTCGCACACCATCTGCGTCTGATGGGTTTCGTCGGTGCAGGTACACAGCGCCGGCCTGATGGCCGAAGTGCGCTTCGACCACAGGTTCTTGGTGAACCGCTCCCTGGCCTTTTCCATCACCGCGTTGGAGGCGTCCAGGATGGGCTGAGTCGAGCGGTAGTTCTGCTCCAGCTTGACGACGTGCGTGCCGTCGAACTGCTCCGGAAAGTCGAGAATGTTGCGGACGCTGGCGGCACGGAAGCCGTAGATGGACTGGGCGTCGTCGCCGACCACGCAGATGTTCTGAGAGAGCTTTGTCATGCCCTGGAGGATCTCCGCCTGCACGGCGTTGGTGTCCTGATACTCATCGACCAGGATGTGATCGAACCGGCGGTTCAGCGCCCGGCCGGCGCCCTCGGTGTCGGTGAGCGCGCTCCAGTAGAGCAGCAGGTCGTCGAAGTCGAGCACGTGGTGCTCGCGCTTGCGGGCCACGTACCGCTCGAAAACGTCCGCGATGGCGTCGAGTTCGTGTTTGCACCAGGGGAAGTGCTTCTGCACCACTTCGCCAAGCGGCTGCTGGGCGTTGACGGTGCGCGAGTAGATGTTCACCAGCGTCCCGCGCTGCGGAAAGCGGCGGTCCTTGCCGCCCAGGCCCAGGTCGGAGCGGATCAGGTTCATCACGTCGCCGGCGTCCGACTGGTCGATGACGGTAAAGTCGGGCGGCAGGTCGACGGCGCGGCCGTAGAGCCGCAGCAGCCGGTTCGACACCGCGTGAAACGTGCCGCCCCAGACCTTGCCGGTCGAACCCTCGCCGACCAACCGCTCCGCCCGCCGCAGCATCTCCGCGGCCGCGCGGCGGGTGAACGTCAGCAGCAGGATCCGCTCGGGACGCACGCCCTGCTCGATCAGCCACGCCACCCGGCAGGCCAGCGTCTTGGTCTTGCCCGTCCCCGCTCCTGCAACGACCAGCAGCGGCCCATCGCCATAGGTGACGGCCTCGCGCTGCGGGTCGTTGAGTTCATCCAGCCAGTTGGCGGGCATCTAGCAGGCTCCGTCGCTGCGGCAAGCGGTCAGCACAGCGCCGGCGAGCGTAACCGCAGTTATGGCGCAGGGCCAATGCCACGGACGAGCCAGGAAGGCCGGGCACGTGACAAAACAGGCGGGCCCTGCCAGCCAGCCAGCCGCGGGGCTCCCGCCTGCCGGCAGGCAGGTCAGCCCGCGCGGAGACTCACTCGCAACGACGCACACTGTCGACGCAACCGTCGCCATACGTTGCGGGGCGCCATCCCGGCTTTGCCGGGGACGGCGCCAGTTCCATCATGGCCTACGCGGGCGGGCGCAGGCTCGACATCCGGCGGCGTCTGGAACTGCTCACTCAGGTCTGCGACGCCGTCCGCCACACCATCAACGCGGGATCATTCACCGCGACCTGAAACCCGACAACGTTCTCGCGACGGCCGGCGGGCGGGGGCTGGTGATCTCTCGAAAGAACAGGAAAAAGGCCCGGCGTCGCGCGGGGGCGGCGCCGGGCGAGGAGGGTCAGGAGGACAATTGACGCGCGCGCGTCAATTGCCGCAGGAAGGGCAGCTCGACGCAGTGTCGACGCCGAACAAGGCATAGATGCCCGACGACGTCCAGGAGATGGTCGAGTCGTAGTCCGTCGAGACCCAGGTGAGGTTGCCGGTGGTACAGAAGGTCTCCGTGAGCCGGAAAAGCCCAGCCCTGATGTCGACGTCTCCGCTGAGTCCGTTCAGGCACGAGTCGACGTGGATCTCCGGTGCGTGCCCGTCAGCCGGGTTGCTCAGCCGCCAATGGGCCGACCCGGTCACCGAGGTTTCCACGATCAACTGTCCGGCGCCTTTGGCCCGCCAGCTCCCGGAACCGCTCTTGGGCTGGTCTTGAAGATACATGGGGCAGGGATTTTCGGGATCTCCCGCCCAGGGCAGGTCGGCGCGGACGATGGCGTTGTTGACGAGTCCGACCTCGATGTTTCCGCCGCCGCGCATCATGAACGAGCACGTCGGACCGAGTTCACCCTGGCAGTTGTGGGTGAGCGTCAGCGTGGGATCCTCGCCGTCGGGATAGTCGACGGTGCTGAGCTTGTTGACGAACAGCACGCCGCCGTCGCCGTACATCGTGTGATCGTCGCCGATGGTGAGGGTGGCCGCGCTGAGCGGGTCGCCCTCTTCGCCGACCTCCAGCAGCCCTTCGATGTTCGAGCTGTTGGGGGCGTCGTTGGCGCCCAGCGTCAGTTGCGAGCCGTCCTCCAGGATCAGCTTCGCGCCGGCCTCGATGGTCAGCGACTTGCACGCGGCGTCCGTGTAGTCCTCCGGGATGACGCAGTACCTGTTGCCGACGTTGTTGGGGATCAGGACGTCGTCGTCCGGACCCGGTTCGCCGGGCGGATTCCAACTTGCCCCGACGTTCCACGGGTCAAAATCCTCTCCGATGAATGTCTTGTCCTGCGCCTCCGCCACTGCCGCGCCGAACAGCACCAGCAGCGAGCAGCCGAGCAGAATCAGAGTACGAAAGTCAATCTTCATGAGCCTTCGGCTCCTTTCATAGCTGAAAAGCAGTCGTGATCGAGTGAGAAACCCGTCACGCCTGCCTACCTCTGTCCAGTGAATGCGTTCTGAAAGCGAGCGAAATCGTTCAGGTCCACGTCGCCGTCGTGGTCGATGTCCAGGAAACGGCAATCGCACAGGCAGTCCTCGGGGCCGCGCTGGTTCGCCTCGTCCCAGTCCGGATCGGTCATGCAGGCGGAGAACTGGCTCAGGTCCGCAAGATCGACGTCCCAATCGAAGTCTGCGTCGCCCGTGCGGGTACGCCGCATGATGCGTTGTCCGCTGGCGAGATTCCGCGGGTCAGGAGTCGTCAGGAAATTCCAGCACGCCTCGCCCCAGTCGTTGATGTCACCGCTTGTATTCCATCGCGGTTCATCGACCAGGCGCAAATACTCTTCGTGACCTTCCGAGACGCGGCGCAACCATGTCTGCCACACTCTCCTATCCTCATGCCAACGGATGAAGAGACAATCCCCGAGATTGTTCAGGCGAGGGTTCCGTCCCGGATCAGCCACAACCTGAGTACGCCCATTCTCCCAGAGTTCGACGAAGTCAGCACTCCAGGCCACCTGCCCAACGTCGTTAATCGTCGTGAGCTGACTCCAGTCCTGAGCGCTCGGCAGTGTGATGATCTCGCTGCTGCGATACAACTGGATGTATCCGCGCCGTGGATTCTGGCAGTGATCTGTATGATCCCACGCGATCCAGCCGCGATTGTTGATCTGTGGCCATTGGTCCGTAATGTCATCTTTCGGCGTCATTCGCTTTCGCCCCGTTTCGTCGAGCCGCATGATCACGAAAGGGGCCTCGCAGTCTCCTTCGCTGGAGCGCGGCCAGACGATGTGCCCAAGGTCGTTAATGCCAGGTTCGCGCACGCCGTCGTCGTATCGCTGCACGACGTCGATCAGGCCATTTCGGTATCGCATGATCTCGATGTCCTTACCGTGGGTGCCGCGCGGACGCCTGTTCCAGACCACTTCGCCGCGGTCATTGATATCCGGACTCCGATCTGCGTGGTCCGTCCGGCTGATCTGCATGATCCGTCCGTTGTCATAGACGAATACCTCTTTGTCATACCAGTCGGGACCGACCTGCTGGTAATAGACGATCTGGCCGCAGTTGTTCATGCGCGGTGGACCGGCGAAGTAATCGCCCTCGGCGAACTCCACGATTTCGAAGCCTTCGGGCACCTGCGCCGACGCGCCGGCCGAGGCCAACAGCGTCGCGCCCAGCGCCAGCCCGGCGGCGGCGAGCGCCGCCGGGCCCTTTGCCGGATTCATGTTCCGCGCCATGTCGTTGTTCTCTGTGAGCCAGATCATCCTGTAGTCTCCGACATCGACCGCGACGGCGACGTGAAACCCTCACGATTCGCCTGCTTTCAGTACGCTACACACACACATACGTCTCGCCCGTCCGCCCGTTCATCGCGAACGGGCGGACGATCCGCAGGTCTACCGGTCCACCGTCTTGATGACGGCGCTGCCGGTCAGAACGATGCCGCCGAACGACGATCCCGAGAATGTGATCGTCTCCGCCTCGACGGTGTTCACGCTGTCCAGGCCGTCGATGGTCGACAGCACTTCTCCGGACGCCCAGAGAGTCAGATCGTCCACCTCCGAATCGACGTCGAGGTAGACGGCGCCGGGGTTGGAGATCAGCACGTCCGCGTCGGTGGAGTCCGGGTAGGTCTGGCAGCCGCCGCCGGAGCAGCTCCAACTGCCTGCGGCGCTGTAGTAGCCGCCGCCCAGCCCGACCCACACGTACGCGGCCGCCGACGCCATCGACGTCGACGCCATCGCCACGATGGCGGCGTTTCGCAACACTGAGCCTTTCATACGTAAGCTCCTTTCACGGCACGTCCGGGCCGCGCCGGCCTTGAAACCGGCCGCCGCCCGCGATAAGATCATGCCGCTGCGAAGTTCTGAAGTGCGTGCCGCCGGACGTCTCGGGTTTCACCGCCTTGCAGACGCTCAAGCGGCACGTGCCTTTTCAAGCCTCCTCTGGTCAGTATACGCGGACCGGCCCGACGGGTTCGCCGGCCGGCTTGAACGTGCCGGCGATTTCAGGCTGATTCACGCGCCGCCGACGAAGCTGCCGTGGCGATCCGGAGGTGGTCCCGCCTCCCCGCCGAGGCCGGCCCGACGCTCCCTCGAGCACCCCCAGCGCCTCTTCCGCCAGGATCTCTAGGCGCAGCTCATGTCACTTGTGGAAGCCCGCGAGCCCGCGCGGGCGGCGTGGCAAGGCCGTCACGCGGACCGGAGGGTCGCGGCCCGCGGGGCGCAGAATGACCGTTGCTGTGCTTCGGGAGGTAACAAGCCCGGTGAAGAGCCCGGGAAGCGGCGGTTATCAAGGACGTACGCACCACGCACACCTCCGAAAAGAGGATGCTGTCGCGAAGCCGCCCGGCGCATCCGATCCGCGCAAGCACGGAGCGGTACGCCCCCAATAACCAGTCGTCACCCTATCCGATGAGAAACAGGGCCACGCTCCGGTGGGGAACCCAATAACCAATGTTCCACCCCCGCCGGGCGTGGCCGCTTGCCAACCTAGCTGCCTTGTGGCTATCCGCCCAGGAGCGTCAGCACGTTCTGCGACTGGGCGTTGGCGATGGCCAGGATGCTGTTGCCGGCCTGGACCAGGATCTGGGCGCGGGTCAGCTCCGAGGTCTGCTCGGCGAAGTCGGTGTCGCGGATGACGGACTCGGACGACGTCAGGTTCTCGGTGGTGATCTGAAGGGCGTTGATGTTGGTCTGGAGCGTGTTGCGCTCGAACGCGCCCAGCCGGCCGCGCAGGACCGAGACCTGCGTCTGCACCTCGTTGAGGATGTCCGACGCCTCCTTGAACTTGCCGCTCTTGAGGGCATAAGCCTGGCCGCTGGTGAGCTGCGAGAGGAACCCCACCACCCGGTTGCCCAGTTTGTTGGCCTGCATCGACTTGACGCCGATGTTCTCCTGCTGATTGGAGTTGACATCCGGCCCGAGCTGGAAGAGCGCCCCGCCGCCGATGATGGCGAACGACGTCTGCCCGGCGCCGAAGCTCGGATCGAGCAGCACGTTCATCTTCAGGCTGGCGGAACTGATGGCGAGCTTCAGCCCATCGCCCACGCCCGAGACGCCGTTGATGGTGGCGACGGCGTCGCGGCCGACGGTGCGCTTCACGGTGGCGCCGTTGCGATCCTCGACGTCGAAGGACGGCGCTCCGGGTACCGGTTCCACGCTGACGAACCGGCTCGACCCGTAGGTCTGCGAGTTGAAGCTGACGGCCGCGCCGCCCACGTCCACCGCGGAGACGCCGGTGTCGGGCGTCCGCGAGTTGATCGCGGTCACCATGTCGGACGCGGTGGCGCTGGTGGGGAAGGTCAGGGTGACGATGCCGTCCGGACCCGCCACGTCCACCGTCTTGGACTCGACCAGCGGGATCGGCCCGTTGAAGATGAGCTGCGCGGTCAGGGCCGACTGGGACACGTCGATGTCCACGCCGATGCTGTTGAGCGTGCCGAACTTGACGCTGAGCACGTCCACCGCGGCCAGGTCGGCGTCGACCACGCCGCTGGTGACGTAGTCCAGGCCGCCGTTGAGCAGCTTGGTGCCGGCGAAAGTGCTGGTGTTGGCGATGCGGCTGATCGACTCGATGGCGGAGTCGATCTGCAACTGGTTGGCCGCGACCTCGTCATCCGAGAACGCGCCGCGGTTGGCGGCCTCGATGGTCAGTCCCTTGATGTCGATCAGCAGGGCGGCCACCTCGTTCAGCGCCCCTTCGGTGGTGGCGATGACGTTGATGGCGCGCTCGGTGTTGTTGATCGACTGTTTGACCGCCTCGATCTCGGCCCGCAGCCGCTCGGAGACGATCAGGCCGGCGGGGTCGTCGGCGCCGCGATTGATGCGCAGGCCGCTCGAGAGCCGCTCGAGGGCGACGCCGAGCTGGCGCTGCGACCGGGCCAGATGCCGCTGAGCCGTCACCGCGGGAACGTTGGTATTGATGGTCGACATGAGCAATCCTCCGTGATCCGCCCACCGGGCCGCGGGTCGCGCGGCCTTTCTGGTTGGGGCTTTCCAAGCCTGGGTTTCTCCGCGGATCGCCTCGCGACGCCGTGGAGACCCCCGATTCAGACTACAAGACGCATCCCGCCGCCGGAACGCCCGGCGGGGCCGGCGTCTCAACCTTTGCGGTGCGATCCATTCGCACTCGGTCCGCCGGCGACGAGTCCGTTCAGCTCGCTGGGATTCAGCCGCGCCGCCGCCTGGTTTTCGCGCTGAATCGCCTCATACACTTCCTTGCGATGCACTTGGATATGGCGCGGGGCGTCGATACCCAGCCGCACCTTGTCGCCGCGAATGTCCACGACCGTGATCTGCACCTCATCGCCGATCATGATCGTTTCATCGCGTTGTCGCGATAGCACCAACATGCCTGGCTCCTTCCGTGTCCACACTCGTGCCTGTTCGTCCGCGCCCAAGTCCGCCGCCGCCGTTCGAGCGCCGGGTCGGGCCGTGCGTCGTGGCACGCCCGGCCGCGGGCGACCGTGGGCGGAGCGCTGCGGCGCGGCGTCTGGTTGATCCACGGACGTCTCAGACGTCCGTCCGATGGGGGCGCGCACCTGCCGCTTACGCGGTGCGCTCCATGGCCACCGGTTGATCGACGCGCACCAGCGGGTGACGGGTGCCGTATTTCTTCTCGCTGAGCACGAGCTGCCGGGCCTTGCGGTTCTCGACGTTGATGACCAGCGGCCCCTGGAGGTTGCCGGTGAGCATCCCGTCCACCTTGTTGGCGATGACGAACACCTGGGCGGCGGCCGGGTTGCGGATGCCGATGCGAGTGATCTCATCGCGCTTCACCGGCACCTGATAGTCCGGCACGAACATGCGCGGGTCGCACACGACGAACGCCAGTTCCGGCCGGTCCACCGACTGGAGCCAGTAGAACACGCTGTCCTCTCCCGTCTGGATGAGGGCGTAGCGGTGCTGGTGCGGGAACCCGAGGATGCCTTCCTCGAAGTCCAGCAGGCGCTCGTCGTCCACCTCCAGGCTTCCAAAGCGCGACGTTTCTATGATCATCGCGAGTCTTCCTTTCTGGCCGAATCCTTTCGGCCGGCGTCCGATCGCGCGGAGTTTTTCTCTTCACTTCCGCCGCGGACGCACGCGGGAACCGCATCCCGCGTCCCGGCGTGTCCCCGCCGGGCAACCGCTCCTTGTCCGGCTCGTCCCGCCGCGGCCAACGGCGGGCGAACCCATCTCTTCAAGCGAGCCGCGTGGCTTTAGCCCGCGCGGACGCGCCGTCTTTCCAAATATGCCATTTGATACAACTCATTCTGTATCGCTCGGTTCCGCCGGTTCAGGTGCCGCCAGTCCGCGACCGCTCAGCGACCGCCGACTCCGCGCGGGCTGAAGCCCGCGGCTCGCTGTCGCGCCGACTTAGCGCAAATAATCCAACAGCGACAGATCCCGAAGCCGCGACGACGTGAGCAGGCTGGCCTGCAACACGGTCTGGGCGGATTCGAGCTTCGTGATCGCTTCCGCGAAATCCAGGTCCTCCACACCCGACAGCAGCGTGTCGGTGGTGATGGCGGCGTCTTCCATCTGCTGCAGTCTGGACTGCATTCCCGCCGAGCGGGCCCCGACTACGCCGTGGACCCGGATGACCTCCTCGATGATGCGTTCCAGCCGCTGGCCGGCGTCGGTGATGCCCTGGTCGTCGTCGCCGCGCAGGGCGCGCTCCAGTTGAATGAGGGCATCGAGCACGCCTTCGGCCCGGGCGGCGCCCACGTCGAGGCCCAGCACGGCGCCGGTGTCCTGATCCGGGGTTGTCAACAATCCGAGGTCCTCGGCGGCGTTCGAGAACGGCGTGAGCCCGACGGAGACGGTCCCCCCGCCGGTGTCTTCGATCAGGATTCCCCCCCCCGGAGCCAGCGAGGCCCGCACGGTTGCGCCCGCGTCGGCGGCGGCCGCGTTGATGAGGTCGATGGCGTCGCCGACCGTCACCGCGCCGTCCAGGCTGACCTCGAACGACACAGCGCCGTCCTGCGCGCTGATGCGCAGATCGGGCTTTCCCGCGGCCACGTCCACGCCGTTGCCGTGATTGAGCTGCGCCAGCGGCGTGCCCAGCGTCATGGTGCGCAGCCCCAGGTCCGCGGCGGTGCTGCCGCCGCCCTCCGTGATGGACAACGTCGTGCCGGAGACCTGGTTGTACACATCGATGGCGGTGCCGGCGTCGTTGATGCGGGCGGTCACGTAGACGCCCGCGTTGTTGATTGCGTTGATGACGTCCTGGACGGTTTCCGCTTCGCTGACGTCCACCAGCACCTCGAGGTCGCCGTTGACGATGCGCAGGCCGCCGGCCAGATCGACGCCTTCGCCCCCCCCCAGGGCCGTGATGGGCGTCGTCCGCGTGATCCGCGGGAACAGGTCGCTGCCGGAAAGCGGCGTCGTGATCGGATCGGCGGTGCGGATGCCCAGCGCCGAGGCGATCGAGCCGCTGCTCAGATCGGTGATGGTCACGGGCGCGTCGGGCGAGATTTGAAGCCCGCGCTGCCCCACGGAGGCCGTCAGGCCGGACCCGGCCGCGGCGGCGGCCTCGTTGATCCGCGCGGCCACGTCGCCGATCGTGTCCGCCCCGCCCACGTCCACGGTAAACACGAGGGCGTCTTCGGCGCCGGGATTCTCGATGAACTTCAGCACGCCCGCCTCGACGCCGCGCCCGGTCGCCCCCCCCAGCGCGTCCAGCCGGGTATCGGCGGTCAGCACCGGGGAGAGGTCGATGCGGCCGGAGACGGTGCCGGACAGCGCTCCGAACAGTTGATTGCCCGGAACGTTGACCGATTCGAGCCGTCCCTCGGCGATGCGCACGTGCAGATCGCCTACGTCGCCGACGTAGGCGACGCCGCCAGGGGCGTCGATGAACGGCGCGTCCTTCGTTTCCCGCCCGGCGAAGATGAACTTGCCGTTGAACGTACGGTTGCCGACGTTGACGAGCTGCTGTCGGATGGCGGCGATCAGCTCCGCCTCCGCCGCCCGCTCGTCGGCGCCGACGAGATTGCTGAGGTTCTGGCTGGCGATGGTCTGGGCCTCGATCAGCAGGGCGTTGACGTCGTTGACGGCGTTGTCGGCCTCCTGCAGCATCGAGCCGCCGGCGCGGATGTTCTCGGCGAGCTGGGTTTGGCGGGCGAAGAGGTTCTTATATCGAAACGACGCCAGCGCCGCCTCCGGGTCTTCGCTGGGGGTGACGAAGCTGCGGCCGGTGCTGATCCGCACCTGGCTTTCGAACAGCTCGCGCTGGTTGGCGCGCAGCACGTCGATGGCGAAGCTCGTCTGGAACGTCACGCGCGACAGGTTGATGGGTGTGATGGCCATGCGTCAGATCACCAGGCTCATGACTTCCTGCAACAGTTCGTCCACCTTGCCCACGAAGCGCGAGGCGCCCTGAAACGCCCGCTCGAACTTGAGCATCTCGATCGCCTCTTCGTCGAGGCTGACGCCGCTGATGCTGATGCGCTGGGCGTTGAGCGCCGAGAAGACCGACGACGAGGCGTCCACCGCCGTGTTGGCGGCGCCGGCGGTCACGGCCACGTCGGCGGCGATCGACGTGAAGCCGTCCACCAGCGACCGTCCCGGCACGTGGGCGCTGACGAGCGTGTCCAGCTCCGCGATGCGGGCGGCATTGTCGCCGTCGCCGATGGCGTACACGCGCGCGGCCGCGATCAGGTTCGGATCGGCGGTGACGGACGGGCTGACCGCCACGTCGGCGGCGCTGGTCCCGGTGAAGAACGTGTTCAACCCCAAGGCTGCCAGCACGCCGGAGGTGTCCGAGCGCGCCTCCTGTCCGTCATGGCCGAACGTGAACGACAGGCCGTCGTCGGCCACCAGTTCCAGCCGGTTGTCCGGCGTGATCGAGGCGGTGACGCCTTCGACCACGTCGTTGATCGACGCCGCCAGCGATTCCAGCGACGTGTCCGCCGCGCCGCCGAAGCGCACGTCGATGCGAAAGGCGGTCACGGTGTTCGTTTCGTCGTCGGCCACCGAGACATAGAAGCTGCCGCCGGTGGGGCTGACCGCGACGGCCGCGGGGTCGGAGACGATCGGCGCGTCGGCCCGCAGGAGCGGCGTCTGGCCGACCAGCCGTTTGAAACCGGCGATGCCCTGCCCGTCCGCATGGACCGCGTTGACGTCGGCGATGATCGCGGCCGCCAGTTCGTCGATCGAAGCGACCCGGCCGTAGGCGTGCGTGTCGCGGGCGCGGGCCAGCCCGGCCAGCCGACCGCCGCGCGTCTGCACGGCCGCGCCGCTGTCGTCGAAGATGGCACTGGTCCGAACGACGCCGTTGCCGAAGGACTCGCGCGTGGTGAGGCCGCGGACGCGGGCGCCCTGGATAAGCGTCTCGCTGCCGACGTACACGTTGATCGAGCCTTCCGGCTCTTCACGGACGGTGACGTCCATCAGCTCGCCCAACTGCCGCAGGAGCGCTTCGCGCTGATCGCGCAGGCCGGTGGCCTGTCCGCGTTTGGCGGCCTCAGCGGCGGTGATGCGGTGGTTGAGGTCGGCGATCCGCCGCGCCAGGTCGTCGGCTTCGGTGACCAGTCCCGGGATCTGCGAGTCGATGTCGGCGCCGAGCTGCATCAGCGATTGCCGCATCGAACTCAGCGACCCCGCCAGCCCGTTTCCCGCCGCCACGACCAGGTCGCGGGTGGCGACGTCCTCGGGGTTCGCCTGCAAATCGCCGAAGGCGTTGAAGAAGTCGTTCAGGCGCGTGGCGACTCCGACGCCGTTGATGTCGTCGAAGAGCGTTTCCACGTGCGAGAGCGCCTGCTGCTCCGCCTCCACGCGCTTGACCTCGCCGGAGGCGAGCCGCACGCGGTTTTCCAGGGCGTCGTCGATGTTGCGGCGGATGCCGCTGAGGATGACGCCGGCGCCGGGCTGGAGGCCATCGCCCGCGGAGATCCCCTGCAACGGCGCGAGCTGCGGCGTCAGGCGCGTGTAGTCGGCGCTGCCGGCGCTGCTGATGTTGCCGCCGACGACGGCCAGCGCATCCTGATAGGTCAGCAGCGCGTTGCGTCCGATGTGTAATGCCGAGTTCATCAAGCCCATGATGATTCTATCTCGAAGTTGCGCGTTGCCTCAATGTGCGGACAATCAGAATCCACCTATCCGCGATTCGACCTTAGACTTTCGACCTTGAACTCTCGACATTCCCACGCCCTATCCGACCGCCTCGATCAATCGCTGCTCCCGCGTGCTGATCGGTCTGCCCTTCGGGTCATATCCGACCGCCGGTCCGGCGCCGCTGCCGACCCACCCGAAGACCTGCGAGAGATGGTCCACCACTCCGCCGGCGATGGCGTCGCACGCGCGGTTCTCCCGCGTGACTTCCTCGATCACCTCGCGCAGGGCGCCGGAGGCCTGCTGAATATCGCGGCCCCAGCCGGCCGGCACCCGCGCCACCAGGTCTTTCGCCCGCCACTTGCGGGCTTTCAGCTCCGGTTCCCGCAGGCTGCGGCCGATCTGCGCCATGAGTTGGCGGCGAAACCCGTCGCGCTCGCGGATGGTCGCGATCAGGTTCCCTTCTCGCTCCACGGCCGCGGCGATGTCGCCGACGTGGCCGCGCTTCATCGCGTCGCGCTTGTCGCGGATGGCCTGGAGGAGTTCGCCGTTGAGTCGGCAAAGCTCGGCGAGCAGCCGCACGAAGTCGCGCAGGAGCGCATCGAGGCGCTGGACGTCTGTCGGATGGGCGTTCCGCTGTGTCATGCGTAGATCTCCTGCACCGACCGTTCATACCTGACCACGCGGCGCTGCTGGTCCGCCAGGTGTTCGTAGAGCGCCTTCGCCGGGCCGAAGTCCCCCGCCTGGCCGACGCGCTCGGCGAAGAGGCCGTCGAGCTGCGCCCCGAACACGTCTTCGCCACGGCCGCCGTGCCCGTACTCGCCCTTCAGCCCGGTGGAGCGGGCCTGAGCCAGGATCGCGCCGAAGAACAACCGCCCAACGACCTGTCCGGTCGTTTGCTCGAGTTCGCGCAGCTTCGCGGCCTGGCGCGGGTCGGGCGACGGGGCGACGCCCGGTGTCGTCGGATCAATGTTCATAGATCACCTTCGCGTGCAGCGAGCCGGAGCGTTTCAGTGATTCCAGAATCGCCACCCGGTCCTCGAATGGCACCTTCAGCCGGTTCAGCGCTTCGAGCAGGTCCGTCATGTGGGCGTCGCGGGCGGCGAGGTTATCGACCGGCACGAACACCTGATTGTCGAAGGCCGGCGCGGGCGCGGGCTGGCCCGGCGGGGCGTTCATCACCGTCACCGTGAGGCCCGCCTGAGACACCACCGTCGGCGATACGCGCACGTCGCCGGTGACCACGATCGTCTGCGTCGTCTTGTTGATGATGACGCGGGCCTCGTTGGACTCGACGAAGATCGGCATGCGCTGGACGTCGCGGATGTAGGAGACCGGGTCGTCATACTGGAACGGCGGGATCAGCACGATGACGCTCTTGGAATCCACCGCCAGCGCCGCCCGTTCCACCTTGGCGACCTGCCGCATGGTCGAATCCACCGCGTTGGCTACGGCTGCGGCGGTCGCCCAGCCGGCGTGGGCGTCATCGAGCACCAGGGTGATGTATCGCCCCTGCGGGTCGAGCCACGGATTGCGGATACCGTCGGCCATCAGGTCCCGCCCGGTGGCGACGTAGTGGTGCATCACGTCGGTTTCCATCCGCGCGCCGCCGCGGATCAGGCCGGAGTTGGGCGTGTCCGGGTTGGGAAGTTCGATCGGACCCTGGGCCTTGGCGAAGATCTGCTGCACCGCCGGGTCGTCATAGATCAGCGGCGTGACCATCAGCGTCCCCCCCTCCAGGCTCTTGGCCGCCAGAGCGCTGACGCGCACGTCGATGCGCTCGCCCTCGCGGGCGCCGTGCTCGGGGATGGTGGCCTGGACCTCGACGATGGCGACATTTTTGGCCTGTTCGAGGTCTTGCAGCGATTCCGACGGGCTGGCCAGGCCGGCGAGTGCCTGCCGCAGCGCCCGCTGCGTCTGAACGAACTTGTCGCCGTCGCCGGTCTTGTTCAGGCCGAATACGAGGCCCAGCCCGATGATCGTGTTGGCGCCCTGACCCTGGACGCGGGTGATGTCGCCCACCCAGGCGGTGGAGCCCTGGCCGAGCGCCGTCGCGGCGACAAACAGACATGCGATCATGGAAACCGCCACGAACTCGCGCCGACAGCGAGCCGCGGGCTTCAGCCCGCGCGGAGGTTCGGCTCGCAACGACGTCCGAACGTCAGCACCGCTCTCACAATGTTGCCTGCTCAACTTCATACTTGCTCACACTTGCGGCCGGGCTTCCTCAAAGAACTACGCTGGAACTCGTTCGTATAGCGTCCATCTACGCACGGTTTGTGGCCATGTTCCAATTCGTGACTCTGCGCGGGCTGAAGCCCGCGGCTCACCGGCAGGATCGCCGCCGGCGCACGTCTTTCACGCTCGGCTAAAACGGCCTCAACGCATCCAACACCCTCGGAATCCATCCGCGCGACGATCCGTCGCGCACCGCGCCCTGGTTCTTCACGGTAATGTTCAGGTCCGCCACGTCCGTGCTCAGCACGCTCCCGTCAGCGGTGATTTTCTCCTTGCTGCACGTGCCCGTCAGCGTCATCACGCTGACCTCCTCGTCGTGTTCGATGCGGGCCTTCGCCCAAATCACGAGATTCCCGTTGGGCTTCACGTCCAGGATCTCGCCGGTCAGCCGCGCGATCAGCCGGTCCTGACGCGAGGCGTCGGCTTCGTTTTTCGTTTCCTGTTCGATCTGGAAGTCGATGTTGGGATGGCCGCGGGTAAACTGCGAGGCCCCCAGCCCGCCCGTAATCGGCTTGAAGAACGCGTCGAGCTGCGACTTGATCTCCCACTCCCGCTTCGAGTCCAGGCTGCCGTCGGCCTCGAACGTCTTCTGCTGCCGCACGATGATCGTGACGTGATCGTGGATCTTGAACGTCCGCGGCGCCGGCGGCCTGACCGCGATGAGCGAGTAGCGCTCCAGCCCGGCGTGGCCCGGCGGCGCCGGCGCCTCGCGCGATTCGATCTTCGGCGCCGTCTGGGCCGCCTCGCGCTCGTGGCGGCGGCCGATGGATGAGTTCTGCCCCTGGCAGACCTGCGCCGGCCCGACTCCGAGCAGAAACACGACGACTCCCAGCGCCGGGTGTGCGATGCCGCGCGAACAGCGAGCCGCGGCCTTTCGCAGGCAGCGAGCCACGGGCTTCAGCCCGCGCGGAGCTTCGGCTCGGTACGACGCGTCCATCTTCGCACGGCTCTCAGAATGTCGATCCATTCGTGTCATGTTTAATCACGTCTCTCTTCACACCACCGGCGGTGAATGAGCCTCATACACCCGTCGCCTTCGCCGCGCGGGACTCCTGAACGTCCCTCCACCGGAACCTCCGCGCGGGCTAAAGCCCGCAGCTCGCTGGCACTCCTCGATTCGCGACGCTCCCTACCGCTGCGCAACCCTCGCGCCCTCCTCGCGCGTCGGGTTCCTGCCCGCCAGCGTCACTTCGCCCGGTCCGGTCACCACCGCCTCGAAGACCCGCACGCGATCGTCCAGCGAACGCACCGTCACCACGTCGCCCATCGAGCCGACGTCGGTGCTGCGGGCGGCGGTCTCGACCCGGATGCCGCCCACGACCGAGACCAGCCGGATCAGTTGGTTGCGGGTGACGACCGGTACGTCCTCCAGCGCCTGCGTCGCAATGACCTGACCGGCGGGGAAGAACGACTTCGACCGCCGCCCCACGACGTCCTGAACGTGGGTGGCGAAGTCGCGATCGCTCGTGCTCAACTTCATCTCCACCACGCCGACGTCGACGTCGCGGATGGTCATGCCGCGGTTGACCGGGCGCCGCGCCACCACGATCGGCGCGAACCAGGTGACGTGACAGGCGATCTGGACGCGCAGCGATTCGTCCGTCGCGCCGTTGATCTCCACGGCCGCCGTCGCCACGCCGTGGCGGTCCGGTTCACCCAGCGTGATGCGGAAGGTGCAGGACGAAGCCGTCAGCGCCAGCACCTGCCGATCGGCCGGGTTGAACTCGGCTTCCACCCGCGCCCCAGCGACGGGCGGACGGCGCTGAATCTCCTTGAGCAGCAGATCGCGCAGCGTCGGCGGCGGGGCCGCGGGCGGCTCCTCCCGCAACGGCCGCGGAGTTTCGAGCTGCGCCTCGTCGCCCGGACCGATGGATGGAAGACTCGGAGGCGCCGGCCGGCTCACCTGGCACCTGGAGGCGCCGACGAAGCGCACCATCCCACTCAACGCCAGCCGCGACGCGTCGATGGCGCTGCGCAGGTCGCGCATCTCGACTGCGCCCTGCTGACCCGGCGACGGCGCGTCGGCGATTTCCAGCTCGCTCAGCGCTGCGAGCGTCTGACGATCAAAGCCGCTCAACTCGCAGACGTCCGCTAGCGTGATCCGTTCCGACACGACGGTCGCCTTCGGCCACAGCCGCACGACCTGCGCCGACGCCGCCGTGGCCAGGATGGCGTGGACCGCGCAGACGAAGACGATTGCAACTGCCGAAGAACAGTGCGCTCCGTTACGCCGCCGACGTTGGCCCGTAAGGCCCGGCGTCGCCTGGTTCGGGCTACCCTGGGCCGGCCGGTTGCGGGCCGACCAACGCGGAAGGGGCTGCGTCCGGCGCCGCCACGACGCGGCTATTCGCCCGTGCTCCTGCGTGGGCGAGTCCCGCCCGCCGTCGTGAACACGATGACAGACCGGAGCACCCGCGCCGGCTGAAGCCCGCGGCTCGCTGGAAGGACCCGGACGCGGCGCGTTCGCTCGACGTGGCTCGAATTGTCTGCCGTCCCTGCACATATTCGTTGACATCCTGTCAAACCTCCGCATTCCGCCCTAACACCGCCGCTTCTTCATGCGTTGTTCGTTATTCGCTATTCGACATTCGCCATTCCCAACGCTGACATTGTTGGACTTACATCAGCTCCGCCTACTGCCTCAGGTTCGACACCACCCGGAGCGTCTCGTCCGCAGACTCGATCGACTGGCTGTTCAGCTCGAACGCCCTCTGCGTCTGGATCAGGTCGATCAACTCGCGCACCGGGTCGACGTTGCTCATTTCGAGCTGGTTCGAGTTGAGCGATCCCATGCCGTCCGACTGCGGCGCCCCGGTGATCGGCTCGCCCGATGCGTCGGTGGCCACGTACAGGTTGCGGCCGATCTGCTTGAGTCCCTCCGGATTGACGAAACGGGCCAGTTCGATCTGTCCCTGTTCGGTCAAGGTGTTGGTGCCGGGCTCGCGCACCTGCACCCGCCCGTCCTTGCTGACGGTGATGCTCTCCATCGGCACGTCGGCCGGGATCGTGATCGGCGGCTCCAGCAGCGGCCCGTCACTGGACCCCAGCACGATGTTGCTCTCCGCGTTGAGGGCGAAGTTGCCCGCCCGCGTGTAGGCGATCACCCGCTCGCCGTCCTGGATGGTGCTCACCTGAAAAAAGCCGGTGCCGTCGATCTGCCAGTCGAGCGGCCGGTTGGTCGTATCGATCGAGCCGGGCGCGAAGTTCAGTTGCGTGCCCGAGACCGTCACGCCCGTGCCGACCAGGATCCCGTGCGGAATCGGCTCGTCGTCCGCGTTGCGGATGCCCGGCTCGCGCTTCACCTGGTAGATCAGGTCTTCGAAGTTCACCCGCGACCGCTTGAAGCCGGTGGTGTTGATGTTCGCCAGGTTGTTGGCCACGACGTTGAGTTTCTCGTCGAGCGCCCTCATCCCCGAGGCGGCGGACTGTAACGCGGTAATCGCCATCTAGCGCAACTCCGACTCCGGTGTGGCGCCGGCTTCCAGCCGGTGTCCGAGTGTGGCGCCGGCTTCCAGCCGGTGTCCGAGTGTGGCACCGGTTTTCAACCGGTGTCTTTGACCCGGTGCGATCCGTTCACATGGAGACCTGCCCCACCCCATCAGATCCGCCCCACCGTGTTAACCGCTTCTCCTGTGACCCGGTCATGGGCGGTCAGCGCCCGCCCGTTCATCTCGTAAGCCCGCTGCACCTCTATCATGGACGTCAGCGCCGAGATCGGATCGACCGTCGAGTGCTCGACGGTCCCCGGGATCACCCGCCCTTTCGCCGCCGCCGCCTCGGCGTCGCCGGCGTCGAACAGGTTGTGGCCGGTCTTCCGTACCTTCATCGGGTCATCGAACGCCGTCAGGCCGATGCGGCCGAGGACCTCGTCGCCCTGCCGCACGATCCCGCCGTCCGAGATCTGCACGTTCGAGCCGCCCTCCTCCAGGCGCTGGATGGGCAGCCCCACGTCGGAGAGCACCTGCATCTTCCCCCCCCCGGCCGCCAGCACCAGTTCGCCGGCGTGGTTGAAGGTCAGCCGCCCGTCGCGGGTGTAGCGGACCGCGTCGCCGTCCTGCACCGCGAAGAACCCTTCGCCTTCAATGGCCACATCCAGCGCCCGCCCCGTCCGCTCGAGCGTTCCCTGGCTGAAGCTGTGATAGGTCGGCCGCACGCTCGTCCCGCCCGACATCCCGTCGAAGACCGGATGAGCGGTCGCCGCCCCGCCCCGCTGCAAGATCCGCTCGATCGGCCGCTGGGCCAGCACCGCCAGGTCGTGCTTGAAGCCGACCGTGTCGGCGTTGGCCAGGTTGTTGGCGGTGATGCTCATGCGGTACTCGTTCGCCTGCATCCCGGCCGCGGAGAGGAACAGACCGTAGCTCATGACGAGTCCCCCCCCGGGCGCCGGGCGTCGGTTCCCTGCCGCCGGTCGGGCGTCGCGATGGCGAGCAGACCGCGGTGTACCGCGGCCGCGTTTTCCGCTAGACGCCGCACCTGCCGGCCCAGACCCGACCAGTCGAGAGGAGCCGACAGCGCGCCGCGGCCATCCCTCATCGCCGCGCCGGCACCGGCATCGAGGGCCGCCGCGTTGTCACCGTCATCCATGACCATCCAATCGCTCCGACGCCATCGTCGCCGGCGCCGAAGCTCGGCGCGCGTCGCTGACGCTCGACCCGACACAAGCCAGGCGCGTGCCAGAAGCGCAGGTCCGACCTTCGGACGCGTCGCGTCGCGGCCGGTCGGCCGACGTAACTGCCGTCAGATGCTTGGACTTAGCGGCAAGTGGTCGGATGGGGCAGCGTCTGAGCCTGAAGCCGCGCCGGCCGGATCGCCGGCGCAGGAAGTGCGTCTGGAGCGCAATTCACGCACGCCCGCGCACCGCACAGACACCCGCGCCGGGATCGCGCACCTTTTCCCGACGCCGGCCATGAATCTCGCGCCCCAGCGCCGACCCCGCGGTCCGAGGCGCGTTCGCGATCGCAGTGCAGTGCGCCAACGTACAGTGGTCCCGGGGCAGGTGAGCGGCCGATGCTACTCCGGCATCCGCTCCAGGATGGTGTCCCCGATGCCGTAGTCGATCGCCTCGCCGGCGGAGAGCCACTTGTTGCGGTCGCAGTCTTTCTCCACCGTCGCCAGCGGCTTGCCGGTGCGGGTGGAGATGATCTGGTAGAGGAGCTTGCGCAGGCGGATGATCTCCTGCGACTCGATGGCCAGATCGGTGGCGCTGCCCTCCATCATCCCGCCCAGCAGCGGCTGGTGCAGCAGGATCCGCGAGTTCGGCAGCAGGTATCGTTTGCCCCTGGCCCCGCCGCACATGATGACCGCCCCCATGCTGGCGGCCATGCCGCAGCAGTAGGTGGCCACGTTGCAGCGCAGGAACTGCATGGTGTCGTAGATCGCCAGGCCCGCGGACACCGACCCGCCGGGCGAGTTGATGTACAGGTGGACGTCCGCCTTGGGGTCGTCATTGGACAGGAACAGCAACTGGGCGATGGTCAGGTTCGCCAGTTCGTCGTCGATGCCGCCGGTCAGGAAGATGATGCGGTCCTTCAGCAGCCGCGAGTAGATGTCCATCTCGCGGTCGCCGCGGCCGCTGCTCTCGATCACAAACGGAACGCGCTGATTCGTCACACCCATCGTGTTCTTTCCAAAGTATGTGGCACCGGTTTGCAACCGGTGTCTGCAATTCCAGTCTGTGGCACCGGATTTCATCCGGTAAGCTTGGGCTGACCTACTTCAGATTCACCGGTTGGAAACCGGTGCCACACTCAGTTCCGCCGGTTGGAAACCGGTGCCACATCCCAATCACCGGTTGGAAACCGGTGCCACATGCCAATCACCGGTTGAAAACCGGTGCCACACCGGACTCGTCACTTCTTCTTCTTGTCGTGAACGTCCTCCTTGAGGATTTCGTCCACGATGCCGTAGGCCAGCGCCTCTTCCGCGTCCATGTAGCGGTCGCGCTCGGTCTCGTCCGTCACCTTTTCCAGCGACTGACCGGTGTGGCGGGCGATCAGCTCGTTAAGCCGCTTCTTGTCGCGGAGGATCTCCTCGGCCTGGATGCGGATGTCCTCCGCCTGGCCCTGAATGCCGCCGTAGGGCTGGTGCAGCATGACCTTGGCGTTGGGCAGGATGTAGCGCTTGCCCTTGGTGCCGGCCATCAGGATGATCGCCGCCCCGCTGGCAGCCTCTCCGATGCAGTAGGTCGCCACGCTGCAGCCCATGTACTGGATGGTGTCGTAAATGGCCAGCGTCTGCGTCACCAGCCCGCCGGGCGAGTTGATGTACAGGTGTACGTCCTGGTCACGCTTGATCGACTGCAGGTAGAGCAGCCGCATGATGACCACCCCGGCCGTCCGCTCGGTGATCGGACCGGGGATGAAGATGATCCGGTTCTCCAGCAGCATGTCCTCGATGGACATCTCGCGCGTACGCTGGTACGGCGGGTACTGGTTATAGGTCCGAATCAGCGGATGGATGATCTCGTCCATGGGTTTCCCTGAATCTCCAGCAAGCCGACCGCGACCCCGGCCGCGCCCCAGATAGGTCGGCGTTTTCCGTCGCCCGGCTGGGTATCTTACGCGCAGCGTCCGCTAACGGCAACCTGGAGCCCATGGCGGGCACTTTGCTGCCGGCCCAGACCGCGCAATCCAACGCACGCCTGCGCTAATCGCGGCGCCTCAGTCTGTTGCGCCGTGCGCCTTTCCCGGGTCTGATCGACTTCAGTGACGCCGGCGCCGTCCTCTCCCTGATTTCCAGATAGAAGGTCCCCGCCGGACCATCGTAGTGGAACACCGTGTGTCGCAGGATATCGCGCCCGATCAGGCAAAGCAGGTCTTGGATGTGAGTCGCGAGGTCGTGGCAGTGGCAGCGTGTAATGTCGACACCCAGTCCCTGGATGTCCACACTGCACGGCACCGTGACACCGACTGCTTTGCCGCCGATGCCGAACGATTCCACTTTTCCTGATGGCTCCAGTCCGAGTCTTTCGGCAGCGGGCCGGTCAATCGTCGTAACTGTGGCCCCGGTGTCGATCATCGCCTTCCCGACGACGGCCGCAGGCAACGCGGCCCCGGTGGTCCGACGTTTCGCCTCGGTCGCCGAGTGAAGACCGATCATCACTTCCATCGTCGGACCGAAGGCCTGCAAGCCGTCCGGCGGTGGAATAAGCGTATTGCCCCGTAGCCGGCCATGCGACAACTCAAGGCGGGGCATGAAGCGTACCGTAAATCAGAGACAGCGGATCCTCAGTGGGATCCTCGCGCAACACCTGTCGGATGAACACCGGCACTTCGCCCCATTGGTTGAGCGCGCACCGATACGCTTCGTCGTCGGTCCTGAAGAATGAAGAGTCGGTACCCTTGATCAGGACGAACTCGCCCTCATGGGCGGCACACCACGCGTCGCGGTGTTCGTTGAAAAAAGAAAGTTCAGCCTCGAGTGCCATATCTGCAACCCACGGTCGCGTTCACCGGACAGCCCGGTTTCTGCGGATTGTAGCGCCGGCCGTCTGCCGGCACAAACCGCGACAGCTACTCCGCCGGCTTCGTCGCGTCCACCTCCGTGATTTCCGCCTGATCGAGAATCTCGTCCAGCATCTTCTGGTTGCGAATTTCGAGGTAGAGCGTGGTCAGCCCGTCGTTGCGGGCCAGTTCGTCGCGGACGCGGTCGAAGCGCTTGTTCTGGCGGGCCGCGATCTCGGCGATGGCGCCGTTGATCTCGTACTCCTCGACCTCGATCTTGTGCTCCTCGGTCAGCTTGTCGAGGATGAAGTCGAGTTTCAGCCTCACCGCGGCCTGGGCCTCCGAGGCCATGACGAGCGCATCCAGGTTGCTGCGGATCTCAGGCTCGGGCACGCCTTCGCGGTAGAGTTCGATCATCCGCCGCCGCAGCAGCCGGCCCGACTGCCGCATCGACAGCCGCTCGGGCAGCATCATGTCGGTGTGCTCGATGAGGTAATCAGCGATCTGGCCGCGCATGTTCTGCTGCACCATCTGCTCGACGCGCGACTCGAGCATCTCCCTGATCCTGGCCCGCAGCTCCTCCTCGCTCTCGACGCCCGCGGCCGCCAGGGCCGCTGCGTCCATCGGCGGGACGGTCAGCCGCTTGATCTCGCGGATGACGAACTCGAACCGGGCGGACTGGCCGCGGTAGCTGATCTGCTCGTGCTCGTCGGGGACCACCCCCTCGGCGGTCACGGTTTCATCGCGCGACCGGCCCTCCAGCACCGCGCCCAGCGTCGGCAGCGGCACGCCCCACAGCCTCATCCCGCGGGCGGCGACCTCCTCGTTGTCCGCCGAGTGGACCAGTTCGTCGCCGACGTAGATCTTCAGGTCGACGTAGAGCAGGTCGTTCGCCTCCACGGCGCCGCTCTCGACCGGCACGTAGGTCGCGCGCTGCTTCTGGAGTTGCAGCAGTTGCTCGTCGATCTGCTTGTCGGTCACCTCGATGACGGGCCGCTTGACCTTGATCCCCTCCACCGAGGGCAACTCGAATTCCGGCTGCAGCTCGGCCTCACAGACGTAGGTCAGCGGGCCCTCTTTGGGCATCTTGATGATGTTCAGGGCTTCCGTGACAGAGACGAGCTTCTCGACCTCGACCGGCCGCGTGTGCCCGTGTTCGTCCGCCCGCTGCTCGGTGGTGTGGACCCACACCAGCGGGTCGCCGACGATCTTGATGCTCTCCTTCTCCATCGCGGCCAGGAACGAAGACGCCAGCAGCTTGCCGACCAGTTCGTTCCCCACGTCGGGGGCGAACCGCTTCTCCACCAGCTTCATCGGCGCGTGGCCCTTGCGGAACCCCGGCACGACCGAGTCGCGGCGAAGCTCCTCGAACTGCTCGTGCATGCGCCCTTCGAGCGTGTCGCGCGGAACGGTGATCGTCAGCTTCAACCGGAGCGGCCCGATGTCCTCCTTCTGAACCTGCAGGGCCTCCTTGAGTTCGGCCATCTGCCGCTCTTCATCCGTCAGTTCCGCTTCCGAGGTTTCGCTCTCCTCGGGGGCCTCCGGTTCCTGGGCGCCGTCATCGGTGGTGTCCTGTTCGAGCGTCGCTTCCTCGTCCGCCATGGCGTCACCTGCTCCTGCAGAAAAACCCGCGCGGCCGCCCGCGACCGCCGCTTCGGACCGATCGCTGCCGCCGTGCGCCGGGCCACCTTATCGCGGCCTTTGCAGGTTGGCAACGCGGGAAAACGCCCGCGAACCGGCGACGGGGGCGTGACCGGAACGGCGGCTTCTCTGAGCGAGCCGCGCGGCTTGAAGCCCGCATGGAGGTTCGGCTCGGGTGTCGCATCCCGAATGGTAGGAGCGTTTTCGCTGGCGAAGCGCCGGCGCCGGTTGATCCCGAAGCGGCCGGCCGCCTCTGTTACGCCCCCGCCGACCCGTTCACCCGCCCGCAATCAGCATGACGGCCAGCTTGTAGACGACGGTAGCGGCCAGGACCACCGCCAGCGCCGCGGCCACCGGGCGGCGATCCGGAACGGGGCGCGGCACAAGTTTCAGCGCCGTCTGCCGGGCGATCGGATCATCGCCGGCCAGAGCTTCGTCCCGGCACTGAGCCACCAACCGACCCGCCTCCACCGCTGACAATCCAAGGGCCATGGCGTACCGGACCACGCGCCGTCTCCGGGCGGGCGTGAGCCGGCCGGTGCGGAGTTCCGACTCGATCATGGTCCGCAGGATCAGCTCGGTCGGCGGGATGAACGACGTCGCCGGGGCGTCGTCCGGCGGCACGTATCGAAGGCGGACAGGCTCGCGTGGCGCGCGGCTCGGCAACGGCGCGCTGCGTTCCTGCCCCGGCGTGCTCTCCGCACGATGTCCCCTTCGGTCAGACACTTCTTTCCCCTCCGGCCGATCATAGCGAGCCGGGACGAGCTTTGTCGCTCCGATAAGCGGATGGGCAGCACAGTATGACGCATCAACACGAAGCGTCGCGCCACCAGGCCGTGCCCGCCGCATCCGGCAAGCGCCTGCTTTCGTGGGCAGCCGGTCGTGAAGATGGAAATCGGAGGGTGCGCCGCTATACTGCGGCCTGCGGCCGCGGGCGTCACGGAGCCCGATGCCAGGGCGGAGGGTCTGCGTCCGGCGCCGGCGCCGCGGCGCTCGCGGCATCGCCACGGGTCCCGTCGAAGGACGAAGTGCCGTCGATCCGCAGGAGAACCGTCATGGCAAGTGTGGTGATCACCTCGGGTGAGCAGGCTGGTTCGTACTTTCCGCTGGCCCATCGGCCGCTGTCGGCCGGGCGCGACCCGGCCCGCGACATTCAGATCATCGATCCGAAGGTGTCGCGCAAGCACTTCATGATCCGCCGCCACGAGGACCATTACGTCCTGGTGCCGTTCAAGAGCCTCAACGGCGTACACGTCAACGGCACGCAGATCGAGGCGGAGGTCGTCCTCAACGACCTGGACAAGATCACCGTGGGCGACACAACGCTCCAGTTCCAGGCCACCGACGACGCCGACCGGACCAGCGCCCTGGATAAGTTCAAGAAGGCGACTCCCGATCTGCGCGAGGAGCGGACGATCTACGAGAAGCCGTAGTGTTCCGAGTCCCGAAGGTGTGATCGTGTCGGCGCCGCCGGGCCGGCTTTCGACGTCCAAGGTCCTTCAGTCGACCTGCTTCACGCCCGCACGCATGTAGACCTCTTCCAGCCCGGACTTCGCCGGGGTGAAGGACGCCACCGGCCAGCCCTCGAGCACCATGCGGCGCAGCAGGCCGGAGGCCGCGCGCTCGTCGGCCGCGTACTCGAAGGTGTAGCCGCGGCCGTCGACGCCCACGTCGGTGACGCCGTCGATGGCGGCCAACCTGGCGCGATAGTCGATCCCGCCCTGCTTCTGCTCGTCAGCCACAACGCCAGGCGCGTCGGCACCGGCGATCGCGCCCGGCGCGGCGCCTTCGGCCTCCGGCGCCTCCAGCAGCACCACGCGGAAGTGCCGCCGGTGCCCGTCGTGGGCGTGCAGAGCGTCGGTGCGGCTCCAGCGTTTGATCGAGCCGTGCTCGATGATGGCGACATGGGTCGAAACCTCCTCCAGGTCAGACAGGATGTGGCTCGACACCACCATGGCGCAGCCCTGATCGCGCAGCGCCGCCAGCACGCCGCGAAGTTGCACCCGCCCGCCCGGATCCAGGCCGGAAAGCGGCTCGTCCAGCAGAATCACGTGCGGGCGGGGCAGGAACGTGCGCGCGAGCGTGACGCGCTGTCTCATGCCGCGCGACAGACTGCCGATCTTGCTGTCACGCCTCTCTACCAGCCAGAGCTGCTCCAGCCAGAAGTCGATGCGTTCCTCGATCTCATCGCGCTGGAGCTGGTAGGCATAACCGATGAAACGCAAGAACTCCGCGATGGTCAGCTCCTCGTAGGCCGGCGGCGTATCCGGGGCGAAGCCGATGTGATGACGAACGAGTTCGTGCTCGCCCAGCACCGGTTTGCCCATCACCCGGGCCACGCCGCGGGTGGGCGCGTGCAGACCCGCCAGCACCCGCAGCAGGGTCGTCTTGCCCGCCCCGTTCGGTCCGACCAGTCCCAGCAGTTCGCCGCCCGCCAGCTCGAACCCGACGTCGCGGACCGCCACCAGCGGTCCGAACTCCACTCGGACCGACTCCGCCTGCAACAGCGCTTTTCGCATCCCGTCCATGCCGCTCCAGTCTATGAGGGTCCGCCCGCAAGGCAAACCGCGTCGCACGGCGGGGTCCGGGTGCGTGACCGACGCGGCGGATCGCCCTGGGACCGGCTGGTGCCAGCTTGGCGGTACGGGAAAGGGCGCTCGCGGCTTGAAACCGCGTTCACTGGGGGACTCCGCGCGGGCTGAAGCCACGCGGCTCGCTCAGTAGAGCCGCCGATTTCGTCACGCACCCGCGGGATCCCGCCTGCGTCGATAATCCCTTGTCAACGGCCCCCCTCCGCATGTATATTATCAGCCTGACTTTTCTTGTGATCGCGTTCGTAGAAACGACCCGCGCCGCGGGATACCATTGGCATGGCGGGGAAAGTCGCAGCCATTCTACTCGGGTTTTCGCTGCTGGCGATGTCGGGGTGCGGCAGCGTGCCCACCGGCGCATTGGGTGACGACTCCGCGCAGGCCGTGCTCGCGCGCGGCGAAGGCGGTGAGTGCGATCCCTTTCGGTCGTTGCGCCTGGAACTGGTGTTCGATGGCGCCGTGCTGGAGCGAGACCTGGACATCCTTGGACTGCGCCGGCACGACGCGCTGCCTTCGTTCGAGGCGGAGCTTGTCGGGATTGACCCATCTTACCAGGATGCCCTGGTTTCGCGCATCGTCGAACTGGTCCGGCAAGCCTACGGGCCTTTCGGGATCGACGTGGCCGCCACCATCGGATCGGTAGACCTCGCGGACGCGACGCTTGCACCGGACGCCGGCCTGCTGGACGGCGAGGTGGGCGCGGCCGTTCCCGTCGAGACGGTCTCGCGCGTGATCGTCACGCAGGTCGAGGGCGCTCCGAAAGTCTGCCGCTGCCAGGGCGCCACCGCGGAACTGGGGCTGAACGACGGCGGCACAGCCGAGGGGGTCGTGCTGGCCAACGCCTTCCGCGACAACGGGCTGGCGGCCGCGCTGCAGCGCTGGCCGGCGCACGAGCGGATCGAGATGGCCGCCTCCGCCATCGCCAACTCCGTCGTTCACGAGGCGGGCCACACGTTCGGGCTGGTTCACCTGGACGTGCCCGGGGCGCCGACGCTGTTCATGGCCCGCGGCGGTTCCGCCGCCACGATCCTGTCGGTAGCTGAGATGACGACGTTTCAGTCGTTTTCCAGCGAAGCTCTGCCGGTCACCTCCGATGCCCTGGGCGTCCGCGACGTTCAGTGCGATTCCTGCCTGCTGCACGAGATCATCGAGCAGCGCCGTTCCTGTGGCGCCAGCCGCGCTACGCGATAGACCCGCGCCACAAAAAAGGTGCGGCTCCCGCGGCACGTCACCGGGCGCTGCGGCGGCGCTCGACGGGATGGCCGCGCGCGGGCTCGTCACCGCGTTCGGGGTGGAAACTTCGCGCGGGCTGAAGCCACACGGCTCGCTCCGCGCGCCTCATTGCACGCGGCAACCGCGCGGGCCGCGAGGATCACTCGCTCAGGTTCTCGAGCAGCCGTTCCACGACGCCGCGCTCCTGCGACAGCGCCCTCGAGTCCGGCGTCGGCTGATCCACCAGCCCCTCGGCCAGAGCGTCGAAGTAGGGCAGGAACTCGGTCAGTCGCTGCCGGGCGCGCTCCCGATCCCGGGGGACATAGTCACCCCAGTAGTCCCGGCTGCCGTACGAGTCCTCGCAGGCATTCTTGAGAACCAGGGCCGTGTTCAGCAGCAGCACGCCGCGCTGGACGCCGGGCGTCTCGAACCAGGGCTGGGCCGCGTCCGGATCCAGGTCGGGCGGCAGGACCACCTCGAACTTCGTCGTGCTCGGCGCGGCGTCCGGCTCCTCGGCGAAAGTCAGCTCGACGGTGGCCGCGTGGAGTTCCTCGTCGAAAGTCACCTGCGCCCCCGGCCGCAGGCGGATCAGGATCGCCCCGCCCCCCTCACGGCTCGACAGGAACAGCGTGGGAATCGTCAGTTCCAGCAGGTGAGTGTTCGTATCGATCTGCGGCAGGCCGTAAGCGTCCGCGACGTCGAACGTGAACGGAACCTCGGCGGTGAGCTTCACGTCGAACGCCACCGGCGTGACCAGGTAGTCGAACTCGTCATCGAAGACGCTGACCATCCGGTCGTAATCGTTGAGGAAGAACAGGTTGGCGCCGCGCACCTGCGAGATGTCGTAGGCGAGTTCGTCGTCGAAATCAGCCCCCACGCCGAAGATGGTCGCGCCGATGTCATCGTCGGCGTTGCGCTCCATCATCTCGAGGAAGTTCTTCGCCTCGGCCGTGCCGCTGGTGACCCTCGCGTCGGTGAAGAGGATGACGCGGCTGGCGCGGCCGCCGCCGGCGTGTTCGGCGGCGACGCTGTACCCGCGGGCCAGTCCCCGGGCCAGGTCGGTCGAATCCTGGGCGTCGATCTCGTCCAGTGCCTCCTTGATCGCCCGCACGTTGGTGCCGGCGACGTTTTCCACCCGGGTCCGCGGCGCGAAGGCGAACGAGACCAGGCTGACGCGGTCGCGGACGTCGAGCTGAGCCATCAGCCGGTCGATGGCGATCTTGACGGCCTCCAGCTTGCTCGTGCGCGTGCGGTAGTCGATCGGGTCTGACATGGATCGGCTGGCGTCCACGACGAGGCACAGGTTCTGCGGCCGTCGCTCGAACGTCTCGGCGTCGATGGTGGTGCCGAAGCCGACCTGGACGGTCACCAGCGGCGTGAGTTCGTCGAAATCCTGGTTCCATGCCGCGGCCGCGGTGGCATACAGCAGGCCGGGGTCGTCCGGCAGGGGGATTTCAATGCTGTGCTCGGAGAGCAGCCCTTCGACCGTGATCGAGTCGGGGTGGGGGACGTCGCCGTCATCGATGGTCCGGCGGGCGTACGCCATGTCCTGCACTCCGCCGGTCGTGACGCCAGCGAAGTCGCCGTTGGGAGCGTAGAAGGCGCAGCGGACACAGGGGAGGACGAACAGCAAAACGACAAGAAGGGCCTGCACGGACCTCGATCGAAGCGAGCGGCCGGCTGACAGCGCGAGAGTACGCATGGGGGAGACTCCTTTGGGCAGAAACCGTGTCCGATCGACGACTGGCGCATTATGGGGCAGACGGCAGGTGTCCAGTCAAGCGCCGCAGCCGGCCGGGCGGGCCGAGAGCCCCGGTGCGCGACCGCATCGGTGCCTCTTCCGAGCGAGCAGCGGGCGCGAAGCCCGTCTGCGGGCGTCACCCGCGGATACAGCCCCCAGGCCGCGTCGCGGCCCCGGAACAGAGCACCTCCGTCACACCGGCGGCCCGCTGTCCGGCTTGCCGATGGTCGGGTATAATCCCAAGCAGGCTGTGCCGCCGCGGCGATGCCCGGTCCACCGGCGCACGTCGCGGCGCGGCCGCACCGGGGGCGATCGGATTCGACCGGGTGACGTGAAAGGCAGGTTGCGTGTCGAGGATCGTCGGTTGGCCTCGTTAATCCTCCGGCGGAAACCTTAAATGGCAACACTCAGTTCGCCATGGCTGCCTAACTAAGGTCAGCCCGTCCTGCGGATGACGCCCGCTATTCCGCAGGACGACGACAGCGGGCTGGCGGCCGCGCGACGCCTGACCGCGCGGCCGCAAGACACAGTCGGGCTGGGACGACCCGAAGCCTGTCGGCCGGCGCCGGCGAGTCCGAGAAACAAACGACCGAATACACACGTAGAAGCCTGTCCGGATCCACCGCGGGACGGGGGTTCAATTCCCCCCGCCTCCATTCGCGCGACGCGGGCGTGACACAAGCGGCGGCTCGCCCCTGGGACCGCCCGGCTCCAGCCTGGCGGCATGGCGAGAGACCGCTACAGGAGCGGGGCATCGCTGACGCGGGAACTCCGCGCGGGCTGAGGCCGCGCGGCTCGCCATCCACCGCCCGCTGCGCCGGCTGTCCACCCTCGCGGTTCCGCGCCGCCCCCCTCGGCCGTTGCCACCGAGGCAAAAATGACCTATTCTGAACGGGTGGAACCGCGGACTCCGAGGGTAGCCATGTTGTGGGAGCGGCCAATCGTGGCGTTGCGGGATTGGTTGAAGGCTCATCCGAGCCAGACGTTTGTATTCCTGAACGACGTTAGCGGGGGGTATGCGGCGCAGGCACTTCGCAACGCAAATCGGCGCTTTCGGGACCGCAACGGACTTCCGAAGTCCCTCAAACTGGAGCATATTCGGGATGGAGCCGATTCCGCCGCGGTCAATTCACCGGACGTGAACGAAAAGGCCGCAAAGATACTGGCGGGACAGAAGTTTAGCGGTGCAATGGATGCATACGCCAAACGTGACATTGCGTCCGTCGGAGCCGCTTGTGTTGCTATTGAGAGGCACGACTTTGGCGACTACAACTCCGACTAATCACGCGCGATCCGGCGGGTACTCATTCCGCCAAAGTTTGGTCCTTGCAATCATAGCCGCATTCCTCACTTTCTTGTCTACCCAAGCGTCCAGCTACTGTAATCGAAGACTTGAAATACCTACCGGAAGTCTCGATGAGCCCGATTTCCATCTTGATAAACTTCGCCCATCGCTACCGCCTCTTGTTTCTACCACCGACTACGTTGATTTCCAGCCCGCATATCACTATGGATTTCTCAACCTCGGCTACTCGCCGAGTGCATGGGTCTTTACCGTTCGTCTGGCGAATCTGACCAAAACGTCGCTGCCCAACATTCACGTGCGCATCAAATACAACGGCAGCGGTTCCCTCCACGTCGCATCCCCCAGTGACGTACGTCTGGCCAACGGCAAACCGTTGACTATGAGACCGGTGAGATCCGCTAACAACGTGGCGTCCCTCTTCATCGATAAACTGGATTCGGGGCGGCAGAGTGGCCTGATTATCTACGTCGCTACGCGCAATCGCCCCCCGTCAGACGCGTTCCAGATCACCGCCGATTGCCCCGAAGGCATATTCGAACAGATGACTCCTATACAGTATCAGAAGATCGGCTGGAATGCAAGGTAAACTATTTCTTTATGTCGCCGCGTGACTCTGGCCCGCGACCCGCATTGACATAATGGATGGGTGACGCTTCAGATTTATCCTTACGACCATACCTAACCGGAGACACGACGTGAAGAGCAAACGTAACGCAATATCCGACTACCACGCCGTAGCCAACCGCCTTGAGTCCATGACATATGATGAGTTTGCGACTCTGATGCGGGAGTTTGCCGGTGTCGAATTGCTCGGAGACGGGACAATAGTAGCCCTCACGAATGCGGCAACCTGTGCGCAACGTCATGTCGATCCCGTTTCATGGCGACCAGATTGGACGCTTACTCTCTTGGCGGCACGAATGAATAACCGCCCGATGTGGCTACGCCTCTGCCACCATTTGGGAATCCCCGAGGACGAAGCACGCAAGACGCAAGCTGAGATACAGAACCTCGTTGTCGCGAAATGGGCAGCAGTTATCGCCGCAGTTGTATCGAGCGTAACACTTGTCCTTCAAGTCGTTCAGATGCTCCGCGACAATCAATCCCCCTGATAGACCAACGCGCACGCGGCATGACCCAATTATACGGAGTCCTGAGAAAGGCCATCGCTGAATCTGCCGCGGTCGGACGAAGCCTACCCCGTCCCAGCGCCGAACGAAAAAAGCCGGGACACTTGCATCCGGGCTCCGTGGCGAGAATCGCAGCGATTCTTAGTCGCTGCCGTTGCTTCGCTTCGCCTCCGCCTTGCTCCACAAGAGCAAGTCACGGAATGAGCCCGCTGTCTCGTCCCCCTTTGGCCTCGCGGATTGTCCCAATCCGCGCCAAGTCGCTGTCGCCGAGGCGGGGTCCAGCAGTCCAGCGCGCCTGACTCGACTTGACGATGAGACCGTCCGGCGTGAAGTCCGAAGCGGGGGCGGAGGGGTCGTTGCCGCAAGCCACTCGTCGCGGAGCGGCGAGTGTGGTTTGCCCAGATGCAACCGCCGCCACCGAGCCATAACCCGGCGGGCGGCGTGGCCAGCGCGGGCGGTCCGCTCGGTTGCACTGCCCACCAGATGTAGTTGTTACCCGAGGGCGAACGCCACCAGCACCGTCAAGACGGCCATAAACAGCAGCGTCTGGAATAGGAGTTCATTGAAATTGTCGATCATCGCGCACCTCCCCATCAACTCCGTGCGGTCACGCCACGTGCTGGAGCGGACGTTTCACCGCCCCCCTTGTATCATCCCTGGTCCGCTCGGCGGCGGCACTTCGTCCCGAACGCAAAGCCGTGACCGAAGACGATTGTAGCGCCGTGCGGGCGTGCCGCAAGCAACGCCGCCATCCGCCACGAGCTGCGGACGAACATCCATGCCGGTTTGGCTACGCGTCGGCAGCGTGGGGCGTGCGTCCAGCCTGTCGGCCGGTGCCGGCGAGTCCGAGAACTAAACGACCGAATACGCACGTAGAAGCCTGTCCGGATCCGCCGCGGGACGGGGGTTCAATTCCCCCCGCCTCCAGTCACGGGCGGCTGGCACGGCCTGGCGCAGCGACGCGGAGCGTCGCGCAGCCAGGCCGCGCGGGCCGCAGGCGCCGCCTCCCCAGGCCGAGAATGTCCGATGAGCCCCGCCACGGCGTGGGTAGGCCTGCGCATCACAGCGCCAGACCGCGCCACGCACCCCTCCCGCCGGCACAGGCCCGCGCTCCCGTGCCGGCTCGTGATCGCACGCAGAAAACAAGATCGGCGGAGTGGGCGTGGTAAGCCGAATTCTGTCGGGCGATCTGTTTGGGGGCCGGTCACGCGCGGAGGCGCGCCGGCCCTGCGGATCGCCCGGGCGATCATTCATCTGAGGCCGCCGGTCGCCCGACGGCTCTTGCACCCTACCCGCGGCTTTCAGGGGCCGAAGCCCCCATCGAGACGGGCCGCCTCTTGCCGCCTATTTGGGCTTGCTGGCGGTGGGGTTTACCCTGCCATCCGCCTCACGGCGGACGCGGTGCGCTCTTACCGCACCTTTTCACCCTTACCGGCTAGAGACTAGAGACTGGAGACTGGAGAACTAGAAACTAGAAAGAGCGGCACGCCTGCGCCGCGATGGGCATCGTGCTTCGATAGGTTGTTCTTTCTAGTCTCTAGTTCTCCAGTCTCTAGTCTCCAGCTTAGGCGGTGTGTTTTCTGTGGCACTTTCCCTCGGCTCACGCCGGGTTGCCGTTAACAACCACCGCGCCCTGTCCAGTTCGGACTTTCCTCATCCCCGGCATCCCGCGCGACGCGTCCTGTGTGTGGCACCGGCTTCCAGCCGGTGGACCCCCGCATGAATGCGGGGGCTCAGAGTGTAGTCGCCTTCCGGGCGCTGTACGACGCGCAGCGCGGGATGCCGGGAACGCGATCGCCTCCGCCCACTCCGCCAAAGAGAAGATAGCTCGTTCCGACGGCAAAGGCAACGACGAATGTCGGCGCCGCGGGGGTCCCTGACAGAATCAGCGGACGCCTCCGGGACCGCCGGGCTCCAGCCTGGCAGCAGGGGAGAAAGGCGCTGCCGGCTTGGGACCACACTCAACGGGAGAGTCCGCGCGGGCTTCGAACCCGCGGCTCGCTCAGAGAAGCCGATGATGCTGCCCCGCACCCGGTGCCGCAGGGGTGAATGGACGGGATGGACGGGATGGACTGCATGGACGGGATGGACTGCCAGCACCCGGTGCCGCAGGGGTGAATGGACGGGATGGACGGGATGGACTGCATGGACGGGATGGACTGCCAGCACCCGCTGCCGCAGGGGTGGCTCTCCGGCGAATCGGTTTTGATCTTGAGCCGCCCCCCAGCACCCGCTGCCGCAGGGGTGGCTCACTCGATCGGCGGACTCCTGCGCCGCCCGTGAGGTTCGTCACCGGGGCGAGCCGCGCAACGAAACAGGCCGTACCGTCGCGGTTACGCGCCGTCGAGATTCGCCACCATCCGCTTCGCCTGCTTCGCCACGGCCGGCCGCGGGTTGCTCTGCTGCCGGCGCACGAAATCGGACACGTCAGGCCGGCAACAGACGTCCGGCCCGAGCGCTGCCAGGACGGTGAGCACCTGCCCGATGGCCACGTTGCGGCACTCGGCCGTGCCATAGGTCGCGTTCTCGACGCCCAGCAAGTCCGACACGATCCGGTCTTTCAGGTCCGGCCGAGCGGCCGCGATCCGCCCGGCGCCCTGGATCGCGTTGGCGGCGGTCACCAGGTTGGGGCCGCAGGTGAAGGTCAGGTAGGCGTCCAGCACGCCGTCCAGCTTGTGCTCCTCGTCCACCGCCGCCATCGCCGCGAGGATCTGCATCGCGTTCCACCGCACGATCTTGCCCTCACCCGCCAGCAGGGCGGCGACGCCGTCGAAGTGCGGATAGACGCGGGCGGGATCCCTCTCCGCCGTGAGCATCACAGCCTTACCGGCCGCGAACCGATCCGCACCGGAGGGCGCGGCCATCCGCTTCACGGCCGCGGGAACCTGGGCGCGCGTCAGGACGCGGACGCTCGGTTTCCCGGCTGGCTTGCGGGCCTTCGCGGACCCGGATGGTGCAGCTCCCCGAACCTTGGCCTGTCGCGTGCGCGTGGTGGCCATAGCGTCTCCTCCCAACTGAACCTCACGGCCGCGACGGCTCACCATCGAACGTGAAGCGGGTCGCCGCGACTCGAACTCATGGAGAGCAACCCACGTCCCTGCACCGCCGTGACACGAGAATGACCACGTTGCGGCTTGAACCTGCGCCCCGCATCCAAGGCGCCTGCACGACGGCGTGGCCGAAATGAGGGCGTTGGGACTCGAACCCAAGACCTACGGCTTAAAAGGCCGTTGCTCTACCGACTGAGCTACACCCCCGCGGCCGGTCTGTTCGCTGCCGCGAAATACCGAGTTTCGCCGACGCGAAGCGTGGCCAACGCCGCCGCCGCGAACCGCCGACATCCCGGTGGCTCTCGACATCCGCCGCCTACCGACATCCGCCGCCTCGAAACGCAGAGCACGCCGGCAGCGCGAACCACCGACTTCCGCCGATTCGCACCATAGCGGATGACGTCGCCTTGAGACTAACGTTCTACGGGTCCGCCGACAAGCAGCGCGCGTTTCGCGCGACGTGCGGCTCGCGTGGCGCGTTCAGCCCCTCGCCCGCTTCGCAGCTCCAGCGCAGAGCAACGTCGATACGTCGCACCGGTGTTCCAGCGCAACGTTGCGTCCCCGCCCGCGGTAGGTCGCCGTTGAATCCGGCCGTGGGTGAGGCTAGCATGGGCATTGAGCGGCCGCGTGGAGAGGGGATTGCGCCATGAATTCCGAAACCCTGGTGACGGGCGTTATCGGCATGTGTCTGTGGCTGGGCGCCGGCGGCGGCGGGGATGGCGCGGCCGGCGTTGACGGTGACCGTCTGGCAGTGGAACACGCTGGTGGACGGAACGGGGCTGCCCGGTTTGCGGGCGGCTTGAGGGGCGGCGGCCCCATCGCCGTGGGACCGGCCGACCAGAGTTGCGTCCCGGCGACGCTGCGGTCAGTCGTCAGGCAGGCCGTCAGCGCGGCGCGGGCACCGGCGGCAGCGGCCGCAGCCGACGGCGCTTCGTCGGCGATGCCAGGACGCGCAGGCGGCGAGGCGGCCGCCGAATCCCGACTCTATGACTTTTATCCGATGGCCGGCAGTCTGCGCGGCGACATCTTCAACGGCGGCTTCGCAGATCTGGACGGCGGGCCGGGATTCCACGACTTCGACTGTCGCCCGTTCACTTACGACGGTCACGCCGGCATCGACACCGAAATCCGCAGCTTCGGCGAGCAGGACGTGGGCGTGCCCGTGTTCGCCGTCCTGCCCGGGCGGGTCATCTTCGCCCAGGACGGCTATCCGGACAAGAACGTCAACGGCGGCGAGCAGGGCAACATCGTCGGGCTCGATCACGGCCAGGGCCGCTGGACCTGGTACTACCATCTCAAGAAGAACAGCGTGGCCGTCCGCGTCGGCGACGACGTGCCCGCCGGGCGGCAGATCGGCATGGTGGGTTCGAGCGGCAACAGCTACGGGCCTCACCTGCACTTCGAATCGCAGAACGACGAGGTCCCCGTGGAAGTCTTCGCCGGACCCTGCCGACCGGGCGAGAGCGGCTGGCGAGATCAGGAGCCGCTCGACCACGACGACCTCCACCTGATGGACTTCGCAACCACCGAGGTGGACCTCGACGGACATCCCGGTCTGCCCTTCGAGATGCCGCGCTCGGGCCAGATCGGTTTGGACGATCCTATGATCAGGTTCTGGCTCAAGGGCGTCAATCTGCCGGTCGAAAGCGACTGGCGCGTGCGGTTCTACCGGCCGGACGGCTCGCTGGCGCTCGATTCGGCGTGGTTCTTCTTCAATGAGGAGGTCTGGCGGTCGTACTGGTTCTGGTGGGAGTACGACGTCCCCGACATGCACACGATCACCGGCACGTGGCACGTTCTGGTGGAGTTCAACGGGCAGGAGATGGTGCGGGCGCCGATCGAGGTGCGGCAGCGCCGCACGCCGAAGTTCAACCGTCCGCCGGTGGCGGTGACAGTCCGGTTCGATCCACCCGCTCCGCGCGAAGACGACGTGCTGTTCTGCCGACTGGATTCGCCGGTGCTGTTGGACGACCTCGACTACGACATCGTTCGTTATCGCTACGTGTGGCGCGTCGGCGGCGAGGTGGTGCGCGACGTCGTCAGCGCCGGCCAGTCGGACGCCCTGGTTGCGTTTACGGCCCGGGACGGTGACGTGGTCTCGTGTACGGTGACGCCGGGCGACGGCCGCGCCAATGGGCCGGCCACCGGGGTCGAGGTCGAGTTCGGCATGGCCGGCGACCTCGACGGCGACCGGGACATCGACCTCGACGACTACCGCGCATTCTTCGCCTGCACCAACGGTCCGCAGCGCGATCCAGCCCCCGAGTGCGGCGAGAACGTCAACGCCGATCTCGACGGCGACCGGGACGTGGACCTGGCCGATTTCTCGCTGCTGGCCGGCAATCACACCGGACCGCGGTGACACGATCGGCCCGGCCGCGGGCAGGCGCGCCACCAGCCCATGTCTGGGGACCGACTCACAGGCAGCGCACCTGCACCAACACACCGCACTCGACGATCTCGACGCCGTGCTGCGGGCCCGCCAGTTTCTTGAGCTTCGCCTTGCCCCTCCCCTTGTTGTCGAGCGTCACCACCCGGTCGGTTCGCGGGTCGCCGTCGGCCCGCACGGTCAGCTTGCCGCCGGACGGACCGCGCTTGATCTTGGCAACCAGGTTGTACACGTCTCCGCCGCGCGGCTTGCACGTGATGTCGAGCGTTTCACGGCCGGTGCATGGGCTGGCGCACGTGGTGCGCATGACGATGCCGTTCGACGTGACCTTGTCCGGCCCCACCCTGGTGAAGTTGCCGCCTACCAGCAGGTCGCCGTTCCACTCGGCCAAGCCGAACACCGAGGGGAAGTTCGACGGCGGCACGGGCGGATCCCAGACGCCGCCGGCCGCGGGGACCCAGGTGTTGCCGTCCAAAACGGCGAAATACTGGATGTCCGGCGTGGCCGTGCCGCCCAGGTAGAGCCGTGGTCCGTCGCCGTCGTCCCAGCCGATCAGCTTCGTCACCCGCCCGCCGACGTTCTGCCCGACGGGCGTCCACGTGTTGCCGTCCCATCTGGCCACGGAGTGCTCGCCGCCGACGCCGTTGATGATGAACGGGCTTCCTGCCACGTACAGCGCTTCGCCGTTGCCGTCATCGTACAGCGTCATGGTCTCGACGTGCCGCAAGCCGCTGGAAACGCGCAGCCCGGCGCCGACGCGCTCCCAGGCGCCGTGCTTGAACCGCGAGCAGACGGGCGCCGCCACGCCGTCCACGGTGTCATAACGGCCCACGATGTAGAGCGCTGGTCCGTTGCCATCGTCCCATGCCTGAATATCGGTGACGAAGGGGTTGAACGAACCCTGCACACCCTGGCCCGTGCCGACCGGCGCCACCCGCCGCCCGTCCCACGACGCGATACACGACGCGGTAACGCCGCCGTACGACGCGAACCCACCGCCGATGTAGAGCCTGTTCGTGCCGTCATAGTCGGAGGACTCCAGCGACCAGACCGCCCCGTTTCCGTCCGTCCCCCCCCCGACCGAGGCGAAGGTGGAGCCGTTCCACGCCGCCAGCCCCGACGTGCCGGGCAGCCCCTCGGCATTGGCGAAGAACCCGCCGACCATCAGCAGATCGCCGTTGCCGTCGTCGAACGGCGTCAGCGCCGTCAGGAACCCGGACGCCAGCCCCCGTCCCAGCGGCGACCACGAACGGCTATCGGGGTCGTACGCGGCCACCGACTCGGCCGAGATGCCGCCGACGCGGCTGAAACTGCCGCCGACGTAGAGTTGTTCGCCGCTGCCGTCATCCCAGGCCAGCATCGGCGCCACGTATCCGTCGGCGATGCCGGGGTTGCCGAGGGTCGTGACCCATTCCGGTTCACAACCCTGCGGCGCCGCCTGCGCGGCCGAAGCGCTTGCGAGCACAAGTAAAAACGACAGCGCCACCATCGGCCCGATTCTATCGAAGAACATGCAGAAACCCCTTTCCAGAGATCCTCCCGCGCTACATCGGAACCCGCCGGCCGGATCACTCCGGGCAAACGGTCTTCGCCTCCAGGCCGCACTCGGTCAGCGTGACGGTGCGCTCGCCGGGGGCGACGTCCTTGAACTTCGCCTTGCCCTTACCCCTGTCATTGATGTTGATCTGTGACGTCTCTCCGGTGTCCAGCGCCACCGTGAGCACCGCGTCCGGCAGGCCGCCCTTGACCTTGGCGGTGAGTTTCCCGCCCCGTTTGCACCGGGCCTTGAGCTTTTCACCGCCGCCGCAGGTCGCCGGCCGGTCGTCGGCTGCGATCAGCACGATGCCGTCGCCGGCCGCGGTGGAGGCGTCCATCCACATCCCGGCCTGCAGGAACATCTGCCCCGGCTCATACGTCTTTGTGATGTGGTGCGACGTGTTGAGAACGTAGACGTTGTCGCGTACCTCGTGCATCGTGCCCTCGCCGGTGCCGATGCCCAGCTCGTCCGTCTCGCCGGGCGAGGTGGTCACGAACGGCTTGCCCTGGTTCAACACGTTGGTGGCGTCGCGCGGGTAGAGGTTGACGTAGAGCACGATGTCGTACCCGTCGAAGTTGCCCGTCTCGATGCTGCTCTGATGAGCGACGTGGACGTTCTCCCGCGGGAACCCCATCGTGTTGATGAGGTAACCGTACACCGCGATGCCGTCCCGTTCGGCGCTGTACTCGGGGTCGAGCGTGCCGTTGTAGGTGGCCAGCCACACCTTCGAGTCCGCCGGCGCCTTGAACCCGTTGGCCCAGTCGACGGCGCGGGCGTACAGGTCCCAGCCCGGCTCGGTCATCATGCTGGTGCGGTACATGCCGAAGTAGACGATCGGCTTGCTGCGGTGAACGATGATCACGTCCCGGTCGACGCCGCTGCCGGTGGGGCCGTTCATGCCTCCGTAGATGTCGCGCCGCAGTTGCGGCGTCAGGCCGTCATCGTCGGCCGGCGCCGCAGGGGCCGCGGTGAACGCAGGCGTTGCGGCGAACACGTGAGCCGCGAAACACACGATGAGCATCGCCGGCCATCCGGCGGACGCCCTGCCGTTCCTTCCACCAACCGCGCCATTGTCGATCATGACGTGCTCCCCGAAGCTGGATCGCGCGAACCCCAGGCGGCAACGTCGCGCCGCGGCACGGCACACCCCCGCCGCGGCCGGCGCCCGCCGATCGAAGAGCCAGTATAGCAAGCCGGGGCCGCGGTTTCACGGCCGGGCCACGGGTCGCGCGACACCGGGTGCGTGACAGACCAGGCGGCTCCTCTGAGCGAGCCGCGTGGCTTCAGCCCGCGCGGAGTCTCCCTCGAAACGGCGTCTACCGACCACACAGCGGTCGCCCCAGTCCGGTAGGTCTAATTCGGGTAGTCTTGGGGACATCCGCCGTGTCTGTTACGCACCCCCTGACACCCCTCTGCGGGGCTGCGGGGCGGATCGCGGTTGGAAATCCGCCCGTGCAATCCTACACTGGCCGATCGTCGTCGCGGCCGCGGGCGCTGCAGGCCGCCTCTTGGAGCCATCGGTGGGCCCGGTTCAGGCGTACATCGGCCGATTGCACGACGTTCATCGCGCCGGTCATGGCACGCCCGAATTGTCCTACCGCGCGGCCCTGGAGGCGCTGCTCGGGGCGGTCGGGGGGACGCTTGAACCTCCAGTTGACGTCATCGCTGAACTCGCCGACCAGGGGGGCGGGCACCCGGACTTTGGCGCGTTCGAACGCAAGAGCGGCAACCTCCGTTGCGCCGTCGAGGTGAAGGACGTCGAGCAGAACGTCCCGCTGACCGTGGACGGAGCGCAGGTCGCTCGTTACTGGCAAAGATACGGGACGGTCCTGGTGACGAATTACCGTGACTTCCTCCTGGTCGTCCGCGGCGACGCCGGCCGCGCCCGTGTCGAGGCCCGCCTCACGCTCGCCGCCGACGCCGATTCATTCTGGCGCCAATCGCCCCGCGGCGCGGCCCGCGACTACAGCGAGACCCTGCTCGACTTCCTCGCGGGAGTCCTCACGCGTTCGGCGCCGATTTCCCGCCCCCGCGACCTGGCGGCCGATCTCGCCAGGCACGCGCGGGAAGCGAAGCGCCGGCTGCAACGCCACGAGATCGGCGCGCTGGCGCCGCTGCAAGAGGCGATGGAGCAGGCGCTGGGCCTGCACTTCGAGGGCACCGCCGGCGCGGCTTTCTTTCGGTCGTCGCTTGTGCAGACGCTCTTCTACGGGCTGTTTTCAGGGTGGATGCTGTGGCGTCAGGTTCGGCGCGGGTCTGGGGCCTTCGACTGGCGGCAGGCCAGTGAGCACCTGGCCCTGCCGCTGATGGGCGACCTCTACGAAGAGATCGCCCGGCCGCGCCGGCTCGCCAATCTCGGCCTCGACGAGCCGCTCGAATGGGCAACCGCCAGCCTCAACCGCGTCAGCGAGCCCGAGTTCTTCGCCTCGTTCGACGCCGACCACGCCATTACTCTGTTCTATGAGCCTTTCCTCGAAGCCTTCGATCCGGAGCTACGAAAAGAACTCGGCGTATGGTACACGCCGCCTGAGATCGTCCACTACATGGTGACGCGCGTCGACCGGTTGTTGCGTACCGAGCTTGGCATCGCCGACGGTCTGGCGGACGAACACGTATACGTTCTCGACCCGGCCTGTGGGACGGGATCCTACATCGTCGAGGTCGCCCGGACGATTCATCGGACGCTTACCGCGCACGGTCACGGTCCGCTGGCCGCGGCGGGCGTGAAGAAGGCGTTGACCACGCGCGTCTTCGGCTTTGAGATCCTACCCGCGCCCTACGTCGTCGCCCATTTGCAACTTGGCGTATTGCTTCGGAATCTTGGCATTCAACTTGCCGCGGATGAACGGGCGGAGATCTATCTGACCAATGCACTGACCGGCTGGGAGCCACCGCAAGAGCCGAAGTCGCAACTGCTCTTTCCTGAATTGGCCAAGGAGGCCGAACGCGCCCGCCGCGTCAAGCACGATGTGCCCATCCTCGTCATACTGGGCAATCCTCCGTACAACCGGTTTGCCGGTGTGGCGGAGGATGAGGAACCCGACCTTGTCGAACCGTACAAGCAAGGGCTGTACGAAAACTGGGGCGTACGCAAGCAGTTGCTCGACGACCTGTACATCCGGTTCTTTCGGTTGGCGGAAAAACGCATCGCCGAAGTCGGTGAAAGGGGAATCGTCTGTTACATCAGCAACTACTCCTGGCTTGAAGGACTCTCTCATCCGGTCATGCGCGAGAAGCTGGTGGCGAACTTCGACCGGATCATCATCGACAACTGCAACGGAGATAAGTACAAGACCGGCAAGCGCACGCCCGAGGGCAAACCAGACGAGTCGATGTTCACGACGGACGAGCATCGCATCGGCATTCAGGTGGGCACGGCCATTACAACGCTCGTCCGTACCAGGCCATCCCGAGGCCGCAAGACGCGGCTCAGCGCGCATGCGCTCGTGAAGTACCGTGATCTCTGGGGCCGCGGAAACGAAAAACGAGCCAAGCTCGTAGATTCGCTGGCGCACCCGGAGCACGACGCTCCGGACTACGTGTCCGTGACGCCCCGCGCGACGATGCGGTGGGTCCTGGTCAACGGAGCGCTCGGCGAACCGACGGAGTACGAGAAATGGCCCCGGCTGGCCGACCTGTTTCCGGTTCATTACAGCGGGTTGAATGAGAACAGAGGCGCCGCCTTCATCACAGTGGACCGGCAGGAACTCGAAAGCCGATTGAAGGAGTACTTCGACCCCAACGTCGATGATGCCGTGCTGCGCGAAACCAATCCGGGAGCGATCACCGACATGGCCGGTTTCGACGCAGCGCACGTCCGTCGCGTGATGCTGCGCTCCTATCCACTGGATCCGCAGCGCATCCGGCGACTGGCCTACCGACCGTTCGATGACTGGTGGTGTTATTGGGAGGAGAGAAGCAAGCTGCTCAACAGGGCGCGGCCGGACTTCGTAGCTCAACTCTGGCCTGACAATGTGTTCCTATCGGCATCACAGACTGCACGAAAGGGCTACTTCAATCAGCCCGTCATTGTCGACAAACTCGGCGATCTGCATCTGCAGGATCCGTGGTCGCAGTTCTTCCCGCTCGCCGTCCGGAACCGGAGTACGCTGGCGCCGGACCGCCCTGAGCCGAACGTCGATTCCGCCGCCTGGGTAGCCGCGTGTAGCGCCGCCGGGATTTCACTCCACTCGCACGCTCCCACGGCGGCCGCGGACGCCCTGCGTATCGCCGAGTCCATCTTCTACCATGCCCTCGCCGTCCTCTGGTCCCCCGCGTACCGCGATGAGAACGCCGCTGCGCTGCGGCAGGACTGGCCGCGGATCCCGATTCCCGCCGAACCTCAAATACTCCGCGCTTCTGCCGATATTGGCCGGCGAGTGGCCGATCTCCTCTTGCCGGACAGGCCCGTGCGCGGCGTCACGACGGGTCGCCTCGACGCCGAGCTGCGCGACGTGGCCGTGCCGATGAAAATCAACGGCGGAATCATCGACCCCGACCATGACCTCAACGTGGACGCCGGCTGGGGTTACCGCGGCGCCAGGAATGCCGTCATGTGCGGCAAAGGTCGGGTCGAACGCGATCGGGCACACGCGGGCGCGGTGAACGTCTTTCTCAATTCACGCGTTTTCTGGGCGAACGTCCCCGAGGACGTCTGGCAGATGACCATCGGCGGGTATCCGGTGATCAAGAAGTGGCTGAGCTACCGGGAGCACCGCGTGCTGAGTCGGGCACTGCGAATGGAGGAGGTGACGTACGTCACGGAAGTCGCCCGCCGGCTCAAGGCGCTGCTGCTCGTCGGCCCGGAACTCGATGCGAATTACCAGGTATGCGCCCGGCACACTCTGGATGTCCCCGTGACCGGCGGGCAATGAGCATGGACGTCGCTGCCGTGAATGCGCACGGGTCTGTCAGCCTGTGTCTTTGCTCGCGCAGCACGACAGGCATCGGTGCTCCGGACTGGGCATACGTTGCACCTACGCGCCGAACACCTCCGCCCCATCCATGCGCGGAAACAGGACTTCCGCCGCGCCCAATGGGTGACCGGGCGGGAGTTCCTGCGTCGCCGAGGCCCACAACTCGTAGGGCCGCGGCATCCGCGGGGAGGTCGCCGCGTTCGCCGACGAAAACTGGCCTTCCAGCCCCAGCATCTTCGCCGCCTTTTCCGCCGAAAACGGCAGGAACGGCGCCATCAGAGTCGTCAGCGTTCGCGCCGTCTGCAAACACACGTTGATCGCCCGTCCGCACGCCGCCATGTCCGTCTTTCGCGACATGAACGGCTTGGTGATATCGAAATAGGCGTTGCCGGCGCGTGCCAGCGCCATCATCTCTCCCTGGGCGGCCTTGAAGTGGCACGCCTCCAGTTCCGCCGCCACCTTCTGGACGGCCGCGGCGCAGCGGCCCAACTGCTCGGCGTCCACCGCGTCGCGCCGGCCGGCGTCCGGGACCCGGCCGTCGAAGTACTTGTGCGCAAACGACACGCAGCGGTTGAAGAAGTTGCCCAGCGCGTTGCCCAGCTCGCCGTTGTTGCGGGCCAGAAAATCGTCCACGTCGAAGGTCGACCGCTGCGACTCCGGGGCGATGGCGGTGAGGTAATAGCGCAGCGGGTCCGGGGGCAGGATGCGCAGATAGTCCTCGATCCAGATGGCCGTGCCGCGCGTCTTGCTGATCTTCTCCTCGTCTTTGCCCGGGAACCGGATGTTCAGGAACGAATTGGCCACCACGTTGTGCGGAAGCTGATACTCGCCGGCCGCCCCCTGAGCCGAGCCGCTCTCGTGCGTCGCCAGCATCATGGCCGGCCAGATGATGGCGTGGAAGACGATGTTGTCCTCGCCGATGAAGTGAACGACTTTACAATCCGGGTCTTTCCACCACGCGGCGTACTCCTCGGCGCTGCCGCCCTCGCGCTGGCACAGCGCCGCCGTAAACGACACGTAACCGATCGGGGCGTCGAACCACACGTAGAGCGACTTGCCGCGCGCGTCCGGGTCGTCGAGGGGCACGGGAACGCCCCAGGTCAGATCCCGCGTCATCGCCCGTTCGGGCAGGCCCTCCGCTTCGATGCGGCCCAGCGACTGGTTGATGACCACCGGCCGCCAGTGTGCCCCGGCCGTGGCGGGATCCTTCTTGCCGGCCAGCCACTCGGACAGCCTGCCTTGGAGCTGGTCCAGCCGCAGGTACCAGTGACGGGTCTCGCGCAGCTCCGGCCGGGTCCGGGTCATCTCGCTGACCGGATCGATCAGCTCGGTCTGATCGAGCGCCCGGCCGCAGTTCTCGCACTGGTCGCCGTAGGCGTTGTCACTGGCACAGTGGGGACAGGTGCCGCGCACGAACCGGTCGGGCAGGAACTGGCCCGCCTCCACGTCGTAAAGCTGCCTGGACGTCCGCTTGGTGAACAGCCCCTTTTCGTAAATCCTCAGAAAAAACTCCTGGCTGAACCGCTCGTGCAGGCGGACGTAGTCCGATTGGTGCGTCCCGCCGTAGATGTCGAAGCGGATGCCGAGCCCGGCGAACGCCTGGCGCTGAGACTGGTTGTAGAACGCCGTCAGTTCCTCCACCGAGCGCCCCTGCTCGCGGGCGGTTTTCAGTGCTGCCACGCCGTTGTCGTCGCTGCCGCAGATGAACCGCACGTCCGCCCCGGCCGCCCGCAGGTAGCGGACGTAGATGTCGGCCGGCAGGTAAGCGCCGGCGACGTGGCCGACGTGGAGGCGTCCGTTCGAGTAGGGCAGGGCGCCGGTGATGAGGAAACGTCGCTGGTTCATGCGGTGGAATCCGTCCGGGGCCGCCGCCGTTGCGGCACAGGGGGTCATTCAGACGATGATTCTAGGGTCTCGCCGGCGCTGGACAAGAACGGCCGGCGCCGGGCGCGGCCGTGCGTGGTGGATCGCCGGCGCCCTTTCTTTGACGCGAGCCGGCCACCCGTCGTACAATAGAAGCGGCCCAGGATACGCGCGGCCGTAGTCCGCGCGGGCCCACGAAAGGCGGCGCCTATGCACCCTGCACCACTGATTCTCGCCATCGGAATGCCCGGCCCGTTCGAGATGTTGATCATCGTCGTGGTGGCCCTGTTGATCTTCGGCCGCCGGCTGCCCGAGATCGCCCGTTCCGCCGGCAGGAGCATCGTCGAGTTCAAGAAGGGCCTCAGCGAGGTGAAAGACGAGATAGACCGCAGCGCCGACGACCGCAAGGACAAGACGTTGCAGGCGAAAGCGAAGCGATCGCTGCCCGACCACGACGACTCGCATCCTGCGGAGGAGGCATCGCACGCGGACGCCAAGGTCGGGGCTGAATCGAGCGAGTAGACCGATCCGACGATCTGCGCCGGCTGAGACAGTCCGGGCCGTTTTCTTCGCTCTATCCCTCGACCGCTGCTCAGTTCCCTGCCGACGCCTCAGCGCGCCACGTGCCATCCCATACCGGCCAGCGGGATCGCCACGCACAGGCCGGCGTAAAGCGTCACCCACGCACGACGGTTGGGGCCGAACGCGTCGCCCGTCCGATCCGCCCGTACCAGCCGCACCCACGTCACGGCCGGCACGAAGAACGACTCGCCGAAAAGAAACAGCCACAGCCACCAGCGCCATCGGTCCGTCGCCTGCGGCGCCAGCCACGTCAGGACGGCGTTGAGGAACGCGCCTGCGCCGATCATCAGGTAGACGTAAAGGTACACGCCGCTGAGCAGCCGCGCTGCGTTCATCGCGGCCGGTTGATGGAAGCGCCCCCGCGTCGCGGCCGGGATCCACAAGGCCCGAACCAGCAGCCAGCCGAGGATGGGCGGGCACACGGTCCAGGCGAGGGGCATGGCCGCCTGCCAGGGACGATAGGACCATCCGGCCGGCGCGAACTCCGTCACCGTCGGCGATGAACCGCCGCCCGCGCCGGTGGCCTCGCCCGGCCACGCCACACACCCGGCGCCGAAGGCCGGGAATTCTCGAACCTGTCCCTTCGATTCCAGCGTTCGCCGCCATCCCGAGGTGAGCGCGATCACGACGATCAACAGGCCCACGGCCGCCACGGCCGCGCGTTCGCGCCGGGTCGACCAGGCAAGGTCCGCGTGACGATCCAGCGTCGTCCACAGACCCTGCGGCACGGGCCGCCACACTTTGACCGCGTTCCGCCGCGCCGCCAGCGGCGTCCGGAAAAACGCCTCCACCGCCGCCCGGCTCGGCTGATCCTCTGTTCCGGTCACCACTTTCTCAGACCCATCCGTCACGCGGGAGGAACATAGAGGCATCGCACCCCGGTCACAATCCGGCGCTGTCCGCCTCGGTCGGGCCGATCGTCCGCGAACGTCGAGCCGCCGCGCGGCAGGCGCGGGGGCACGGAAGGCAGGATGGGGAACTTGATCGAAACACGGGGGGCGGCTTGCCCGCTGCGGCTCCCGCGCCGGTCTGGAATCGTAGACTTCGGGCAGACCCACGCAGAGCTACCCAGTCGCCGCATCGGACGTGACCGGAGGGAGAAGACATGTCTTTTGTCGATCTCGATGCATCGCTGAAAGACTGGCCGTATCACCCGGACCGGATATCGGTTCGCAAGATCCGCACCGAGCAGGGCGAGATCAAGATCCAGCAGCGCGTGGAGCTGGGGATCATGCAGATGGAAGTCGACGGGCGGCCGGACGGCGGCCGCCCGCACGACTGCGACACGCTCCTGGATTATCAGCAGCGGCGGATGGCGGAATACGAGAGGCGCAACGGAACCGTGATCGGGTTCTCGATCACGCCGGAGGAGTGCCGCGATCTGCGCGAGGAGGCGTCGCTCTACTACCGGCGCTACGTGGCCAGCTTCGTGCTGGAGGAGTTCGACCGGGTGGTGCGCGACACCGGCCACAACCTGGCGATCCTCGACTTTCTGCGCGACCACGCCGACGAGGGAGAGGAACGCAACCGGCTGGAGGCCTTCCGGCCGTACATCCTGATGATGCAGGCGCGTGGCAACGCCCACCAGGCCATACGTGAAGGGCACGCGGAAAGTGCGCTCGCCCACGTCAACCGGGCGCTGATGTCCATCCGCGCCTATTACGACGGGACCGACCATCCGGAACTCTACGACGAGTGCGAGGAGGTCAAGATCCTGGAGCAGATGCGCAGCCGCATCGGCGGGCAGGTGTCGGTCAATCCGGTGTCGATGATGCGCGAGGCGCTGAAGGCGGCGATCGCGGAGGAGCGCTTCGAGGAAGCGGCGCGGCTGCGCGACGAACTGGACAAGCTCGGCAAGCAGCGGGTTTCGGAGGGGTAGAGCGCGTGGCGCGGTCTGGCCGGCGCCGGCCAGACCGTCGTCCGCGCGTGCGCCCCCGCCCCGGTTACGAACGGGCCAGGAGTCGCGCCAGGTCCGCGCCGGCCAGCCTTCCGCGATGGGAATCCATCAATCGCCCCATCAGCCAGCGGCGGCGCTTCTCTGCGCTGGCGAAACTGCGGCCATTGGTGTGGGACACTACGTCCGCCACTGCCTGTTCGACCGACACCATCGTTGCCGCGGGTTCCACACCGGGGGCGGTTTCCTCCGTCCCGCCGCCTTGAAGGCGCCGCAGCGCCGCCACCAGCGCCGGCACGATCCCCTCGCGCGTCAGGCCGCCCTCCGCGTAGGCGCGGAATACGTCGAACACCGCGCCGTCGGACAGGGCATCGACGGGCAGCCCGGCGCGGCGGAACGCCTTGAATCGCTGCACCAGCACCACCGCCGCCAGCGTGGCGCTGACCTTCAGTTCGTTCACGACGCGGTCGAACAGGGCCAGCCGCGGTGAGACGCTCAGCGGGTGTGTGCAATCCGCCGGGATGCCAAGGCCGGCCAGCCGCGCCAGCCGCTCCCATATCCGTTCCGGCAGGTGCGCCCGGATGCGCTCAGTGCGCTCCCGCGTGATCGCCATGGGCGGCAGGTCGGTGTCCGGATACATGCGTTCCGCCCCGGGCAGCACGCGTTCGAAGCCGGTGGTGCCGTCCTTCAGCGCCTGTCGCGTGTCGCGGGGGACGCCCTGCGTCGCCTCGGTGGCGCGGATGACGATCTCGTTGCAGGCGGTGTTCGTGTCCCGGTCGTCGCCCCACACCAGGATCAGCGCGTCGTGGTCGCCGGCCTCTGTGCGGCGGCGCAGCTCCTTCCAGTCGCGCACCGTGAGCGTGTCGGTGGCGGTGTCGGAGTGAACGATGTTCGGCAACTGCGTCAGGCAGGCGATGACGCGCACGCGGTCGGAGAACTCCTTGGCGAAGGTGGTGTGCTCCTGCGTCGGATGGCTCAGGAGGCCGGCGAAGCCCTTGAGCACCACGCAGCGGACCCGATAACCGCGGCTGACGGCCTCGCGGACGGGGGCGTAGTGACTGCGCCCGGCCACGCGCGTGACGTCGTGCGTGGACCAGCGCACCGTCTCCTGCGTGATCCCTCGCTCCTTCAGGAGGTCGCGGATCTTCAACAGCGACCACTGCCGCATCGCTTCGTTGTAGACCAGCAGCGGGATGCGGCTGATCTGGGGCACGCCCTTGATCTCGACGCGCGTCCCGCCGCGGACGCTGACGTTGACGTCTTCGCGCGAGGCGCCGTAGCCGGTCCGCACCTTGCCCGTGCTGCGGCACAGCAGGCGGATGAGTTCGCACACCTGGGCGGCTTCCTGCGGCGTGCGCATGTCCGGGTCGGTGACGGTCTCGATGAGCGGCATGCCCAGCCGGTCGGTCAGCAGCACGCGGTCGTGGCCGACGTCCGACACTTCGCGGCAGGAATCTTCCTCGATGGACAGTTGCGTGATCCCGATCCGCCGGTCCTTGAACGGGATACACCCGCGCACGCCCAGGATGGCGGTGCGCTGGAAGCCGGTAGGGATCGAGCCGTCCAGGTATTGCTTGCGGGCGATGTGCATCTCGCCCACCAGGTTCAGGTTCAGAAGTTGGCAGATCTCCAGGGCGATGTCGATCGCCCGCTCATCCGGGAAGAAGGGCGGCGTGTCGTCGAACTCGTAGGTGCAGACGGTGGCGTGGTGGATGCGGTAAAAGATGTTCTTGTGGGTCTTCTTCTCCATCAGGGCGGTGCCGTCGTATTCGCCCAGCTCGGATAGCGTGGGCCGCATGTGCCGCAGCACCTCGGCGTCGTATTCCGGACTGTAGCGTCCGGCCGGGCAACGGCAGAAGAGCTTGCGGTCGGTGGCGAGCTGCTGGTGGACCTCCAGGCCGCACTTGAAACCGATGGCGGCGTAGTCCTCCGGGGTCATCCGGTCGAACGGTTTGAACGGCTGGATCATGGTGAAAAGTGTAGAGCGCCCCCGCGCAGGCGGCAATCCACCGGTGGCTGGTTGACGCCCGACGTGCGTTGCCCTTTGCTCTCGGACCGTGGCCCGTAAGCCGACCCAACCGACCGCGCGTGCCGCCGCCGCGGATGCGACGCACCGCCCGCCTGCTCGGCGATTCGGGCAGTGGCTGGCCGTGATCCTGCTCATCGCGCTGGCGGTGCGGGCGTGGAACATCGACACGGAGGACTACTGGCTGGACGAACTCCACTCGCTGCTCAATTCCGCCGGCCGGCGGGCCGAGTTCGAGGCCCTGCCCGCCGGCCAAATCCTCCGAAAGGTCGCCGACCATACCACGTTCGACGCAGGATCCTCCGCCGCCGCCGTCTGGCGCGGCATGCGCGACGACAGCCATCCGCCGGTGTACTTCATCCTGCTCTACGCGTGGCGGCGACTCTGGGGCGCCGGCGACGTGGCGACGCGCCTGCCGTCGATCCTGATTTCGGCCCTGTCGATCGTACCCGTCGTGCTGCTGTGCCGCCTGCACGGCGCCGGACGTATCGGTCTGGTGATCGGCGGGATCCTGGCCATCAGCCACGCGCACATTCTCGCGGGTCAGCAGGCCAGGCCCTATGCCCTGTCCATCGCCCTGATCAGCACGGCCTACTGGCTGTTTGAGGTGATGGGGCGGAGGTGGAGCACCCTGACGCGGCGCGGGCGCTGGATCGCGGCCTGTTCGTATGGCGCCTGCCTGCTGGCGGCGATGATGACGCACTATTTCGCGGCCCTGGCGCTGTTCGGCCATGTGCTGATCGCCGTGATCCGCTGGCGCGGCTCGCTGCTGCGGGCGTGGCTGGCGGCGGTCGCGGCCTCGGCGGCGCTGTTCGCGGTGGTCTGGGGTCCTTCGCTCGCCGCCCAACTCGACTTCATCGGCGCCCAGGACTGGCTGATGGACACCGCCCCGGATCACGTCCGCCGGACGCTGCTGCGGGCGGCGTCGCTGCCGCTGCGCCTGACGATCGCGCGGCCGCTGCCCGACTGGACGAGTTGGAACATCGAGATCGAGGCGCTGGCCGGGCTGGCCATCCTCGTCCAGCCCGCTGTGCTGCTGTGGCGGCGGCGGGTGGGAGCGCCCCTTCCCTTCGCGGTGTGGGCGCTGCTGCCGATTCTGATCCTGACGGCCGTGGATCTGACGACCGGGAAGGAACTGCTGACCCACGCCCGCTACAGTTGCATCGCCGCGCCCGGCGTGGTGGCGTTGATCGTGCTGGGCGTCGGCCAGTGCCCGCGACGGACCACGTGGCTGGCGGTCGCGGCCGGCGTGACCATCGTCGGCCTGACGCTCCGCCCACCCGCGATCCACACGCCGCACGCACGCCGCGCGGCGGCCATCGTCGACCTGTACGCCGGCCCGGACGATCTGGTCGTTTTCGACGCCATCGGCTGGACGCCACCCTACTGGGCCCGCCGCGAGTTCATCCAGGTCCGGTACTACATGAGGCAGCGTTCCGCGGCGTGTCTGTTGCTCGAAGACGCCATGTCTGACGACACGAAGGCGGACGCTTGCGGCTATCGGCGGATCATCCTCGTGTCGCCGCGCATGGAGGGAGAGTTCAACCCCTGCCCGACGACGCACCAGCACCGGTTTCACTCACCCTGGATCTTCGATATCGGCTGGGTGGACGTTTTCGAAATCCGCAACCCCCCCTGACCGGGGCAGGTCCGGCGTGACACCGTTGAATCTTCGCCGGCGTTCGTTACAACTGCCCCTGTCGGAACCCCGTCGGCTTTCGGCGGGCCACCGCAGGAGCCGGAGGTTCCGGCACTGAGTATCGCCTTTGACGTCGGATGTTGCGAAACCAGAGCGTCGCGCGCGAGCGCGCCCATGCATCGCGGGCCGCATCACGGCTATCGTGCTTGTTTTCGCCCTGCTCGCACTGCCCGGCTGCGTCCGCCGAACGATGACCATCACCACGCAGCCGGCCGGGGCCCTGGTCTACCTCAACGACGAGGAGGTCGGCCGGTCCGAGGTGACGGTCGATTTCACCTGGTATGGCGACTACGAAGTGCTCATCCGCAAGGACGGGTACGCGACGCTGAACACGCATTGGACGCTGCGCCCGCCCTGGTATCAGATCCCGCCGCTGGACTTCGTGGCCGAGGTGCTGTGGCCGGGACAGATCGTGGACGCCCGGCAGCGCGAGTTCACCCTCCAGCCGCAGCCGCCCGTGGCCAACGACGCGCTCTTCGAGCGGGCCATGGAGACGCGCCGCACGGCGCTGGACGCCGACGGCAACGCCGAGCGCCCGGACGTGGAGCCTTGATGGCGCCCGCAGTCTCAGGAATGGATGGGGTCCGGCCGGTCGCCGGAGGAATCACCATGGAAGAGCCGGGACCGATCCGTATCACCAAGCTGCGCGACCTCATCCGCGACATCCCGGATTTCCCCAAGCCCGGCGTGGCGTTCAAGGACATCACGCCGCTGCTGCGCGACCCGGCCGGGCTGGCGCTGGCCATCGAGTATCTGACGCAGCCGTTCCGCAGCATGAAGATCGACGCCGTCGCCAGCGCCGAATCGCGCGGCTTCATCTTCGGCACGGCGATCGCCGGCCACCTCTCGGCCGGGTTCATCCCGATCCGCAAGCCCGGCAAACTCCCCTATGAGGCCCACCGTGAAGAGTATGACCTCGAATACGGCACCGACAGCCTGGAGATGCATGCCGACGCCCTGCGGCCGGGCGACCGGGTGCTGCTGGTGGACGACGTGCTGGCCACCGGGGGGACGATGACGGCCTGCGGGCGGCTGGTCGAGCGGCTGGGCGGAGTGGTGGCCGGCATCGCCGTGCTGATCGAACTGACCTTTCTCAACGGCCGCCGCAAGCTGAGCCGATATCCCCTTCATTCCGTGCTGCACTACGATTCCTGACGTCCATCGATCGGAACGCGGTGTCGAAGTTGAAGGGTGGCTGGGACAGGACGCGCGTCAAGGCCGCCATCGTCATCGCCGCGGCGGCCGCGGCGCTGGCCCTGTGCCTGCTGCCGACCTTTGTGACGCCCGACCGCCTGCCGGTCTCGCTCCACCCGGCCGCGGCCCAGCGCTGCGTGGCCGTCTTCATCCTCGCCGTCGCGCTGTGGTTCACCAGCATCATCCCGCTGCCGGCCTCCGGCCTGCTCGTCATCGCGCTGCTGCCGCTGCTCAACGTGCTGCCGGCTGACACCGTCTTCTCGTTCTTCGGAAACAGCGCGGTCTTCTTCATCATGGGGGTGTTTCTGCTGGCGGCCGCCATGATCGCGACGGGCTTGTCCAAGCGCATCACCCTGCTGGCCCTGCAGCGGTTCGACCGCACGCCGCACCGGCTGATCAACGGCGTGCTGCTGTCCGCCGCATTCCTGGCGCTGTGGATGCCCTCCTACGGCGTGGCCGCCATGATCTACCCAATCGCGGTCGAAATCGTCGACGCCATGAAGCTGGAGCGCGGGCACGCCTACGCCAAGCGGCTGTTTCTGGCCCTGGCCTGGGGGTCGATCATCGGGTCCTGCGGCACGATTCTGGGGGGGGGCAGAGGCCCGCTGGCGCTGAGCCTGCTGGAGAAGGAGTATCCCGGCCAGACGATCGAGTTCCTGCAATGGGCGATCGCGTGCATCCCGCTGGTCGTCCTGTTGACGGCGGCGGCCGCGGTCATCCTGCGGGTCCGTCTGCCCGACGACGTCGACGACGTGACCCCGGCGACGCAGATGCTGGACGAGCGCGTGCGCCTGCTGGGGCCGATGTCCGGGCGCGAGCGGCGGCTCGCCTGGCTGACGGTGCTCACCATCGCGGCGTGGATCGCGGTCGGCAAGACCTTCGGCATTGCCGTCATCGCGGCCCTGGCGGCCGGGTCGCTGTTCCTGCTGCGGATCGTCGAGTGGAACGCCATTCAGGGATACGTCAACTGGGGCGTCATCGTCCTCTATGGCGGCGCGGTGGTGCTGGGGCAGTCGCTGACCGAGACCCACGCCATGGAGTGGCTTTCCCGACTGGTCATCACGCAGCAGACGCCCTCCTGGCTGGTGCTGGCACTGCTGGTGCTGGTGGCGATGGCACTGACCGAGGCGATCAGCAACGCGGCCGCGGTGGCCATCCTGTTGCCGATCGGCTTCGCCCTGGGCGAGATGACGGGGATCCGCCCGGTGATGATGACCCTGGTGGTGACGGTGCCCACGGGGCTGTCGTTCCTGCTGCCGGTCAGTTCGCCGCCCAATGCGATCGCCTTCGCCGCCGGCCACTACAGCGTCCGCGAGGTCGTGACGCTCGGCTGGTGGTTGACGGTCTGCGCGTTTGTCGTGATGCTGCTGGTCGTGTACGTCTGGTGGCGGACCGTGCTCGGCGTAGGCGCCTGGTGACAAGTGGACGCGGCATTCACCATCTGGTTCACGGGGCTGTCAGGGTCGGGCAAGTCCACCATCGGACACGCCGTGGCCCGCACGCTCCGCGCCCGCGGCTTCAAGGTGGAAGTCCTCGACTCCGGCCGCATCCGCCAGCAGCTCAACCGCAACCTGGGGTTCACCCGCGAGGAGATCGAGACCAATCTGCTGCGGCTGGGCTATGAGTGCCGCCTGCTGAACCGCAACGGCATCGTGGCCGTCGTCACCGCCGTGTCCCCATACCGCGACGCCCGAGACAAGGTCCGGGCCGAGGTGGGCGCCTTCATCGAGGTCTACTGCCGCTGCCCGATGGAGGTCGTGATGAAGCGGGGCGCGGCCGAACTGTTCGAAAAGGCCCAGCGCGGCGAGATCGCGCACGTGGCCGGGATCAATGCCCCCTACGAGGAACCGCTCAAGCCGGAGGTGCTGCTCAACACCGACCAGTTGGACGTCGAAAACGCCGCCGAACAAGTGACCGCCACGCTCGAACTCCTTGGCCGCATCCCCCGCGTCGAATCGGCCGAGTACACCGCGAAAGAGGAAGAAATGATCAAGCGGCGCTTGCAGGATCTGGGGTACCTTTGATGGGAGCAGGGAGTGAGGGAGTCACCCCTCCAATTCCAGCCCCAACCGCCTCATTCGCCGCGATTTACAACCAGGTTGCGGAATCGCTGCCCGTACGGCTTGTTGGTCGTGTCGTCAAGGTCCATGATGATGCGCTGGGCCGCAATCCTGACTACTCGCTCCGTCTGCCCCCGCGTTTATCAGCGTTCATCGGCGGTCCAAATATGCTGCTCGATCGACGGTTGCGGAGGGGAATGAACCGCAGATGAACACGGATGAACGCGGATCAGAGGAAGACGGCGTGGATCTGACGGCGCTCGCCGGTCGAGTTCGGGCGCTCCCAGGTCGAATCCGCTGAACATCTCACGCGCTCCCGTCGATTCGTGCCGCCGCGTCGCGATGCTCCTCCGCCTTTTCCGGGTCTTTCTTGCCGCGTTCGTACAGCTCGGCCAGACAGCGGTGGGCCGCGGCCATGTCGGGGGCGAGTTCCAAGGCGACGTGGAAGGCGCGGATGGCCCAGTCGAGTCGGCCGACCTCGGCCAGCGCCAGGCCGAGATGGAAATGGACCTGGGGCCGGCCGTGGAGAAGGGCGATCGACCGCATGTGCTTCTCCACCGCCTGCGCCGGGCGGCCCAACTGCCGCAGGCACACGCCCAGCCCGTCGTAGGCTTCGGCGTTTTCACTGTCGATGTCGAGCGCGCGCTCGAAGGATCGCATCGCGTCCTTCCAGCGAGCCTGGTGCATGTATGAGACGGCGATCTGATTGTGTATGACCGGGTTTGCCGGTTCGCTCCTCTCGGCGCGTTTGAAGTGATCGAGGGCCGCGTCGACCTGACCGCGGTTGAGCGCTATGCGGCCCAGGTACAGGTTCGCCCATGGGGCATCCTTGTTGTCGCCGATGACCTCGCGTATCAGCGCCTCGCCCTCGTCGAAGCGGCCCAGGTTCAGCAGGCACGAGGCGATCGCGACCTTGGAGGCCACATCGTCCGGCTTGCGGGCCAGCGCCTGGTGGAACTGTTCCATGGCCAGTTCATCGCGGCCGGTCGAGGCGTAGACCTGGCCCAGGTTGCGATAACGGTCCAGCCGGATGTTCTCGACGCTGGCGTTTTCGATGTATCCCAGGTCGGCCAAGTGCTCCAGCATTTGCGCTTCCACCAGCGCCTCCGCCGTCTCGTTGGAGCTTGTTTCGATCGGCTCGCCGGTCTCGTACGTGTCGATCGTTTCGAGCGTGACGCTGCCCGGTTCGGCGTCGATGACTTGCGTCAGTGGCTTGCCGTCCATGTCCGCCGCCACCGGCAGGCCCAGCAGCATGAGGATCGTCGGCGTGATGTCCAGCAGCGAGGCGCCGTAGACCCGCTCGTCCTTCTTCATGTTCGGCCCGTGCATCGCCAGCACGCCGTAGCGACGGTGCCACGCGACGGGCTGGCCCTTGTCGATGCGGCTGGAGCCTTCGGGGCGAAGGTGATCGCTCTGGAAGCCGTGGTCGCTGACGATGATGACGGTGGTGTCCTCGCCCGCCAGGTCCATCAGCCGACCCAGCATCATGTCGTAAAAGCGGTAGCAGGCGGTGACCACGTCCTTGAAGCGCTCGAATTCCCCGGCGTCGACCTGCTCCCTGCGCGGCGGGTGGAACTCCATGAAGGCGTGGCCGACGCGGTCGATGGTGTCGTAGTAGACGCCGAGGAAGTCCCACTCGTGCTCCTGCATCAGCCAGGTCGCGGCCGCGTGGACCGTGCCGCACTGGGCCAGGAGCGTTCGAAGCTGTTTGACATGGTCATCATTGGCGGCGTCGAACTCATCGAGGCGCGGAATGAAGTACTCCACCTGCTGCCGCGATATCGCGCCCGGGTGAATCCGCAGGGAGCATGCCTTGTCGAGCAGCTCGGCCGGGTGAACGCTGAACGGGACCGGCGGCCACGCTGCGTCGGGGGGGGCTACCGCGCGCGGGAAGTGATCGGTGACGACGAAGCCGTTGATGCGCTCGGCCGGGTGGCTGGCGAACCAGTTGATCGCCCCGGCTTTCAGCCCCCGGTCGGACAGGATGTTCCAGATCGCCCGGCACCGGCGGGCCAGGCTGCTGACCGGCCGCACGCCGCCGGAAGCGTCCGGCTCGGCGAAGCCGAGGATTTGGTGCTTGTCGGCCAGCTTCCCCGTCGCAATGGACGTCCACAGCATGGGCGACAGCATCGGCGTCAGGCTGGCCACGTTGCCCATGACCCCCTCCTCCACGAAGCGGGCCATGTTCGGCATCAGCCCCTGCTCGACCAGCGGCGTAATGATCTTCCAGTCAGCGGCGTCCCAGCCGATCAGGAGGACGCGGGGCCTACGGCGGGCAGGTGATTTGCTGTTGGATTCCACACTCGCGCACTTCCACCGTGTGCTCGCCGGGGCCGACCTCGACGAAGACCCACTTGACCTTGCCGCGCGCGTTGACCCTGGCCACCCGATCGCTGTCTGGATTGCCGTCCAGGCGCAGCGTCAGGAAGGATTCTGGCTTGGCCTTCTTGATGATGACCTTTAACCGCGTTCCGCCCGGTTTGCACGACAGTCGCAGCTTTTCGTTTTCCGTGCAGGGGGGGACTCCGTCGCCAGCGCGGATTTGCGTATCGGGCTCGGTCTCGTAGCCCCATGCGAGTGCTTCGAGATGAAGTTGTTCGGGGTCGCTGGTTCGCACGTGAATCCACCCGTAGTGGAAGCCGTCGGGGGCGGAGAATCGGATTCCGATGTAACCCGTTGACGGCGGATACCACTCTTCGCAATAGTAGCCGCAATACACCGGCCCGGCACTTCGCCACTCGAGTCTACCCGGATCCTCACCGATCCGCCGACCCAGGGGGAACTTATGGACGAAGATACCGTATCCGTGGCACTCGTCAAGGACCAACGAACCGGAAATGGGGGCGTCGATTCTGATCTCACTGGGGGCCCGGCAGTCCAGACAGGGCCTGAACTGTTCGAAGCTGCTGGCGCCCGGCCGACCGTCCTGCGCCCCCGCCGGCAGCGTGACGTCCAGGCCGACGCTCTGGCCGCACACGCTCCACTCAAAGTCGCCGTTGTTCTCGAACCGGATGGCTTCGGCGTAGGCCTCGGTGCCCCCGGCCAGCGCGGTGGCGGCCGCCAGTGCCTTGGCGCCTTTTCGACTCCCCCGAGGGCGCTTGGTTCGTCCTGTCACTCGCATCGTCATCACTGACGTCTCCTGAAATGAACCACGCAAGTGTCGGAGGCGGCTAAACGACGACTGGAGTTCGGTGTGCCGCAAGTCAAAGGTTACGATACTGTCCTTCGCCACCCCGATCAAGGGAATTCTGCAACGGAATAGACATCGACCGCTGAACTTCTTTGCCGATTTGGGGGAGAATCTGGACGGGTTGTGTTTGGTTGCGTCCGAAGGCCGCCCCGGCTCAGCAGGGCGGATTGGCCGATACGATGCCGCAAGCCCGGCCTGGGCGCGGTGCCGGGCGGCGCCGCCCGGTTGCCAGTCTCGCGATCCGCCGGACAATGACCCCATGTCCGGTTACGCCGCCACGCTGGAGGACGTCCGCCGCGCCCACGGGCGCATTCATCGCTTCGTCCATCGCACGCCGGTGCTGACGTGCGTATCGATCGACCGGATCGCGGGGCGGCGGCTCTTCTTCAAGTGCGAGAACTTCCAAAAGGTCGGGGCGTTCAAGTTCCGCGGGGCCTGCAACGCCATCCTCCAGCTTCCGCAGGCGGCCTGCGGCCGTGGCGTCGTCACCCACAGCTCGGGCAACCACGCCCAGGCGGTGGCGCTGGCGGCGTCGGTGCAGGGGATCGCGGCCCACGTGGTCATGCCGATAAGCGCCGCGGCGGTGAAGCGACGGGCGGTCGAGGAGTACGGAGCGGCGGTCTATCCGTGCGAGCCGACGCTGGCGGCCCGCGAGCGGGTTGCGGCTGAGGTGGCCGAACGCACCGGGGCGACGTTCATTCCGCCGTTCGATCACCCGCACGTCATCGCGGGCCAGGGCACGGCCGCGCTCGAACTGCTGGAAGCCGTTCCTCAGCTCGACGCGATCGTGGCCCCGGTGGGCGGGGGGGGGCTGCTCAGCGGCACGTGCATCGCGGCTCGCGGGATCGACCCCGCGATCCGCGTCTTCGCGGGCGAGCCGGCCGGGGCGGACGACGCCGCCCGGTCGCTGGCGGCGGGAAGGCTCATCCCGCAGACCGCGCCGAACACGATCGCGGACGGGCTCCTCACCAGCCTGGGGGAATACACCTGGCCTATCATCCGCGACCACGTTGCGGGGATCATCACTGTCTCGGACGACGAGATTCGCGCCGCGATGCGGCTGGTTTGGGAACGGATGAAGATCGTCATCGAGCCCAGCGCGGCGGTGGCGGTGGCGGCGGTGCTGAGTTCGCAGTTCCCGCGCGATTCGCCCGCGCGCCGAGTCGGAATCATTCTCAGCGGAGGCAACGTGGACCTGGGGTAGGGTTGGAAGGTTGCAGGTTGGAAGGTTAGAAGGTTGGAAAGTTGGAAGGTTGGAAGGTTGGAAGGTTGGAAGGTTGGAAAGTTAGAAGGTTGGAAGGTTAGAAAGTTGGAGGCTGGAAGGTGGAGAGGTTGAGGGGTGCGGATACTCGTCGTCGAAGACAATCCGAAGATGGCCGGCGTGATCCGCCAGGGGCTGGTCGAGAACGGCTACGCGGTGGACACGGCCGGGGGGGGGCACGAGGGCGAGGAGATGGCGGCGTCCCGGCCGTACGACGCCATCGTCCTGGACGTCATGCTGCCGGACCAGGACGGCCTGCGCGTCTGCCGCAACCTGCGCCGCCGCGGCGTCAGCACGCCGATCATGATGCTCACCGCCCTGTCGAGCACCGGCGACAAGGTGCAGGGGCTGGACGCCGGCGCCGACGACTATCTGACCAAGCCGTTCGAGTTCGACGAGTTGCTCGCCCGGCTGCGGGCGCTGCTGAGACGGGGCGAGGCGCGGGAGGCGTCGCGGCTGACCTTCGCCGACGTGGAGCTGGACCTGGTCCGCCGCACGGTGACGCGGGCCGGACAGGGCGTCAAGCTGACCGCCAAGGAATTCGCCCTGCTCGAATACCTGATGCGCAACCCCGGCCGCGTGGTGACGCGCACCCAGATCGGCGAGCACGTCTGGGACATGAACTTCGACAGCGACAGCAACGTCATCGACGTCTACGTCAGCATGTTGCGGCGGAAGATCGACCGCGGCTTCGACCGCCGGCTGATCCACACGGTCATCGGGGCGGGGTATTGTATGAAGCTGGAGGAGGGCCCGGAGAGGTAACCGCCGTATACATCACTCATGGGTTACGCCACAGGAGCTGATGACCGGCATCGAGCTTTGGAACACGCTCGCGTGGCTTCAGACCTGTCAACTCGACGCGCCCGGCCTTCTTCCATTCGTCAATCCAGGCGTCGACGTCGCTTTTCCAGACGAGCGGGTGTGAGAGCGCCGCCGCCCAGACATCGTCGTAGTCCACCGTGCGACCTTCTACGAGAATACTTTTAACCTGCGCTCGGGCTGCGCCGGTATGCCGGTCACGCAAAGATTCATAATACGCACTATCATGGAGTTGCTGTGCCGCGAATAGCTCCTCCTGACGGCTCGATCGTATACGTGATCGCCGTCGTGCTTCGGCCCGCGCCATCTCCATTGCCGCCATCGCCTTTTTCTCCACCTGTTTGAACACCTCCACGCCCCGCGCGTTACGCGTAGCGTACAACAGGTGAAAATGCGTACGATTTTTCTCCGGGAGCAGCACGATTGCCGGGCAAACGTAATCAAAGCTGCCGGTCCAACCGATGGCGTCAGCATAGCAATGGACGAGTTCTTCCTCTCGGTCCTGCCCTGCCAGTCGCGCAATACGCCGGCGATAGTCGACCGGACCGAAGAGACGATCAAAGCTGCGTCGTATGGCCTCGTCCGCCTGCTCGGCGAATCTCACGGTGTACCCTGTCATGAAGTTGACCAGCACCTCGCCGGGCTGGTGCCTCAACAGCGGCGCTATCACGTCGAGTCCGAAACCCGTCCATCCCGTCGGGTCGAGGAAGACAAGTGCAAACGCATCCCGCTGACGCTTTCTTACGAATGCGAGGATGTCGTCGATGGACTGTTCCAAGGTAGCGTTTCTTAATTCAATCTCGGCATCGGCTACACGGCTGGCAAGACCCCGCAATCTGGCAAATGCGGCGGGGTCCCGCTCGAGAAAGAAGCACCTCAGTTCCAATTGTGGGCGACTTCGCGCCGCCTTAAGATCCGCCGGATTCCTCCTCGCCTGCCTCAACTGTGTCAGAGCCAGCGCGAAAGAACTGTCCCTGTGTTCGTCTGAACGCGCATTCCACGGCCCGGCAAAGCAGTCAACGTACGTGATATCATCCCAAGTGCTTCCAACGATGTGGGCGAACCGTTCGAGATAGTGCTCGAGGATGTAGTGCTTGACAAGCGTTTGCTCGCGCCCGGCGTAGAGATCGTACTCGTTCATTTAGCGGTTCCAGCCGCCAAGGCCGGCAGCGAGGCGATCGCCCGCTGCCGTACAGTGAGGGAAACCGCCCTGCCCGGAAGCAGTTCCGGCATTTCGTCATGCGTGCGTCCGTCCAGTTCCCGGCCCGTGTCGCACTTGCGCACGCCGCCCCATTGCTTGAAGAAGAAACGCACGCCAGCCCGGCGACATTGGTCGCGGACGCTGGCGACCCACTCGGGTTTCATCGGCCGCGCTTCGGCGCCGCTCTCGCCGCCCACGATCACCCAGTCGATCTCCCGCAGGTCCAGCCGCCCTACGTCCTCGAGTAAGGGCTCGATGGACAGGAATCGAACGGCGGCCGGCGCGGAACGCAGGTGCTCGATGCGCGGAATGCCGTGCCTGCGGTTTTCGACGCTGACGCCCCACCAGACGTGCCGGAGCTGCGCGGCGCGGCCCAACGTCCCCCTGAGGAGGTCGCGCAGGCGGTGCGAACGCTTCGTCAGCACCTGATAAGTGTGCCAGTCGGCCGCTTCCATCACGCTGACGCACGCAAGGATGTACTCGTCGGGCACGTCCTCGTGAAACAGGTCGCTCATCGAATTGACGAAGATCATCCGCGGCTTCGTCCAGCGCAGCGGCTCGCCGAGTTTTTCGGGCACCAGACGAAGATCGAAGCCCTGCTCGTACGGGTGGCCGCGGACACCCCGAAAGCGCTCGGCAAACGTCTCCGCGTAGCAATGGGCGCAGCCCGGGCTGACCTTGGTGCAACCCCGCACGGGATTCCACGTCGCGTCGGTCCACTCGATCTTCGACGTAGCGCTCATGCGTCACCCTAACTGTAGCCGAACTCCGCGGCGAGTTCAAGGGCCGGACGCCCGCTCGCTCGGCGCCGCCGGACCCTGCCAAGTCCGGCTATGGGAGCAACAAAAGGCGGGACGACGCGCCTGTTCCTTAAAGCCCGGGAAAGCGAATCGCCCCGCCGCAGAACCGCCATCGAAGCCGCCCGATGGGCCGCCAGCTTTTACCCGCCCGCCACGCAACGGTGGCGGATTCACATTCGCGTTCCGTGCGCTTCCGCCCCGTCTCCCCCGTCACCCCCGACCCCTCGGCCTTCAACCTTCGACGTTCGACCCTTGGCCAACCGACCTTCCGCCCCTGTAACCCGCAACCTGCAACCTCCAACCTGCAACCTCCCAACCTTCAACCTTCCAACCTGCAACCTCCCAACCTGCCAACCTTCGACCTTCAACCTTCCAACTCCGCCGCGACCCGCTCCGCCTCGCGCAGCGCCCGCAGCAGGTTCCCGCCCAGGATCTTCCTGACGTCCGCGTCCGTGTAGCCGCGCCGCAGCAGTTCGATGGTGAGGGCGGGGAACTTCGATACGTCCTCCAGCCCCGCCGGCAGGCTCGGCACGCCGTCGAAATCCGATCCGAGTCCGACGTGATCGACCCCGGCCACCTTCACGATATGGTCGATGTGGTCCACCACCGTGTCGATCGTCGCGGCCGGCTCGGGGTGCTTGCGCTGCCAGGCGTCGTAGGCGGCTTTGAACGCCTCTTCGTCCTCGTACCGGGCCCGCAGCGACGCCCGCGCCTCCGTCCGGGCCTTCGAGAACTCGCCCCCCTCCGCCGCGATGAAGACCGGATAGAAGTTCACCATCACCACGCCTCCGTTCCCGGCGATAAGTGTCAACACGTCATCCGGCACGTTCCGCGGATGGGGCACCAGCGCGTATGCCGACGAGTGCGACGCGATCACCGGCGCCTCGGACACCCGCAGCACCGCCCGCATGGTGTCCGCCGACACGTGCGAAATATCCACCAGCATGCCCAGCCGGTTCATCTGGCGCACCACCTGCTCGCCGAACGGCGACAGCCCGCCGCTTTTCGGCTCGTCGCTGCACGAGTCCGCCCAGTCGAGCGACTTCGTGTGCGTCAGCGTCAGGTAGCGCGCCCCCAGCTCGTAGAACATCCGCAGCGCCCCCAGCGAGTTCTCGATGGCGTGACCGCCTTCGACGCCGATCAGCGACGCGATCCGCCCGCGGCGGTGGATCCGCTCGACGTCGGCGGCGCTGTACGCCATCTCGAAGGCATCCGGGTAGCGCGCGGCCATCCGCTTGATGAGGTCGATCTGCTCCAGGGCGAAACGCGCCGCCCCGCCGGATTCGATGGTGGACACCGGCACATAGGCCGACCAGAACTGCGCCCCTACGCCGCCGGCCCGCAGGCGCGGAATGTCCGTGTGCAGCGAGGGCTGGGGCTGCGCGATGTCGATGACGTCGAAGCCCGACGCGGATTTCGTGCGCAGCTCGCCGGGCAGGTCGTTGTGTCCGTCGATCACGATCGCCGACTGGTGGACGCGCAGGGCGCTGCGGACCAGCGCGTCTTCCGGCTCATGCCCGGCCGCCGGATCCTGAAAACGGCCGCCGCTGTTCGATGAGCATCCCCACGTCATGACCATTCCGATCGCCATCCAGGTGGGCACTGAGCTGCGCATCGGTGCTTCTGTCCGACAGGGTGTTCGCCGCGGCCCGCCGCGCTCCGCGCGCCGCGGTCGTCCGGCGGATACATACTCGCGCGTGTGGCCGCGTGCAACGACCGGCCCTCGGCGCCGCCGGCTGCGACCGGTCCGGTCCCGCTTCCGATCGGGCCGATTGGCGCCGGACGTTGCACGTCCGACGGCGCTTCCGGTACACTGCTTCACCCAGGGTACAGCCGGAGTCTGGCACGCGATGGCCAAGAAGCGCAAATCAACGAAGGACGCCCGCTGGGATGAGGCCAAACGGAAGTGTCGGCTCAACGCCGAGACGCTGCGCATGGCGAAGGAACTGGGGCTGAACCCACTCAGCCTCATCAAGAACGTCCCCAGTCCCCGCCAGCGGTGGAAGGAGCCGGTGGGCGACTGGATCCGCCACATGTACGAGAAGCGATTCGGCGTGATCGACCCGGGTCCGGCCGGGAAGCGCGGTTCTCGGAGGCGCAAGGGCGCCGCCGCGGACGGTCAGGCGGCGCCGAACCCTCGCCGATCGTCGGACGAGTTTCCCCGCCTGGTGGAGTGGGACGGGGCGCTCGACGCGGACGACGCGGCGGTTTCGCACGTGCCGCCCCGGCCCGGCGGCTCGTGGCGCGTGACCCTCCCCGGCGTTCGCGCCTCCGAGCGCCTTTTTTGCGGAGGCGACGATTCGTTCGACGAAGACGACGAATACGAAGCGGACGGCGAGTTGCAGGGTGACCACCCCAACGTTGTGGCCGACGACGAAGAGCTGGACGTCGTCTTCGTTGACGACGACGAGTCCCGCGACCAACCGCGGAGCAGGAAGGAGATCGCCAGCGAAAACCAGGCGATGCTCCGCCGCCGCGACGACTTCCGCACCGCGGCCGTGTGGGTGGCGCGGGAACTGTCGAAGCTGCCGGCCGTGACGAAGGTGGCGCTGTTCGGCTCGGTGGCCGCGCCGCTGGAGAAGGAAGTGCCGCGCTTCCGCGAGTTCCGACGGGCGGGCATCGCCATCTGGCACGAGTGCCACGACGTCGACCTGGCCGTCTGGGTAAGCGACGTCAGCGATCTTAAGCGTGTCCAGAAGGCGCGGAGCCGGGCGCTGAACGAGTTGCAGGCCGCCCGCAACATCGGCGTGGCCCACCACCAGGTCGAGATGTTCCTGTTGGAGCCGGGCACCGACCGATACCTGGGCCGGCTCTGTTCCTTCGGTTCCTGCCCGAAAGAGGGCAAACGCGAGTGCCAGGTTCCCGGCTGCGGCGCCTCGCGCTTCCTGCGACAGCACGCCGACTTCACGTTCCGCCCCGACGCCCTGTCGCCGGGGCGGGTGCAGGTGCTGTTCGATCGTCAGGTGGGTGTGGTTCCGGTCGGCGACGACGCAGAGATACCGTTCTGAAGAGCGGCCCGCTTCGATCGCCATCGGCAACGCGCCGTGCGCCGCGGAGGGCGCCGGTTTTTCCTTGAATCCGCGCCGCGTCCGGTGTAGGCTCGCAACAGAGTCCGCAGTTCTTGTGCAAGGAGGTACTCATGTCCTACACGCTGCTCCACAACCTGTTCCCCGAGCTGGCCGAGGAGGAAACTCGTTCGATCCGGGTGTTCAATGAATCGGAGTTCGGTCTTCCCGCCTGGACGTACGGTTTTCTGGAATCGTACTGTGACGAGAAAAACTGCGACTGTCGGCGGGTCTTCTTTCTGGTGGTCTCGCCGCGCAGCCGCGAGCCGCTGGCGGTGATCGCCTATGGCTGGGAAAAACGGGCATTCTACACGCGGTGGTTAAGTGTTCCCAGTAAGTCCGCGGTTGACGAGTTGTGCGGCCCCACCCTCACTCGCCTGAGCCGTCAATCGAAGCTGGCCCCTGCCCTCCTGGAGCTGTGCAAGAACGTGCTGCTGAAAGACCCGGAATACGTCGCCAGAATCAAGAGGCACTACCGGATGTTCCGGGACAGGATCGACGGGCGTACCGTCCGTGTTCCGTGCGGGAAAGAGGCGGAAAAGCGGCTGCGGTGGGGGTGTTGAACCGCCCGCATCCGTCGCCGGCCGCAACGCCTTCGTCCTTTGCCTCTCCCCAGGGCAAGACGCTCACGGCCGGCGTGGTCACTCGCCCCAGATTTGGCCCGCGGAACGTCCACTCTCCTCGGGCGGGCGGCCGTCCGACGCTGTGGTCAACGTCACCGGCGCGGTCGCGTGGCACAGCGGCGTGCTGCGTCCGGGCACGTCCAGCAGGTCAGAGATGGCGGTCGAGGCGAAGGCCCGTTCGACCATCTCGGCCGCCTCGTCCAGCCGCTTGTGCAGCGGACACAGGTTCGTCCCGTGCGATTCGAGCCGAAGCGGACAGCTCTCGATCCGCTTGACCGGCTCTACCGCGTTGACGACCTCCAGCACGCTGATATCCTCAACCGGCCGGCTCAGCGTGAAGCCGCCGCCCAGCCCGCGCTTGGATTCCAAGAGGCCGGCCTTCTTGAGCATCTGCAAGACCTTGGGTAGATAGCCCGGGGGCACCCGCGTCACCTCGGCGATCGACGGCGTCACCATGACCTGGCCCCGACCCTGGGCCACGGCCACCACGGCCCGGAGGGCGTATTCGGCGGTGGGGGATATCATGTAATCTCCAAAAAAGGCTATTTGGGCCTTGACATCCAAATTATACCCGGTAGACTTCGATCAGTAAAGTGGATTTATGGGTCCAGATAACACTGTTTCGTGTCGGAGCGGAAGTCAGATGAATGCCAAGCGGCTCTGGTGGGGGTTGGGGATCGTCATCGCGGCCTCCTTCGCTGTATTAAGCTATTATGGCGTAGAGATTTACAGAATGGCACCGCCGATACCGGATCGGGTCGTCAGCGACGACGGGCGGGTGCTGTTCACGCGGGCACAAATAGAAAGCGGGCGGCACGTCTGGCAGTCGATGGGCGGGCAGGAGGTCGGGTCGATCTGGGGTCACGGCGCGTACGTGGCCCCGGACTGGTCGGCCGACTGGCTCCATCGGGAGGCTGTCTGGCTGCTCGACCAGTGGGCGCAGACGGACCACGCCCGACCCTTCGACGACCTTCCATCGGAGACGCAGGCGGCGCTGCAGGCCCGGCTTCAGGCCGAGCTGCGCACCAACACGTTCGACGCGGCCACCGGCGACCTGCGGGTGTCGAGCCTGCGGGCCGAGGCCATCGCCGAGGTGGGTGGACACTACAATGCGCTCTTCAGCGACGACCCGGCGCTCGTTGACCTGCGCGACGCGTACGCGATTCCGAGCGGCGCGATCCCGTCGGCCGAGCGGCGGGCGATGCTCAACGCTTTCTTTTTCTGGACCTCGTGGGCCTGCGCCACCAACCGCCCCGGCTCCGACATCACCTACACCCAGAACTGGCCGGCCGAGAGCCTCATCGCCAATCGCCCCACCGGTTCCATCGTCGTCTGGTCGGTCGTCAGCTTCGTGATGCTGCTGGCCGGGATCGGTGCGCTAACGTGGTATTTCGCCGTGCAGCGGGCCAAGCCCGAAGAAGAGAGCGACCCGCCGGAGCGGGACCCGCTGCTGGCACTCGACCCTACCCCGTCCATGCGGGCCACGCTGAAATACTTCTGGGTCGTCGCGGCTCTGATCGTGGCCCAGATCGGGCTCGGCGCGGTCACGGCCCACTACGGCGTCGAGGGCAGCGGATTCTATGGGATTCCGCTGGCCGAGATCCTCCCGTATGCGGTCACGCGCACCTGGCACACCCAACTGGGCATCTTCTGGATCGCCACCGCCTGGCTGGCGACGGGGTTGTTCCTGGCCCCGGCGGTATCCGGCTATGAGCCGAAGCTCCAACGGCTGGGCGTCAACGTGTTGTTCGTGTGTCTGCTGGTCATCGTGGTCGGCTCGATGGCGGGCCAATGGCTGGGCGTGCAGCAGAAACTGGGCCTGATCACCAACTTGTGGCTGGGCCACCAGGGACTGGAATACGTCGACCTGGGACGGTTCTGGCAGATCTTCCTCTTCATCGGCCTGTTCCTGTGGCTCTTCCTCATGGCGCGGGCGATGTGGCCGGCCCTGCGCCACGCGCGCGACAACCGCTCGCTGCTGGCCATGTTCCTGATCGCCTCGACTGCGATCGCGCTGTTCTACGGCGCGGGCCTCATGTGGGGCCGGCGCACTAACCTGGCGGTTATCGAGTACTGGCGCTGGTGGGTCGTTCACCTGTGGGTCGAGGGGTTCTTCGAGGTCTTCGCCACGGTGGCCATCGCGTTCCTGTTCACGCGGATGGGCCTGCTGCGCTCGTCGACGGCCACCTCGGCGGTGATCTTCTCCAGCACCATCTTCCTGAGCGGCGGGATCATCGGCACGTTCCATCACCTTTATTTCACGGGCACGCCCACGGCCGTGCTGGCGCTGGGGGCGACGTTCAGCGCGCTGGAGGTGGTGCCGCTGGTGCTCATAGGATTCGAGGCATACGAAAACCTGACGCTCAGCCGAGTGCGCTCGTGGGTATCGGCCTACAAGTGGCCGATCTACTTCTTCGTGGCGGTGGCGTTCTGGAACCTGGTGGGCGCCGGCCTGTTCGGGTTCTTCATCAATCCGCCCATCGCCCTGTACTACATGCAGGGTCTGAACACCACGCCGGTCCACGGCCACACGGCGCTGTTCGGCGTCTACGGCATGTTGGGCGTCGGCCTGATGCTGTTCTGCCTCAAGGGGCTGGCCACGCGACGCGTCTGGCGCACTGGAGCGTTGGCCTACGCCTTCTGGTCAATCAATGTCGGCCTCTTGCTGATGGTGCTGCTGAGCCTGCTGCCGGTGGGCCTGATGCAGGCGTGGGCGAGCGTGGAGAAGGGGCTGTGGTATGCCCGCTCGGCCGAGTTCCTGCAGACGCCGCTGATGGACACGCTCCGCTGGCTGCGCGTCATCGGCGACACAGTGTTCGCCAGCGGCGCCCTCGCCCTGGGATGGTTCGTGCTGGGACTGAAGACCGGCTGGTCGCTGAGGGAAGACCGCGACGCGGCGATCGAGGCGATCGCAAGCCCGGCATAAGCGCCCATGATTGCGCCCGTCAGGAATGTCGAATGTCGAATGTCGAATAACGAATAACGAATGCAGAAAGCACTCAGTCCGGGCCAGGCGGCTTTTCGGCGAAGCGCCGACGGGTGAGTTGGAAGGTACCGGATTCTCAGGAATCGTGTGAGACGACGTCATGGAGCAACCCACCCGGATCGAAAAAGCGCCGGGCCATTGGGTGCTGGCGCGGCTGGGTAAGAAAGTCCTGCGCCCGGGCGGAGTCGAACTGACCGGCCGCATGTTGGACCGGCTCGACATCGGTCCGGATGACGACGTGGTCGAGTTCGCGCCGGGTCTGGGGGCGACCGCCCGGCTGACGCTTCAACGCCGCCCCCGCTCCTACGTCGCCATCGAGCGCGACGAGGCGGCCGCTGAGAGCGTGCGGCGATGCCTGAACGGCACGTCGCAGCGCTGCGTGGTCGGGGCGGCACAGGCGACCGGGCTGCCGGATGCCTGTGCCAGCGTCGTGTACGGCGAGGCAATGCTGACGATGCAGACGCCGGGCGTGAAATCGCACGTTGTCGCGGAGGCAGCCCGCCTGCTGCGCGACGGCGGCCGCTACGGGATTCACGAAATCGTGCTCGCCCCCGAGACCATCGACCCGGACCTGGCCGAGCGCGTCCGCCGCGAGCTGACCGACGCGATTCACCACGCGGTCCTGCCGCTTACGGAGGCGGGCTGGCGCGAGCTGCTGGAATCCTGCGGACTGCGCGTCGCGCATACAATGCAGGCGCCCATGCACCTGCTGGAACCGCGGCGGCTCATTCGCGACGAAGGCGTCCGGGGGGCGGCACGGTTCGCGTGGAACGCGCTGCGCGACGGCGCAGCCCGCCGGCGGGTGCTGGCCATGCGGCGGGTCTTCCGCAGGTATCAGGCCCATCTGGAGGCGGTGGCGATCATCGCGTCCAAGCCGCGGCAGAGCGCGTGAGCGCTTCCGCCGCCGCCGGGAATGAACCGCGGATGAGCCGGAGATGAGCCGCAGGGAATAGGCTCCGGATGAGCCGCGGATGGGCGCAGATGAACACGGATGAACGCGATTGGGGTCGAGGCGTTACCCCCCGTGCCGCCCGACATGAATGCCGGGGCTCGGGTTGTGGCACCGGTTCGCAACCGGTGACCGTTGCGAAGAACTCCCGACATGAATGCCCGGGGCCGGGGGATGAGCCGACTGCCCACTTGAACCCGGTTCGTCGGCGTGGGACCCTCTCATCGTGCTCTCATGTCTGCACGCTACGATGGAGCATGGCGCGGTCGGCGTCGGCCGCCAGCGAGTCCTGATTGGAGACACTCAGATGCAAACTCGGGTGAAAGCGTGGACGAGAGCGGTGCAAACGCGGATGACGACGTGGACGAAGGCCGTGCTCTGTACGGTCGGGGCGGTGGGCCTGACGGCGTTGCTGGCCGGGGCGGTGATGAACCCCACCGATGAGCGGGTGGCGTGGGAAGACCTGCCGCAGGCCGTCCGGGACACGATCCTGCGCGAGGCGAACGGGGCCACCGTGCGCGAGATCGAAAAGGAGATGCGCGGCGGGCAGGTAGTCTACGAGGCGGAGTGGCTCGTCAATGGGCGGGAAGTCGAGATCGCCGTGGCCGCAGACGGGACCCTCCTGGCGGGCGACGACGACGGCGATGATGACGACGGCGACGACGATGACGGCGATGACGGCGATGAGGCCGAAGTGCCCGAGGACCAGGTTCCCGAAGCCGCCCGGGCGGTGTTGCGGAAACAGGCCGGAAACGGCGCGGTGCTGCACTACTCTCGCGAGGTCGAGCGCGGCGTGGTCATCTACGAAGCCGAATGGCAGGCCAATGGGGTCAGCCACGAGGCGGCCGTGACCGCCGAGGGGGCGCTGCTGGAAGTCGAGCAGATCATCCCGGCCGCCGGCGCTCCGGCGGGCGTGCGCAGCGCCATCGACGGGCAGTTCGGGGCCGGCGCCGCCGTCGTGGTGGAAAAGAAAATGATCGTCCTCTATGAGATCGAGGGGAAGATCAACGGCCGCAACCGCGAGATCCTGGTCACGCCCACCGGCCGCGTCATCAGCGGCGGTGATGATGACGACGGAGACGACGACGACGGCGATGACGACGACTGACGCGGCCGCGCGTCGCAGGGCAGCCTGTGGCGCGGCTTCGCCGCGAGTCTTCCCTCTGGATATCCCTGGTGCGCGGGGCGAATCGGCGTTCCGCGCACACCCCTTCCTCAATGTGACCTTGCGCGCGGAGCGGATCGGCGCTGCGCCTGATTCTGAAAGGACGACGACCCTTGTTGAAGCGACCCGTACTCTGGACGCTGAGTGCCCCGACGTTGCTGATGCTGGCCGGCGGGTGTACCGTCACGCCGCCTCCGCCGGACGGCGAGATCGTCCCCGACGACGTGCCGGCGTTCGCCGATGCCGACTTCACTGATCCGACGGCGATCGACAACCCGTATCTGCCGCTCGTACCCGGCGCGGTGCGGAACTATCGCGCCCACACCGAGGACGGCGTGGAGACGATCATCGTCGAAGTGCTCGAAGACCGGCGGGAGGTGATGGGCGTCACCTGCGTGGTCGTGCGCGACCGCGTGTTCCTGGACGACGTGCTCATCGAAGACACCCACGACTGGTACGCTCAGGACGACGACGGCAACGTCTGGTACATGGGCGAGGAGGTCGACAACTACAACTACGACGACGCCGGCAACCTGATCGACATCACGCATGAGGGCGCGTGGGAGGCGGGTAAGGACGTGGCGGGGCTGGGCGAGGTCGCCAGCCCCGGGTACGTCATGCTCAGCTCGCCGAAGGAAGGCGACGTGTACTATCAGGAATTCTACAGGGGCGAGGCGGAAGACATCGGCCTGGTCGTCGAGTTGGGCGTTTCCGTGACGCTGGCGGACGGCAGCGAGTATACTTGCCTGAAGACGCGCGATTACACCCCGCTGGAGCCGGGGCACGTCGAGTTCAAGTACTACGCCCCCGGCATCGGCGTCGTGCTCGAGGAGGTCGAGGAAACCGGCGAGCGGGTGGAACTCGAGTCGTTCGAGTAAGGTGTGACACTGGTTCTCAACCGGTGGATGGACAGTGTGGCACCGGTTTTCAACCGGTAATCCAGGAGTGTGGCACCGGCATCTTGCCGGTGCGATTCACAGTACGTGACCGCCGCGCGGACAACTCCCGGCATGAATGCCGGGGCTCTGAGGTCTGGTACCGCCCTTTCAGCGCTGGGTCCCGTCGAGATGCGTCTGCTGGTTGTTGAAGACTACGCGCCGCTGCGGAAGTCCCTGTGCCAGGGCCTTCAGGAGGCCGGCTACGCCGTCGATGCTTCGGCCGACGGCGAAGAGGGGCTCTGGTTCGCGAAGACGAACGATTACGACGGCGTCGTGCTCGACGTGATGCTGCCCGGCCGCGACGGACTGTCAATCGTAACACAACTTCGGCGCACGGGCCGTCAGACGCCGATCCTGCTGCTGACCGCCCGCGATACGATCCAGGACCGCGTTCACGGGCTGAACCTGGGCGCGGACGACTACCTGGTCAAACCCTTCGCCTTCCCCGAGTTGCTCGCCCGGGTGAGGGCTCTGGTCCGGCGCCGCTACCACCGCCGTGACCCGCGGATCACCGTCGGCGACCTCGAACTCGACACCGCCGCCCGGACGGCCCGCCGCGGCCGCGAGCGCATCGAGCTGACCGCCCGCGAGTACGCCCTGCTGGAGTTCCTCGCCCTGCGGGCCGGCGACGTCGTCACCCGCACCCAGATATGGGAACACCTCTACGACTTCGACTCGCCCGCGGAGAGCAACGTGGTCGACGTCTACGTGGGTTACCTTCGCAAGAAGATCGAGCGGCCGGGCCTGCCGAAGCTCATCCACACCCGCCGCGGTCAGGGATACGTGCTGGAAGCAGGTGACGCATGACGCTGCGCGGCAGGCTGATCGTCGGCACAGCGGCGGGGTCTGCGGTCATCCTCTGCGCGGCCGGGGGAACGCTTTACTACGCCGTGCGCTCCTCGCTGGTCAGCGAGTTCGACACCGGTCTGCGGCACAAGCTGGAAACGCTGGCGCGCATCGTCGAACTCGAAGACGACGAGATCGATACAGAGGTCGAAGAGGCAGGGATGAGAGAGTTCCTGCCCGGCGCGCGCTGCCAGTACTACCAGGTCTGGTCATCGGGCGGCGAGGCGCTGTACCGCTCGCCGTCGCTGGACGGGTCCGACCTGCTGCCGGATGGGCGCTCGGCGGGGGGGGCGGTGGTGCAAGCCGGGACGCTTCCCGACGGCCGGCCCGGCCGCGTGGCGGTGATGACGTTTGCGCCGCGGCGCGAAGACGCCGCGGGCGCCGGCGATCGGGACGTGCGGCTCACCGTGGCGCTCGGGCGGGACACGCTGGACGTCGAGAGAGCGCTGGCGGAACTGAGGCTGTTGCTTGTGGCGGTCGGCAGCGCGGCCGTGATCGCGGCGACGGGGCTGCTGGCCTGGCTGGTGACGGTCGGTCTGCGTCCGTTGAACCGGCTGGCCGGGCAGATCGGCGCGGTCGACGCGGGGCGGCTTTCGACGCGGCTGTCCCGCGCGGACACTCCGGGCGAGATGATCGTCGTCGTCGATCGCCTCAATGAGCTGTTCGCCCGGCTGGCGGAGGCGTTTGCCCGCGAGCGTGCCATGACGGCCAACGTCGCTCACGAGCTGCGCACCCCACTGGCCGGGCTGCGCACAACGCTGGAGGTCGCTCTGTCGCGGCAGCGCGAGGCCTCGGCCTATCGCGAGGCGCTTCTCGATGCCCTTGCGGTCTGCCGGCGGACCGCAGGCATGATCGACCGGCTGTTGGCTCTGGCTCGGGCCGACGCCGCCCTGGATACGCAGCATTGCGAGCGGATCGACGTCGGCGAACTGCTCCACGACGCCTGGCGCCCGTCCGAACCGCTGGCGGCACAGAAGCGCTTCGACGTCGCCTGGGACGTCGAGTCGCCGCTGCCGTGCGTGACCGATCGGGAAAGTCTGCGGGTCGTGTTCGGCAACCTGTTCGACAATGCGGTCGTCCACGGCGGCGGCGAAACCTGCGCGACGGATGAGGCGCCACGTCACATCCGCGTCAGCGGCGCAGGGCACGACGGCCGAGTGCGCGTATCGATCGCCAACACCGGCTGCCGGCTGGTGCCGGACGATCTGCCGCGCGTGTTCGACCGGTTCTGGCGCGGCGACGAGGCCCGCGGGGCGGAAGGCGGACACTGCGGCCTGGGGCTGTCGCTGTGCAGGACGTTGGTTCAACGATTGAGGGGGGATATCGAGGCGGCGGTGCCGGCGCCCGGCTGGTTCGAAATCCGTCTCGATCTGCCGATGGACGGCGCGAACGGGGAAGCCGAGCCTCGAACAAAAGACGCGGCGACCGGCCCCTGAGGGACCGGCCGCCGCAAAGGGTCTCCTGGCGACCCGCGCCAGCCTGACTCGCCGTCCGCCTACTTCTTGAACTTCACGCTGCAACCGTACGAATCGGTCCAGGTGGTGGCGATCGTCGAGCCTTTCATCAACGCGTCGACGGCGTCGGCGACGTAGTTCTTCGTCTCGTCGCTGCCGCTCATCTTCGGATCGCTGTCGATGGCGCCGGCGTAGGCCAGATGGCCATTCTTGTCGAGCACGTACATGTGCGGCGTGGTCTTGGCGCCGTAGGCGCGTCCGACCTTGCCGTCGGCGTCGAGCAGGATCGGATACTCGATCTTGTTGTCCTTCTTCCAGGCGCCGATCTCACCGCGCTGCTCAGCGCAGAAGTAGCTGGAGTCGATCGCCAGCCAGACGACGCCCTTGCTCTTGAAGCGGTCGTACGTCGCCTGCATGGTGCGGGCCTTGTTCTGATGGTACTGGACCACCGGGCAGGAGTGGTTGGTCCACTCGAGCACGACGATCTTGCCCTTCAGGTCGGCCAGCTTGTGCTCTTTGCCGTCCAGGTCCTTCAACGTGAAGTCCGGCGCCGGCTTGCCGATCTCCAGCTTGACCTCATCGGCCTTCGGCTTCTCGGGCTTGGTCGTCTCTTGTGCGTAAATGGCGACATTGGCGAAGCCGAATGCAGCCAGAGCGCACACGGTCGAAACCACGATACGCTTCATAGGCTAACTCCTTTGCAAATACAGGCCCGCTGCTTGGGATGGGATCGTCAGGCAGACACTTCGTCACGAACGAGGGCGACCGCGCCCTTGCCCAACTCCATCGTCACGAAGCAGCGCCTATTGCATGATACTACTATAGCCGACAATCGCCCGCGCGGCTACTGCGGGCCGGCCGCGGCCGCACGAAGAGGCCAGGCCGGCAGCGGGCTGATCGCCCGTCGCAGGTGCCCACATGGGTGCCAACGCTGCCTACTGACGCTGTAACCTATTATTTTATAATCTGTTACGCTGCGGACAGGCCGCCGCTCGGCCGGGTACGGCGGCCGGGCCGCGGAGAGGATGTCAGAGCGATGGGTTCCGTCGAGCGGGGCGCGGCGGGTGCGCCTCGCGAAACGCGCGATCGGCGCATACGGCACGGCCGGGTGTCGAAGCAGCTTCACCCGGACCGTGCGTTGGCCCGATTCGACGCTTCAGCCGACGTGGCGACTCGACACAGCCAATCGACGCCGAGCGTTGTGGGCACGCGGCGCGCGTACACCCCGGTCAGTAGGCGGGTACGACCGGTTGATTCGCAGCCCCCGCGCTCTGACCCGCGCTGCTGTCGGCGCTCACCGAGGAGCCGTCCGCGGAACGTCCCGTCGTCGCCCGGTCGAGTTGAAGCTGCACCCACGCTGCGTCGGCCCGCACCTCCGCGGCGATCCTGGCGGCCACGGCCGCGTCTCGTTCCGCGCGGAGCGTGTCAGACTCGACCCGCTGCTGGTACACGGCCAGCGCACACAGCGCCAGAAGCGGCACCGCGCCCGCCAGCACGCCGACGCGGCGCCGGCGGCGGATCGCGCCCGGGTCGGGGGGGGGCGACACCCGACGGGCCAGGATCGGGCGGCGCAGCAGGAAGCGGTGCACGTCCTCCGCCAGAGCCTGGGCGGAGGGATAGCGCTGGTTCCGTGACTTGTGCATGGCGGTCAGGATGATCGTCTCGAGATCGCCGCGCAGTGCCTCGTCGACGTCGCCCGGCCGCGCCGGCTCGCCGTCGCAGATCGTCCGGATCGCGTGGGCCACCGACCGGCCGGTCAGCTCATACGGACGTCGCCCGGTCAGCAGTTCATAGAGGATCACGCCGAGGGCATAGACGTCGGTCCGTTCGTCCACGTCGGCCGGGTCGCCGCCCGCCTGCTCGGGACTCATGTAGGCGAACGTCCCGCGGATCTGCCCCACTTGCGTGAGGTCCGCCACCGGAGCGGCGCCGCGATGGGTCAGCCGCGCCAGTCCGAAGTCGAGGATCTTCGGCCGGCCTGCGCGGTCCACGAGGATGTTCGAGGGTTTCAGGTCGCGATGGATCACGCCGCGCTGGTGCGCGTGGTGTACGGCCAGGCAGATGCGGCGGAACAACCGCAGCCGGTCGTCGCGGCAGACGGCCGAGCGGGCCACGTACTCCGTCAGCGCAACGCCACGGACCAGTTCCATCGCGATATAGTGCCAGCCGTCGTTTGTGCACCCGGACTCGTAGATGGCGCCGACGCACGGGTGGTTCAGAAGGGCCAGCGACTGCGCTTCTCGGCGGAACAGCTCCACGTCGCGCTGGTCGGACCAGTCGCCGCCATAGATGACTTTCAGCGCTACGACGCGCCGCGGGTGGTCCTGCTGGGCTTCGTAGACGGTGCCCATTCCCCCGCAACCGATCCTGCGGCGAATCTCGAAGGGGCCCAGTCGGGCGGGAGGAGCCGCCAGCGGTCGGGGCTGTTGCCCCGCCAGGACGGCCGTCGGACAAGCGGCGTCGATTGCCGCGCGGGCGGCCGCCCCGCCGATGAGATCGTCGTCGGTTCCGCCCAGGTCGATGCGGCGTGTCCGGGCCGCTGCGACGACCGCCTCCGCGGCGACGACCGCCTCCGCGGCGACAACGGCCTCGGGTGCGACAACCGCCTCGGGTGCGACAACTGCCTCCGCTGCGACAACCGCCTCGGCGGCGATTCCGCCGTCGATTGAGTCGCAGCCATGATGCCTGCTTCCGGCATCCATCGCATCCGCTCCAGTCGCGTCCAACGCGCGCGTCTGTCGTCCGCGCCGCGCGTCTGTCGTCCGCGCCGCGCACCTTCACTCAGTATGATGCCACGGCGACGCGGACCGTTACCTCCCGGGGGGCGGATTCGCCGGGCTTCGGCCGGGCGTTCCCCCCAGAACGGACGAGTCCACGGGCGATCGAGCGAGAATCGACGCACTGCCGACGACGCCGCAGGCCCGGAGGGTCGTCCATAGATCATAGGTCGCTCGAAGGCGGAAAGTCTTGCACCGCGGATCGGCCGTACTTGTATTTACTTGTCGCGCGGACCCGAAGGCGCTGCTGCGGTAGTGTCAATCCCCGTTCGGCGAGGGCGAGGTGGTCAATGGGGCCGCGGCCCGAAAGCCGCGGAAATCGCTCCCGGTGAGCGTCATTCACCGCCCCAGATCACGCTTCAATGGGGCCGCGGCCAGCACCGCGGAAACGGGCGGTTTCACGGGTCGCCCTCACCGAACGTGATGTCTCCCGGGTTCATGTCGAGCAGGTGGATGCCGTAGGAACCGCGTAACGTCGCCACACCAATTGCGCCTGATCCCAGCGCTCGACACCGAGTTCTTCGATCTTCTGCGCGTGCCAGTGCTCAATAACCTCGTCTGGGAAATCCGGAGACTCATCACGGTACGCGTCGGCGAAGTCGAGGAGGTACGGCTTCGCAACGATCGTCGAAAAGACGGTACCATCCTTGGTGTAACCGAGCCGGCGATCGATCCGCAGGCCGCGCCGCTGGGCGTACAGGGAGGCACGCTGATCCATGTCGAGCCGTTCAGACATTCCGGAAGCCGCACCTCGCGGATACTCGGCGGAGGTCCGCATCGAACTGCCCGTGAACCGTCAGTGCTTACCCGTCGCCCAGACGGGCGGTGGCCGCCTGATTCTCTACGAACCGCGCATACTGCCGCGCGCCGACGCAGAAGTCGTCCGGTACATCGACGGCCACGAGCGCCGCTGGCGCGTCGTGCTCCGCCCCGGCCCCGCAGCCGACCGCACCGTGCCGGTCGAGTTTCAGGGAGCATAGCCGGGCGCCATCCGTAGCGAATCCACTATTGTCCCGCTCGACGCACTTCGCGTGAAGGAAACCGGCGAAGGCCCAGCGGCGGCGTCCCCACGGTCAGTGTCTGCTGGCGTGCGGACCTGCCGGACGAACGACGCGACCGCTGGCATGAAATCGTCTCGCTCATCCCGCCGTCGTCACCCGAGTGCATGCCCGTGCCGCTGCACCTGGTCCGCATGTGGATACAGAGCAAGCTCGAAGCGGTGCGCGAGGAAGACTGCGGCGATGTCGAACAGGCCGCGGTTGGCGCCGATGGCGACGATGACGGCCGTGAGAGAAGCGACGCTCATGCCCGACACGACCTCCGCTGGCGCGGCGCGCCGCGCCGCGACGGGCGAAACGAAACGCACGCGACAAACAACCCGAAGGACCTCCGCCCCGGCGACGTCGTTGTCATCCCCGCCCAAGCCGGCGGCTGGAGCCTTTTGGGACATGTCCCCAACCTCGAAGAACCGGACTCCAGCAAGCCCGACAGCCTGCGGGCCGCCCGCGCTGCCGACCGCGCCGAGCAGGCCAACCTGATCGCCCGGCGGCGGCTGGTGTTGCGACTCTCGCCGTCGCTCGTGGGATCGTGGCCCGACCCGCGCAACGAAGCGAATGAACCGCTGCTGCCGGCGCGGGAGGAACTCCTGTCGCTGTTGCGCGATTCCGAAACCAACGCACGGCTGGGCGAGCCCGACACCGCCGATCGGCTCAAGTCCGCGCTGCGTAACCTCCATCGCCAACTCAGGAGCGCTACGAAGGCGGGGCAGACAGGCCGCGATTGGGCGACGCTGCGCGTTCTCGTGACTGCGACAACCTCGCGCGCGTTGCGGGTCGAAGTCGTCGAGCACCCCGCTGGCGGCATCGTAATCCGAAGCCGGCGGCGGATCAGCGAGCGCGCCCTGCGCGCGGCAGGTCTGCTGCCAGGCGACATCGATTCAGGTTTCGACGACGAAGACGAACGGGCTTTCGCCACGTCGCGTCCAGTCGCGCTTGCCGACCACGCCCTCGCCGTCGCCAATCGGGCACGTTCGTTTGCTGATACGTGCGACGTCGCCGCGGTCGCGGACGCCATCGTTCAGGCCGCGAAACTGCACGATCACGGCAAGCTCGACGCGCGCTTCCAGGCCTTCCTGCTCGGTATCGGGTGCCGGGTACGCTCGCGTGAACGTAGACCCTTGAAAATGCGAGACTTACGAATCCAGTACTGCATGTCCAAGGTCAGCCGGAGCCGTGGTAGGCCGCCACGCTCGCGGGCAGCCGCGCAAGTGGCTATCATTACGACACTTGCGAGGGCGGCAGGTTCCGCGGCTCGCGAGCCGCGGCCCCATTGAAGCGCCTTGTCGCCGTCCAGATGATGCACCGTGAGCACGTGCTTCCGCGGCTCGCGAGCCGCGGCCCCATTGGAGCGCGTTCGGCCCCGCGCTGACGCTTGGGGTTCGGAAGGGCTCCCCCTCGTAGAAAAGCCGCGGCCCCATTGAAGCCCACCCTGTCCGAACCCCGAGCGTCAGCGACGGGCCATCTTTCCGCATCCGAACCCCGAGCGTCAGCGACGGGCCATCTTTCCGCCGCTGAAAAGCCGCGG